>JAKMGM010000073.1 GCA_022424925.1 Candidatus Poseidoniaceae archaeon | reverse complement strand
GTCCATAGTATACGTAACGATGGAACTGTTAAACTTTCAAAATCGATGAGAGAACTACAACGACGATGGAGAAACACCGTCCGGATTGATGAAAAACTGTATGCACCAGATGAAATGCTTGACCGAGCAGTACTCGACAACCAAGGTGATGAAATCGGCGTGATAACTGATTTGTTCAAAGTAAAGCGAACATATCGAGGCGTCATCGTCCAGGTGCGAATCGGAATCCAAAAGCAATACGGGGTTGGAGCACAACTGCGAATTCCAATCAACGCTTTTTCACGAACCCGAGAACGTCTTGATGAAGTTGTTCTCTCGCGAACATTCGACAAAGTGTTGACCTTACCGTCGTACATTTCGATTAACGCAATGAGCGAAGAAGAGTGATTCTGTAACACCACGGAAACGAACATTAACTCTCCGTCACTCTTATGACGGGGAGGTGAGTCGGCCGAACTACAGTTGCGCGGGTAGCTTAGTCGGTTAGAGCACCCGGCTGATAACCGGGAGGTCGCAGGTTCAAGTCCTGCCTCGCGCACTCTTTGTTCCTTCCATGCAGAGTCGTCGAACCTGAGCATTCGCAAAGAACATGAAGGGCCACCACTTCGCTTGCACCAAGGGAATCGCATGGTCGTCTTATCCGGAAGCAATTCTCGTTTGTTAGCCGAGCAGTTAGCAACTTCACTGGGATGGTCACATCATCCGCTTGAAACGCGCCGTTTTCCGGATTCAGAAGGATATATCCGTATTCCGAGTGAAACCATCGAAGCTGTACGTAACGAACCAGTTGTGTTGGTCTCGAATACGTTCCCCGATTCCGGAATCGTTGAAACGCTGCTCATGCTTGAGGCCATCAACGATGTACGGAAAGGTACAATGGAAAACTTGCGTGAAATTGGTCCGCAACAACTTGATGATGTCGGACCTGGTATTCTCTTAGCAATACCTTATTTCGGCTATTCGAGGCAAGACAAGCGATTCAAACCAGGTGAAGCAATTTCTGCTCGAGCCATCGGCCACCTCTTGGCCTCACGATGTGACGGAATAATCGTCTTCGATTTACACGCCCCCTCTGTGTTGGAAGATTTGCCCGTTCCTGTTGCATTCACATCTGCCATGCCTGAATTAGCATTGCATTTGCAAGAACACGTTCAACCTGATTTCATTCTCTCCCCGGACAAAGGAGCGATTGACCGAGCATCTACCGTTGCCAAAGAGATGAACTGTGAGTTTTCGTATCTTGAGAAAACTCGTATTGACGCCCATACCATTGTTCACAAAGCAAAGAATCTGAATGTAGACGGGAAGACGGTGGCCATTGTCGATGATATGATTGCAACTGGAGGTACAATTTGCAGAGCTGCAGAAGCATTGCGCAACCAAGGCGCCATTGCGGTTCATGCTGCATGCTCGCACGGATTGTTTACCGGAGGGGCGATCGCTCGGCTCATTCGATATGTCGACGGCGTGCATGCAACAGGTTCACTTTCAAATCCTCGTGATGTTATCTCCGGCGGACCTGCCCTCGCTCGAGGCGTGAATGAATTGTTTGAACGGCTTGAATGGCATTGAAGGTCTTTCAGTACCCCACTTGACCTGTAGATTCCACAGTTTTCATATCTCTAAACCGAACAATCAACCCGGCTATTCCTTCCGCTGTGTTTATATCCGCGAGGTTGTGCGGAGGAACGCCCTTAACATGAGGACAGAGTGATTCCAGTGACTGTACACGTGCAATTTGAAACCCCTGAAGAAGTATCGAACCAAATCTACGACATGCTGCAAGCCAATTCCAACGGCCGCATCAAGAAAGGTAGCAATGAAGTGACAAAGACCGCAGAGCGCGGCACTGCACAATTCATCATCCTCGCAGAAGATGTCAACCCTCCTGAACTCCTTGCCCACGTCCCATTGATTTGCGCAGAAAAAGGAATTCCTTTCGGATACGTTCCTTCTCAAGAACATCTCGCACAAGCCGCTGGACTTCCAGCAGGTGTCAAAGCAGCCTCTATTGCCGTGATGGAAATCACCAAAGGGGCTCAAGAAGAATTTAGCAAAGTTGTTGAAGCCATTAACGGGCTCAAGGCTTGAAACCAAATGTGGAGATGACAAAAATGAGCGAAGAACTCGGTGGATGGCCTGCTGAAGTCGTCGAAATTGTCGGTCGAACCGGTATGACAGGCGAAGCAACTCAAGTGAAGGTTCGTGTGAACGACGCACCCAACCCTCGTGACGTCGGACGAATTATTTCTCGTAACGTCCTCGGACCGATTCGTGTTGGGGATATTTTGATGCTCAAGGATACCGGCCGAGAAGCCCGTAAATTGAACGCACGGTGATGAACAATGCCTGAACGACGAATCTGTAATTTTTCTGGAGAAGAGATTGAACCTGGTACGGGCATGATGTTCGTCCGCCGAGACGGAAGTGTCTTGTGGTTTAAGAACTCAAAAGCACGCAAGAACATGGTGAAACTCAAGCGAAACTCGCGCCGAGTGAAGTGGACCCGTCACTATGTGAAGGGTGGCTTTTGAAGCACTCTTCTGCCAAGTGCACTGGTTTTTTAACAAGTTAGAGCGCAACCGCTGTCGCTGTTCCTCCGTATGGCTCATAAAGGGGCGTCAAGTCGGCTGAATTGGTGAACACCATGGAAACAACCTACATTATGATCAAACCTGACGGCGTACAACGCGGACTCATCGGAGAAATTATTGGACGTTTTGAGCAGAAAGGACTCAAACTCGTCGGATTAAAATCGGTTGTTCCAAGCAAAGAAACTGCGGAAACCCACTATGCTGTACACGCTGAACGCCCCTTCTATCCGGGATTAATCAAATTCGTGACCTCTGGGCCGGTCGTTTGCATGGCATGGTCCGGAAAAGATGCCATTGCCGTTGCTCGAACCCTCATTGGCGCAACCAACGGCCGAGAAGCTGCTCCGGGAACCATCCGTGGCGACTTTGGCATGGACATGGGATACAACATGATTCACGGCTCAGATGCAGCAGATACGGCTGAATTCGAACTCGGACTTTGGTTTCCAGAAGGACTCATGGATTGGGAACAAACCATCACTTCTTGGGTTTATGAATAGTCGAATCACCACGTAGTTGATTCACATGTCCAATGACGACGGCTTGGAAAAGAACGCGCTTGGTGTTCGTCAACCTATTGTTGCGGTCACCGGCCACGTCGACCACGGCAAAACAAGCCTTCTTGACCTTCTTCGTTCCATCGGGGACAAAGGTCAAACCAACGTTATGAACCGTGAAGAAGGAGGAATCACGCAAGAGCTCGGCGTTACGAATGTCCCTGCAAGCCTTATGGAAACAGCCATTGCGAGCATGCCGTTCAAAGAAAAACCAAACATCGAAATCCCAGGCCTCATTTTCATCGATACACCTGGCCATCAGTCGTTTGGTTCAATTCGCAATCGCAGTGGAGGCGTTGCAGATATCGGAATTTTAATCGTTGACATGGTCGAAGGTTTCAAGCCCCAAACCGTTCAAAGCATCAAAACATTGACTTCAAAAGGCGTGCCTTTTGTTATCGTTGGTAATAAAATTGATCGAATCCATCAATGGGAGTCCAAAAGAGGCCGCTCTTCATGGGAATCCTGGAAAAACCAGTCAAAAGATGCTCAAGCCTTAGCCGATAAAAAGTTCTACGAACTTTTAGGCGAAGTCGCAAAGCACAACTATAACATTACCAAATATTGGGAAGGCCTTGGAAACTTCGACATCGAAAACGACCGCCTCTTTGTCCCGATGAGTGCAAAAAACGGTGAAGGGTTGCAAGACCTGTTGTTCGTCCTCTTGTTTATGGCGCAACACTTCGCCCGAGATGACCGTATCATTGACCCAAACGAAATGGCGGAAGGCTATGTCCTCGAATCTCGCGAAGAAGTCGGGCTTGGAAAGACCGTGGATGTCATCCTAACAAAAGGGACTGCGAAAGTCGGAAACAAAGTACTGTACAACACAAATACCGGAATCGTCAACAACCATATCCGTGCTATTCGAGTACCGTCCGGAATGGCGGAAATGCGAGATGCCGGTAACCGTTGGGACAGCGTCAAAACAGCCTCTGCTGCTCGTGGATTGAAACTGAGTATTCCAGACATGCAAGATATCCTTATTGGAAGTCAAATTTTCTTCCCAGGCGAAGGTGAAGATACTTCAGATGCTGTCAAATTGATGAATGATGAAACGAAGCGAATTCGCAACGCAACGCCGATTATGTGCAGTGTTTGCAAAAATGTGATGGCGCGATCTCACTTTTTCGGCTCCCACAAAAACCCAGATGCTGACAAAACACTCTTCTCAGAACAATGTGTTTACGCCGATGAATTACGGGTTGGCGCAGTCGTCAAAGCCCGTACGGTTGGTGGACTCGAAGCAGTGATTGATGAACTGGCGAAACGAAAGATACCGATCAGCAAAGCAGAAGTCGGCCCTGTTAACCGCAGTGATATACGTATGATTCAGGCCACGGAACATGAAGAGCATCGCTTTCTTATCGCTCTTTCAGTTGAAGGGAACGACCAAGTCCGAAAGGAATTGGCCAGCAGCACAAAAAAAGGTTCAACACCCCGATATAATTTCATACATTCAAACCTCATTTACCAGATTATTGAGAAAATCGATGACACGATTGAGGCTATACGTGAACGTGCGTCCTCATCGTCAGGGCCTGTCTTCATGCCCGGTCAGGTACGATATCTCACCAAGTACGGCATGATGAACGATGATCCCGCACTGTTCGGAGTTCACGTGTTGAAAGGAAGCCTGCGCGTTGGACAAGAACTGCTACGTAACGATGGCACAGGTCGAACCCTCGGGAAAATAATGTCAATTGGTGAAGATGGCCAAACTATCGCTCGAGAAGGGGAACAAGTGCCGGTGAAAATGAACATTCGATTCACTCGAAGCAAAATCGTGGACGATGAAGAATTTTGGGCTGATGTGCCTTCGAATGATGCGAAAATGATGCGGCATATATCGTTGACCGAGTCCGAAAAATCCGCATTTGATGAAATTAAAAAGATTCACAACCACATTCTTGAAGACCGAAGGTACGGTTTTGGATGGAAACTTTGAGAGCCTCTACGCAGTCCTGCTGAAAGTGTATGACTTATTCACACCTCACATTCATATATGGATAGTTCGGGTTGTCAAATATCCTCAGGGGCTTACTTATGGAATCTGGAATGACTGGAACACCCGCTATGGGTCAAAACCCCGCCGCACAAGACTTGATTGGGACGGTTTCAGCCATTTCCAACAGCCTCATGGCTGAAGTTGGCAAAGTCATTATCGGTAAGCCGCAAAACCTTCGCAGAGTCACCGTTGGTATTCTCTCCAACGGCAACATGCTGTTGGAAGACTTCCCTGGACTTGCAAAGACGTTGCTTGCAAACACCTTCGCTCGAGCACTGGGTTGTAAGTTCAAGCGTGTTCAATTCACACCCGACTTGCTTCCTTCCGACATTATGGGGACGTACATGTACGACCAAAAATCAGGAGAGTTCAAGCTTCGTGCTGGTCCTTTGTTTTCGAATATATTGCTCGCTGATGAAATTAACCGAGCTCCTCCGAAGACACAAGCAGCATTGCTTGAGGCAATGGAAGAAAAGCAAGTGACGATTGAGGGTATCACCCACAAACTGCCGGCTCCATTCGTTGTTCTCGCTACGCAAAACCCAATTGAACAAGAAGGTACATATCCTCTACCGGAAGCTCAAATGGACCGCTTTTTGATGAAGTTGAGTATGGGATACCCAGACCGCCCACAAGAAAAGGCAATCCTTGCGCGAAGAAAACTTCGTGGAAAAGACAGTCACGACGTCGAACAAATCACGACCCCAAAGAAATTAGTGGCTATGCAGAAAGCACTTGAAACGGTTCACGTTGACCCTGCAATTCTCTCTTACATTGTAGAAATTGTTCAGAGAACCCGTGAAGACCACAGAGTCACCAACGGTGCATCACCGCGTGCATCGCAATCGCTGTTCAAGACCGGTCGCGCTGCTGCAGCAATCGCTGGCCGAAATTATGTCATACCTGATGACATCAAAGACATCGCATTGCAAATCATTTCACACCGAATCAACATGAAGCCTGAGGCGAAGATTCGCGGTATTACCGGAATGCACATTGTCCGAAAAATCCTTTCGGAAGTTCCAGTGCCCGTCATCCAACCTGCTTGATGTTCAAAACTCAAGGGCCTGCATTGAAAGGGGAAGACCTCTCTCATCAAACTGTCCGAGGAGCGTGAGAACATGAACCCCTACAAGATGGTCGTTGCAGTTGCCAACCAGAAGGGCGGTTGTGCAAAAACCACCACGGCCGTCAACATGGCGGCTGCTCTTGCCAAGGGTTCATCTCGACAAGGTTTACCACAAGCCAAGGTGCTGCTCATTGACTTGGACCCACAAGGAAATTGCGCCACATCGTTCGGTGTAGAAAAGAAGAACATCAAGAAAACGGCATACGATTTGCTCACCAATGATTCGGGTGAAGACCTCCCGATTATGGATGAATATCTCATCGGCCCTGAAGAACTCACGCAGTCTATGCGAGACGCATGGAGCATGCGAAACAACAACAAAAAGCCACCTGAGAACCTGTCAGTTGGGCACCTTTGGCTTCTGCCAAGCGATATTCACCTCTCTGGTGCCGAGATAGAGTTAAGCCACAAAATCGGACGTGAAACGCGCTTGAGAGAAGCGCTTCTCCCAATCATTGATCAGTTTGACTACATCATCATCGATACGCCTCCGTCGCTCGGTTTGCTCTCAATCAACGCCATGTGTGCAGCAAATTGGGTCATGGTGCCCGTGCAAGCTGAATACTACGCACTTGAAGGATTCAGCATGTTGATGAATTCCATAAAAATGATTCAGCGACGAATCAATCGCAATTTGAAAATCTTTGGAATCGCTATGACCATGGTCGATGCCCGTTCAAAACTTAGCCGTCACGTCTGTGACGAAGTGAACCGAAAGATGCCAAATAAATTGTTCAAAACGACCGTTCGCAGATTAGTGAAGGTAGCAGAAGCGCCGTGGAGTGGAGCGCCAACCGTGTTACTCAACAAACCGACGAACTCCGGTGCGGGAGCGGGTTCGCTGGAGTACTGGACGCTTTCCAAAGAATTCCACCAGCGTGTGATAGAGATGCGCCGTGAATTTGGCGTTACCGAAAACCCTCGATTGATGTTGGAACGAAAGAATCGATGAATCGCCTCGGTATCTTCACACGACCCCTGAAATCATCGTTTGGGGGCAGCAACCTTTCGCGCAGGTTAAGTAGGCTATAGAACAGAGAAGGTTCGGGATAGCCATGACAGGTGAAGGGATGACTTCGGTCAGTGTAAGTTACGAAGTGCGACGACAACTCAACACGATGCGAACAATGAGTGGACACAAGAGTGTCAATGATTTGCTAACAGACTTGGTACGAGCCCACAAAATGAAAACAATGAATGGCGAAATCGATACGCTACGGGAACGAATGAAAGCCATCGCCGATGTTGAAGTCGAACACCTTGTCGATCGACTCAACCTTTCACCCTTCAAGGTTTGATGCTCATGATGGAATGGCGCCCTAAAGGCTACGAATTTGACACCAAGAACCTCATTCGAGCATTGTTTGCAGAGCATACCGATGAGGGAAAATTGCTTGAAGCTGCGGCATGCGGGTACGTCGAAATCTTCGCTGGCGCAAACGCTTGGAACGGTGTATTATGGCTGATTATGAACACGCTGAAGCAAGACGGTAAACCAGTCTACACCGGTGAAGAACTCAGAGCCTTACGAGAATCATTACCGATTGTTTGGCGTTGATTGGTTGGCAAATTTTCCTGCCATCGGGTGGGGTGCCCCGCGCTCCACAGCGACCCAGCGTACCGTATCGTAAACGGCTTTGGCCCGAGTGTATTTCAGGAGCGCGCGCATCATATCTTTGTGCGAACCATGCTCCTTACGTTCGAGATAACGGATGTGTTGTACCTTCATTTCCGCCTCTGCGTCATCAATAAGATGCTCTACTTCTGATTTCTTACGGTTGTAGAGTCGGTTTTTATCGATCCATGGGTCACGGGTAGTTGCTTTCGACATGTTCATTCCGCCGTGGTGCGTCAATGAAACAAAGTTCCTGTTGGTAGTCTATTGTCGAATCAATACTCATTGGTTTTTGTCAAGCCATTCTTGGCCGTACCACTTCCACTGGTCGGTTGTCCAACCCTCGGGTAAACCTCCTGGCGGCAATGGGGGGGCTTCCGCAGGTGCTTGAGGCACCTCTGGTTCAGGCTCAGGTTGTGCTGAGTTAGGAACACCAGCAATAGATTCCAAACTGTCATCAGTTCCATACAAACTTTCAGCGTCCACGGCCTGTGTTTCAGTATTTTCTTCTGCGAACTCATCGGGGACTTCCGAGAAATCAAGACCTTCAATTTCGTCGTCCCATGAAGCGTCGGATACGATTCCCCCTTGTGCAGAAAGGCCTGCAGTACCTTCGAGTGCCTCGTTTTCAGCCGAACGGTTTTCAGTAGGAACGAAAGGAACACCGTACATTTTGACAAGTGAGTTTGTTTTTCTGCGTTTTGCAATAAAGCCGACAACCAGAATAACTGCCGTGAGAACGAGGAATGCCCCGCCTCCAACCAGTACGACCTGTTGGACGGTACTTGAATCAACGGAATCGCTGTCGAGCAAGCCAGCGTTCTTACTGGTGTTCCAGGCGATGAAACTCAAATCAGGTTCACCTTCATCCTTCTCTCGTAAGAGGTAATTTTGGTAGTCTTTGTTCCTCCAGCCCTGGCATGCGAGTGAATTGTCATCGAAGTTCAAGAGGCAGTGGTCTTCCTCTGTTTGCACGAGTGGGCGTGTGTCGTCATAATCGGAATTTGAACCTACACCGTCGTTATCGCCGTCGAAATGTTCGTTGGGGTCTAATTGCATGTTCTGTGATTCGGTAACGTCAACCCATCCATCACCGTCCAAATCTTCACATCCGTACGATGGGACTTCGATGAATCCGACAGGTGACGATGTATTGGCAATCCATGCTTTGGTGGAGGTTCCTGCTTTCCAGTTGCAGTCATCGGCCAACTCTCCCGTCAAATTGTCTCCGTAGCCATCACCATCACCATCACGCCATTGTGATTTTTGCAGAGGAAGTGCGTCAGCACCCTGTTCCACGGTCCAATTCAAAGTTGGATTCGACCAGCCATCCAAATCTGAATCAAGACATCCATAACGGTCTTGATTCGAGAATCCATTGACAGTTGGACAAGCATCTGGCGTGATACCATTTACGTTATCACCAAAGCCGTCTTGATCGGCATCGGCCCATTGCGAGGGTTCAAGTTTGAATTTGTCGCCATCACGGCCGTTTACATTGTCACCGAAGCCATCACCATCGGTGTCAAGCCACTGTTCATCGTTGTCAGGAAACTGGTCTCCTTCGAATCCTTCGGGATTATCTCCGAAACCGTCTTCATCAGCATCAGCCCATTGCGATGACTCGTAAGGGAACGCATCAGCCAGATATCCATTCGGGTTATCCCCATATCCATCGCCATCAATATCGAGCCACTGGGTGAACTCCAATGGGAAAGCGTCATTCTGGTCGGTAAAGCCGTCACCATCGGTATCCAAGTCATACAAACGAATCTTGGATGAAAGCGTTGTCGATGTCACAATGTAGAGTTCGCCCGAAAATTCTTGCTGTGAACCGATAACTCGCCCTGAAGATGCGTATGTGCTCCCTTCCGCAAACGTAAGAACTTGGACTTGCGTTAATTTTCCGTCCTGTGTTCCTATGTGGTACGTCGAATTACCGAACTCTTCGATCGAGACGATTGATTTACCGTGACTCAAACTTAAGGTTTCTACCGACCATGAATCCGTGTTGTAGCGGAACAGTTTACCGTTGGCTGTACCGACGAGTAAATCGCCGTTGTGGTCTTCGAGAACTGCATTCACGATTGCATTGGAATCCGTGAGTGATACGAGGCTCACGCCTTGATTATCGACGATGTAGACTTTGGTGTCGTAGGAGCCGAGAACAATTCTACCTCCTGAGATGATGTCGAAAGCATTGATTCCTGATTGAACAACCGGAGAGGTTACGCCAGTTGGGCCTTCGTTATCGAACTCTTCAGCACGACGACGCCCGGCAAAGAATGCCAACCACAGATCGCCTTCCTCATCCCAATCTGCATCGTTTACCGGATCACTGGTTGAAATATTCCGGTTCGCAATTTGCAACCCCATGTGTACAGTGTAGGCGCCGTTGTCATGGCAAACAACGGTGAGTTGTTGAGCTGCGTCCAAGCGGGCTGCATTCGCATCAACATTCAACTCAATGCTCCATTGTGGAAAGAGGATACCATTGCTGAAACTGTTGACGCTGAGGTTACCATCGGTATCAACCGTAAGAATCGACCCGTCAAACATCTCTTTCCAATACACAAAACTCGGTTCGGCCTCTTGGGTATAGCCCGCATCAACGAGATTCGCACCGGTCGCTGCAACGTGAGGAAGTAGTGCTGCCATTGGGAGCATCAACACCGCTACGAGAACGACGAGTGGCCTCTTCATAGTTGGGCGAGGACCTCAAGCAATATGAAGCGTACCCTTCGGGGCTTCGCAGCCGATTCACTCTTCTGAGGAAGCGTCAGTTTGCTCATCTGCTTCGGAAACCTTCGTCAATTTCAGAGGTGTCATTTTCCGTACAGGCTTGAGGGTTGAGGTCGAAACTGAAGTCGGGACTTCTCCAGGCTTTGATTTCGGTGGAGCACCACGCGCTTTCTTGGGAATCAATTGCGGTGGGCGGGGCGTCAGTGTCGTGGTCTCAACAGGTTTGGGTGCCTCGTGCGCCTGGAGGACTGCTGTAATGGGTCTCATCGTCGCTGACATCATTGAATCCTCTTCAGGTTCCTCTTGCTCTGAGTCGAGCGTGTCATGGGTGACCTCTTCTGTGAATATCTCGTCTTGAACCGGTTCAGACACTGCCTCATCCAATGGCTCGGGTATCGACTCTTGAACTGCTTCGGGGTGCGATTCGCTCACTGGTTCAGGGGCTTGCTCAAGTTGAGTTTCTGCTTGCGGGGCGGAAATCGGCTGGAGAGGCTTTCGAACCAATTTTTGAACCGGTTGAGGCAATTGTTGGGCTAAACCTCCACCGAGCGGAGCCTTGACTGGTTTCGCCAATGGAACGCCAGTTAACGGTTGAAGTGGTTTGGAACTGGTCATCGGTGTACGCATTCCACCTAGACCCATGCGAGATTGAGGTGCTTGCTGTTGGCCTTCCAGTATACCACGCATTGGGCGACCTCCGGTTGCCCCAAGTGCATCTGGGCGCGCCCCAAGTGCGGATGGATTCACGGCACCGGCAGTCGAAGCAGCACCCTGGCCTGAGATCGATTGCATCCACATTTGTCGCTTTTCAGCGCGGGTGTCCGTAGATTGGAGGTCGCGGAATTCAGACTCACGGGTCTTCAAGTCTGTTTCTTCAGCGTTAATTTCACCTTCAATTTGGCCTGTGATGGCATCGCGCATCTTATCTTCGGCCATTTCTTTGAAGGCATCCATCTTCTCGCTTAATCCCTGCAAGCGAGTGCGGATTTCAGCACGTTTGAGGCCAAGTTGTGCCTCAATTTCTGCACGAATGTGTGTCTCCCGCTTGCGGACATCGATGAGAGCTTTGTTGCGCATGATTTCTTCACGCTTGTCGAGTTGCCGTTCGAGTTGTGTTGCGACTTCCTCTTCCTTTCGTACACGGAACTGATTGAGGCGTTCTTCCATTTCGACCTCAAGTTCGAGTGAGGTCTCCTCCTTCAAGAGATCAAGGTCGGTCTCAAACGTGAGGCGTTCATTCCGTAGTCCAGCATCAATTTCCGACATGACTGCTTTGCGAGCAGAAGCTTCTCGTGATTGGAATTCTAACTCAAGACGCTCGGACCAGTCGGTTTTCTTTGCGTCGTACTGCGATTCAAGTTGTTCACGTAACTCTGCCTCTCGCTCGTATCGGAAACGAGCGAGACGGTTTTGGATTTCTGCTTCACGGGCATTACGGTAACTCGTGAACTCTTCATCCATACGGACTTCGAGTTCAGATTCAACATCTGATTTGAGAGAACGAGAGATGTCATCAATGGCTTTCGAGAAGGTAATATCGTACTTCTCACGCAGTCTTGACTTGCGGTCGGACAATCGTTCCGAATGACGGGTTTGCAATTGCTGCTCGATTTCTACTCGCAATTCATCACGACGACGTGCAATTGCCAATTCGACATCTTCACGCATCCGCTCTTCAAGATCCTCGGTCTCCTTTCGCAATTGACCTTCAAGTTCAACCTGTAACTGTTCAGCAATGTCCTCTTCAAGTCGTAGACTGCGCCGTTCATATTCTGCCTTAAGCCGAGCTTCTCGTTGCTTAAGCCGAGAGCGGAGCTGTTGTTCTAATCGAGTGCGGATGCCTCGCCGTAGTTGTTCTTCTCGCTCGGCAAGCCGAGCGGCATGACCTTCTTCAAGGCGTGATATTTCTGCGAGCTCCATGTCTTTGAAACGCTCTTCCATTTCCATTTCGATATTCGTTTCTATTTCACGAACTCGGCGTTGCAATTCTTGATTGTATTCCATCGCTAAGCGCTCTTTTTGAATCTCAAGTCGTTGACGGTGCTCGTCTTGGAGTTGCGTTTCAATTTGGGCTTTGAGTTGGGCTTTATGCTCTTCAAGTCGTCGGTCCTGTTCGACATCGAGTTTATCTTGCAAGGATTCCAATTGTCGGTTAAGACGCAGGTCCAGTTCACCACGCATACGAGATTCTTCACGGGCCAAAGAATCTCGCTCCAAGGTGCTAAGGTCGCGTTCCATTTCTTCTCGCATTTCTTTTTCAAGGGAGTCGAGAGTGAGTTCGTGTTGTACGGCAAGGTCAGTAGCAAGCGCTTCCTGCATGGCAGATACACGCTCGGCAATGGCTTGTTGACGAATACGGCGTTCGCGGCGAAGGTCGGCACGCAAGCGCTCCTCTTGACGGAAACGAGCACTGGTCAGAGTAGCCTGGTCCAGCGTAGTTGTCGATGTGGATGTGAATTGAGAACGTAGTGCTGAAAGCGATACTTTCGAGGTGTTTTCTCGCTTCTTACGAGCCTCTTCAAGAGCATCACTGTTCTTGCTAGCGCTCGTTCCCATCGTACCCATCCAGTGATTCATGCATATCTCATCATAGATAAGGAGCGCGACAAGAACGCGAGGCTACAAGCCCGTTTGATAGCCATGTATGGGTTTCCAAAACGGAAAGAGAGATGCGTGTAATTTTATACGGTGAGTCCGTAGAATGTTTGTGCGACAACTCCAACAAACGTGGATTGTTTTTTTCCTGCTGCTCGCAGGTTTGTCGGGATGCTTGTCAAACGATTCATCGGAAGGGGCCATCCAACTCGGCGTTGATATAACCCCCAATAGTGATTCGATTTTCGAATACTACAGTGACGGTGAACGTGTTTCAAAATCAAACGTGATGGTTGAATTCGATTTCGAATCAACCGTTTCTGAGAACGATTTACGAGTGTTTGGAATCGATACGAACGATGGCCGCCCCGCAGTGACCATCGATGCTACAGTTCAAACGAACATCAGCATCGAATTCTATGACCACGGAACATACAACATCACTGCCTTTGCTGTCGATGAAAACAATGTCAATCAAAGCCTTGTTTTTTCAGTTCCCATTGAATTGAGAATAGAATGGGTTCAGACCGACACAACTGAACCAAAAACGCTGGCTTTCGACCCACGTCCTGTCAATGAGGGCATACACCCTACAATGATTGAAATTCGTTCAGTTGTGGAAAACCCAACTTTCATCGAAAATCAAGATGCGAGTTCACAGTCGGTTCAAATCACCTGGAATATCGTTGATGAATTAGATGATATATGTCAAGACTTAACGGCCTACATTGACGATGGAGATGCCAAAGAATGGTATACGATTCATTTTAACACCTATCTACTACATGAACTCGAAGTTACGTACGATGAAGGACAAGATAACGTCGACATACTACACTGGATAACTGTGGTCTACGACGATTGAACGGGTTGTTCAGTGCGTTGAACCTTCCCTTTTCCATCAATGCTCGCTGAAAAACTGTTTGATTCGACAACATAAACATGCAAAAATGATTAAGTTTTTTGAACAGACCTATATCAACCACTGAAAAAAAAATAGCCATGTGAGTGCTCTATTTCAACGCTTTTTGGGCCACAGTGCCAACGAAAAATTGCGTATTGCTTGCATTCGAGCGGCCATTGCAGGGTTTCTTATTCATTTACTGCTTTGCTTTGTGTATCAGTTTGAATGGTTAAGCCTGAGCGCGAAAACAAGCGGTTTATTCGATTCTTACCTTGACGCATTGTATACTCCATTTTCAATATTCTTAGCTTACGAAGTGTACGAATTGATTCGAACAATCCCGAAATCGTTCACAAACTCAATCGGTAAACAATTCGAAATCATTACGCTTCTCGTCGTTCGTGACATTCTCAAAAGACTGTCGGACATTGATGCATCAGTCTCCTCTTCAATCGATGAAAGTATCACGACTTTAGCGGTTGAATGTGTCGCATTCATGGTCTTGTTTTGCACTGCGCTCTTTTTCAACAGCGTCCAGCGTGAAGAGAATCCAAACGTGGGCAAAGATGAACAATTGGACAATTTTATCTCGCAGAAAAAGAACCTTGCAATCGTTTTATTGGGCGTCTATGCACTGGTTGCACTTTATTCCCTTTCGACATGGTCGTACGCTTTATTCCAAGGTGATGGCAGTACGAACCGCATGATCTTCTTCTTGGATTTCTTTACCGTACTTATCATGGCCGATATTCTCATCCTGTTGGTATCGTATCAGTACATCACCGACTTCTCCCATTTGGCAAGAAACACCGGTTTCATTCTGTCTACGGTCATCCTGCGTGTGGCAATTGCGAGTCCAGGAATCTCTGGAGCATTCTTGTTTATCCTAGCAGGATGCTTAGGGTCTGCTGTCCTGTTATCCGGAATAGTCGTCAGCAAAAAAGATTCCAATTCATTAGATAAGCTCCCTTTTGCTGAGAGTTAGTTGATCTGTTTCTCCAGTCAGTGCAATGGCCCTTTATTGGAGAGATAGGGTCTGTTCTAATCAAATCAAACGCTTGCTGGCATTGACGAATGATGCAAATGAATGCGTAATGCACCGTCGGAATCAACGATGTATCCAAACGAAAATTCTACTTTAACTTCGCTACCGTCAGGTGAAGTGAAAAAATAATTGCCCATCGACATTGCAGTTCCGCCATGGAGAGCCATTTTTTGATTTTCAAAGCGTACCTTCGTCCAGCCTTTAATGGCAAAACCGCTGTCTTCTGGGCAAGCACCGTTGCTACCAACAAAATATGACAGAGCACCTTCAAATGTAGGTCGGAATTGTTGCTCAACGGCGAATGTTGGTTTGAACAAAACAGGGCCTATATCATACGCATATAACGTTTCAACATGACTGCGAGCACGACCGACAAAATCTGCCCCAGTATCGTATGCTGCGGCGATATCAACGATTCCATCTCCCCATGCTTGCTGAGCTTTCTCTACCTCTTCAACGGTTATCATCGCAACACCTTCTACATTGTACGCTTGGATAGGCACTTTATCAACAAAGGGTATGCATTACTACACATCGAACGTTACCTGTTCAGTGACAACTTGTTTCACGAACCGAATTGGGCGCATCAATTCAACAATCGCCCTTAGAATGTCACTTTGAAGCTCTTTGAACACGCTGGACAGTCGATTTGGCGCTCACCGGGTCTGCGTTTCATTCGTAATTGGCGTTGGCATCCCGGACATGAAATCTCAACGCGAGGCGTTTGAGGCTCAATCGTAAAATGACTGGAACACGATGCACATTGAAGGTGTGCGGGACGTTTGTCAACACCGACTACGAGAACTTTGGCGCATTGAGGACATCCAATCTTTTCCTCACGCCACTTCCGTCTCGTTACTGGATGGTCGACTCGTACTCTGGCATTGCAGAGTTTACACGTCAAATCACCGAGTTCGTTGGGAAGCAAACCATCGCATTTGGGACACGAAAGCGCAGGTGGTGAAACGCGTGATTCTACCGTCAGTTCTTCGCTCATACTCTTCGCTCCGGTTCTAACTTCTTGAGATGTTTGCTTCTCCGTGATGGAATCATTTTTTCTTCGCAATCAAAGCGATGCTGTCGGGAAGGAAGTTCCACGGTAAATTCAATTCAATGCCGTGGTCTTCAGCCAGCAGTTGTAAAACGCGCTTGGCTCCGATTTGGTCGCGTGAACCTTCGAGATGAAGAATATGGATTTCGCTATCATTCCGCAGTTGATCAGCCAGACCCTCTGGAAGAGGAGCAGATATGGTTTGGTCATGGGATTGTGCGACACGGGGCAATGTTTCGGCGCCCATTGAAAGCAGTTCTGGAAGTTCCACATGCGCCAACTTTTTCCACCATCGCGCGCGTCCTACATCGCGATGATTCTCAATCAATCCAAGGGTTGCAAGTTTTTTGAGATGGTGATAAAGGTTGTAACGTTCAACATCGACCTGTCCTTGAAGTTGTACCGTACTCATTTCTCCAGTTTGAGCAAGTGTGAGATACAGTGCCCGCCGAGTGGGGTGGGCAAGAGCGGTCGTGACTGGGTCTGCTCGAACTCTTGCCATGTTCTCACTGTCTGGTGAGAAAGGCTTCTACGGTTTGAAGATGCCGCGTCTGACCATCATTGAGGAAGGTAACGCGACCGAAGAAGACCAAACGCCTCTTTGGTATCGACCCACAACGATGCGAATATCGATCTCAGCAATGAGACGCCACCCTGGTTACCCGCTAGTCTTGCGCCGTTTAGAATAACCAAGATTACTGACGCTTCATGAATAAGTACGCCCACCCATAATTCATCATACATCTGGAGAATGACCGCTGCTACCAAAGATATCGTGATACCGATGGAGATGAGGAAATTGCCGATGAGAATGCGTTGCGAACTTCGAGCTAAGTCCACTAAATCAGTGAGCATCAGCGGGTTGTCGCTTGGAATCAAGACATCGGCCGCTTCAAGGTTTACCGTCTCACCGGTTCCAACCGCCACGCCAACATCAGCTAATGCCAAGGCTGCAGCGTCATTGAAACCGTCACCAACCATCATGGTGACGTGGGTTTGGGAACGGTTTTTCACCCATTCCACTTTTTGTTCAGGGGAAAAACCGCCGTGTGCAGCAGAATCAGGTAATCCAACGCTCTTCGCAAAGGCCGAAACGGCCGATTGATGGTCACCAGAAAGGATTTCGACATTGATTGACCGTTCCTGTAACGCTAAAATCAGTTCTTTACTTCCGTCATGCGTGTCATCATGAATGAAGGTCATCAAAGCGATACCTACCCCGTCTCGAACCAATAGACTGGCACCGTGCCCCTTGGTTTCCGCCGTTGCATGAGCGAGTTTCAATTCCTCTGGAACCTGAATCTTAAGCGCTGCTGAACGGTCGAAACGAATGAACATGACTTCCTTGCCGCTGACCGTACCTTTGACGCCTGCTTCGATATCCGAAAGAGCTCTAACCGGCGACGGCGTGATTTTTTCTTGCTTGAGATACTCCATGACTGATAGGGCGTAAGGGTGCGATGAGCGAGCCTCAAGGCCACCAGCGAGTTTGAGAGCAGCAGAGCGTTGTCTTCCTTTGGCCATGACCACTTCGCCAAGCCTTGGTTTTCCTGAGGTTAACGTACCTGTTTTATCCAGCAGAATGTGGTTTACCCTCGACAAGCGTTCAATAACATCACCACCGCGCGCAATTGCTCCGAATTGTGCTGAGCGCGAAAGAGCTGCTGCATGCGGCACTGGAGTAGCCAACAGCAAGGCACACGGACAGGCGACGACCCACACCAGAAGTATAATTTTCCAGTTTTCTGGGAACATGAAGTACCAGATGACTAACGCCCCAACAAGGACCAGTGGAACCCAGATAGCCGTGAACAGTTCAATGCTGCTCTGCAAGCGCGGCGGTTCTTCACGGAAGGTGTGAACGGCGTCGATAAGTCCTGAGAGACGCGTGTCATCGCCAACAGCTGTGACTCGAAGAACGACTGGCCCTCGTGCTAAGACCAAACCGGCTTGGATTTCATCACCGTTAGAGACCTCGACTGGAACAGATTCACCTGTTAACGGTGCTTTGTCAAGAGAGCCATGACCATCGATGATAACGCCGTCTGCGGGAATCAACTCTCCACTGCGAACTTCGATACAATCACCTATCCGAATCAATTCAATCGGGACCGACTCGTGCTCGGCATCGGGGTCAGGTAGTCCTGCGCCTTCAGCCCCGATAAGCGGTGCTGGAGCCGCCATTTGTAGCGTGAAACTCGATGTAGATACTTGACTGAAATCGTTTGGTTTCCTCTTCGTCAACAGACGGGCTGTACGGGGTAAGCGGTCAAGTCCACCCTGCATTGCATTGCGGGCTTTCACCAGAGCATCACCCTCTAAATGAGCGGTGAAAGCGACGAGTATGGCTACGACCAGAGCTTCTTCCCACATGCCGAGAATCGCTGCACCAATCACTGCAAGACTGGTGAGAACTTGGAAACCAAGCTGACGGTTCCGGATACTTGCGAAGGCTTCTTTGAACATTTGAGAGCCACCAATAATCAGCCCTGGCAATGCAATGAGGCCGAGAGCATATTCAGGCAGGCCAATCAATTCACCAAAAATCACGAGCAACAGAAGCGGAAGGGCGATGCCCCCGCCTATGAGTCGCCACTGGTCTGGTCGTATGCGATTGGATTGTGCCGAAGCGTATTTCACCGGTGAACCAATAATTTGAGATAGAGAAGCATCGCGATCGATATACAGGTTTTTTCCGGTGTCAGGAGGGAATTGCACAAGTATACGTTCATCATCGGTGATTTCAGCATCGAGAACCCCCGGTTGGAGTTTGAATATCTTGAGAAGTTTGCGCTGGTCGACGCCGTTTCGATGAGCAACCGCAGCACTTCGAACGCCTACCAGTTCGTTGTACTCCACGTCGGGGGCATGCCCCAAGGAGCGAAGTACAGATGACGCTTCCGCCAATGAACCTCGTTCAAGGTCAACATCAATTCGAACCGTACCTAGCGTCGCTGAAACATTTGTTCCAGAAACCTGTGGTAGAAAATTGAGGGCACGGGTCGCCTTACCGGCACAATCTGGACAATCCATTCCAAGAAGCGGCCAGCTCACGTTGTACGTTCCAGAGGCCTGTTGAACAAATGTGGTATCCAAAACCTCGGCATCGAGCACTGCTTCGACGTCTTTCTTGGCAGCCTTTTTGGCCTTTTTGGATGGTTTGGTAGCCTTGGAGCGAGAGGATGTGCGTTTGGTTTGTCGCGTGTCCAAAACTTCGTCTTCGTCAAGGGAAAGAAAGACTTCGCCGTCCCCACCCGTTGACATGCTTTACGGTCAAAGTGGTCTTAGATAATCTCTCGCATGAGTGCACAACTACCCCTCAAGTTCCGAGTGCGAAAATTGATGATGAACGGCACGGTCGCCGTACCATGGAGTGGCTGCCAAAAGACTGGTTTCCAAAGTTCGTTGCCGTCGATATTGATGGGACATTAACAGATGGACAAAAACGACTCAACACTCGGGCTTTAGATGCATTGCATCGACTCGAAAACGCAGGTATTCCCGTTGTACTGTCGACGGGGAATGTTCGCGGCATAACCTATGGTTTGTGGCGTTTTCTAAAACTTTCAGGGCCGATATGCTGTGAAAACGGAGGTGTTCTTTGGCATCCTTCGTTTGAAGGACCCATCCTGCAAGCGGATGGTGATGAAGCGAAGCAAGCAGCGCAGTGGCTCGATACCGTCATGCACCTCAACGGAGGATGGAGGGGCATCGAATCAAATCAATGGAGAGAAAGTGAATGGTGTCTTGAACCTGGAGAAAATCTCGAGATGATTCGCCATCATCTTGCGAGGAGTCAATGGTCTCACCTTGTCGCATTGCGCACAGGTTTCGCCATCCACTTGATGGAGCCGCACCTTTCGAAAGGAAGCGGTTTGCGCATACTTCTCGAACGAATGGGATGGAGCGAGGATGATATGCTGTGCGTGGGCGATGCTCCAAATGATTTGCCCATGTTTGAAACAGCGCGATGGTCAGTAGCCGTGAAAGGGGCTTTTGACTCGGTATTGGCTGCTGCTGACGTGTGCTCACCCCATTACCACGGGGATACATTCGAACCTCTGGTTGAAGCCATCCTCGATGCCAAAAGCCGACTTGGTGAGGAATAAGTGCCGGGGGCAGGATTCGAACCTGCGAAGCTTTACGCAGAGGATCTTGAGTCCACCCCCTTTGACCGCTCGGGAACCCCGGCTTGTTGTTGAGCGTAGGACACACTGTTTTTGACTATTCCTCTTGAGTTAACTCGACCAAATCTTTAGGTCGCGGTGGTGGGAGGCTGCTGCGGTCTAATGCAAAGTGTACCTGGTCTACAGTGAACTGATTGATTTGCTCACGACGACGGAGAATGGCTGCAATCAAAATACCTCCACACAGAAGGAAGACAAGACCTGCAAATCCGAGTGCTGTTGTCGTATCTCCCTTTCGTTGATCGTATTCCTCGACATTCGCCATCGACACCGGAACATTACCAGTATGATTGACGATACGTACGGTAAGACCCAATCGACCTGTCTTCCACGCTTCGACTTGCCATACATGGTCAACCCATGTTCCTCCTTCGAGGTAACTCGTATTGGAGGCAAGCAATGTGCCCGTATCATCATAACACTCTACGGTCATGTTGCCTGCAAGAATTCCGATGTTTGAAACACGAACGAAAATCGACACTTCTTCACCAACTTTCGCGCTGTAAGGTGTGGCTACAATGTTCTCGAATTGAGGTTCGAAAGCAATCCATCTAAAATTTGGTGTGACAGGGGCTTCCGCAGTTGCGAAACCAGAAAAGAGTCGCCCAGAGAGGTCTTTACCCGTAAACCATACAATCAGTCTGTCGTTCTTTTCCAACAGAGAGGTGTCGGGTAGATCGATATGTACCTGTGAAGAAAAAGTTGAGGTTGTACTGGTCTGACTCAGGAACGGTATGTTCGATGAGCCGGAGGTCTGCGCAATGATTTGACCTGCTCGGGTAAAATGCCAATTCATATCGACTGATGAACGGTTCACACCAAACTCATCGCTGACCATCAGAGTAACTTCAACCGCATCCATGGCGTTCGAATCGACCTGCGACAAGACTCCTGGGGGAATCGATAGAAGAGGTGCATCACGATCAAACGTGATGTTGAACACCGAGGATGATTGAAATGTCGGTAAACCCACAACCTCGACTTCAAGTGTCGCTCGCTGCAACTTCAAGACTGTCACATCGAGATGTACGATAGATTCTACGCTCCCCAACGGGGTGAATGGGGTGCTGCTTTGCACTGCTCGTTCTCCATCAGATACCATGGTTTGAATCGAAACGTTGTTGGGCAGCACTTCTGCGGGAATGGATGTGTTGGCGTGAAACATGGTTGCGTTGATGGCTATTGTATCGTTCTTGTGAATCCATAGTGTTGAACCTTGCAATGTTCCCAACGGCGCAGTTTGGTCAACAATACGCAGTGGACTCAATTCGAGTTCGGTGGAAAGTGTCCAGTCAAAAACCTCCATTCGTGACAGACCAAGGCCGAGGCTTTGCCCTTCATCGAATACTTTCAATGACGGCGTCCCGCTCCACACTCCATCGATGAGGCTCCATGCCAAACGGAATTGGATATCAACCTGCCATTCTGAAAAGAAGGGGCGTTGAGTAACGGTTACCAGCGGTTCGGTTTGGAAACAGTTTTGGTCGTAAAAAATATCTTCAAATCGTGGCTCAAACGTAATGGCACAGGTTTGAGGGTGGTCTCTCCCAAGCAGTGCAAATTGAAGCGAATCAAGCGATTGAAGGCCATTTCCATCGGTAACAACAAACGAAAAAGTGTGTTCATAGCCAGGCAATAGTTGGGATTGGAAGAGGTCAAACGATACAGTCTCGGTATCGATACTGGTATCATACCGCTCTTGAAGTTCAAATGTAGCGAGGTCGTTCTCTTCTCCGAAATCCCCTCCTCCCTCGAGCTGATTCCCGGCTAAATCAAAACCTTGAACCACTATACTGGCCTTTCCTGAAGAACGTCCAGGCTGAAGGATGTCTTGCCAGGGGAGCAGTGGGAGGTCTATTAGAGCAGATGTTTGACCAGAACTGAACGAAACCGTGCGGACACTGTATTCTGTTTCCTCCATGATACCGTTCGCGTTCACATCGTGACTGGATTCTAACCAAGAATACAACTGCAATTCATTTGAAAGCCCCTCTGGGTCTTCAATGGCCAGTCGCAACGCTACATCCTGTTGCGCAGTCCAAATATGCCCATCTGCTGGGACGAACCTTCCCGAATCAAGCGCATCCAATCGGAGGGTGTTTGGATGAACCTTATCGAATAAAAACGGAACCCCAATCGACGAACTGGTTCGATCCGTGCTGGATGATGTATCTTCACCGAGCGGTCCGCTACGATGAATGTGCGGTGTAAGAAGAATACGGGTGTTGCT
>JAKMGM010000062.1 GCA_022424925.1 Candidatus Poseidoniaceae archaeon | reverse complement strand
AATTTTGCAACGTCTCGAGCACTTGGACCCCCTCCCAAATCTTTCTGCTGAAGAAGTTCAACTACTTATCGAACGACGTATTGAAAAATCAACGAAAAAGGCTTTTTCCTTTGACAAAGAAGATGCCCAACATCTGTTTGAACAAACAGGCGGGGTGCCCGCTGAGGTCATTCGTGTTATGCGAGATGCGATTGACAGTGCCAAAATGTCACAGCTCACGAACCTCCAACCCACGTACAATCCTTCAACGCCTGTATCTGAGCCACAATTCATGCCACCAGTTGAAGAGTCGACCATTCATCCAACTTTTGAGTCCATGCTGGCGACGGCTGATGAACATTCGACGTTAGAGGAACAATCTGCGGAAGAGGAAAACCATGTCCAAGAAGAAGCCGATGTGTTGAGATTGCAAGAAGTTCAAGATGCGAAAATTATGGAAAGCATCGAAGATGTAAGCAATATGTTTGACTTGGATTTAGACCAACTGACGGAAGATCAAGAAAATCAGGAGGAACTGAAAATTCTTGAAGCACTCGATGATTACCAAGACGGTTATCCAGCAACACCTCCACAGGCGAAGCCAGAACCGATTCAGAGGCCCCCTTTGGACCCGATTGCAACCAAAGGTATGACTGGCCTGTTTCGCCGAAACAGAACCTACATCGACAAAGGCCATGCCGAGCATGACAACGACGAACAAACACTTGAGCAATTGGTTGAGTCGACAGAAGGTGCAGAATTGTGGGTCGACCCCTCGCTGAAACCGGCCGAACCTGTTGAAGAAGTTGTTTCTGAAGATGATTCAGCATACCTCATGCATGATGAAATAGGTTTTTTTGATTCGCTTGAAGTAGAGGATGAGGACATTGAACCATTCTCAGCACCCCAAAACCCTTCCAACGTTATGAGCGACCCTCTCTCCACATCGAACGGACTTCTCGGGGAACTTGCCGGAATGGTTCCGGTGATGAAGGCGCTGCAACAGGTGTTGTTGTCCCAAAACGGACAACAATCGACTCACAATCGTCGTCAATTGGTCGATGCATTGGAGGCACTCCAACGCACTCCAGTCACTGAAAAACAGGATTTCCCGTTGAATGCGACTCTACTCTCAGCGCTTACCCGCCATGAGATTACCGTCATTTCTGTTGCCAATGAGCGTAGGTACTCTCCTTCAGATAGCGAACTACTCACACTCTTGAACATCAAACGTGCAAGGCTCTCACAGATTAGTAATCGTCTTCTCAAGGGCGGTATTTTGAGTGTACGCACACTTGGGCGAAACCGGTATTTTGAATTGACACAGGCGGCAAGGGCTCAATTGATTGCTTGGAAAGTAATAGGCGGTGATGTTTGATGTCTTGGTCGATTACATGGTCTTGGCAAGCTCCACAACGCATTGCAGCCCTTGCTCCGGTAGAAGGGGGAATGGTGGTCAGTAGCGGACTTGATCTCTTCATGATCGAAGCGGATGGAAGCATACGTTGGAGGATTGAACTACCGTTCAAAGCGCACTGCGCCCAAGCGAACAACGGAGTACTTGGTATCTTAGCAGCCCATGGATTCTACGTTCTTTCAACCTCAGATGGCTCTTTGCTTCACGAGGGACGCTCTACACCAGGTGGATTTGCTGAACTACTGGCACGGCCAGGAGGCGGTTGGATTCTTTCAGGTCGTGAAGGTCACCTGCATCTGTTCACGCACGAAGGAACCGGTCTTCGTCGACTCGACAGCGGTAAGGTTCGTCGTTTACTCGGCTGGCTCGACCGTGAGCACATGATGTGGCAAGATGCTGACGGCAAATTGTGGTGCGCCCGACTTGCACAAAGCGACCAAAAGCGAGTACTTGAGAACCGCGTATGGAGTTGGGTCACACCGCTCATGAACGGCCGATTATTGATGCAATCCAGCGATGGCGGGATTTGGGAAGGTGTTCCTCATCCGTTTGGATGGGATGCTTTAGAACGAATTGAATACGAATCCCTCGAACCGATGGAAGGCGTTCGAAGTGCCGACGGATGGTGGGTGCTCGGAATTGAAGGGCATCTTCATCATTTGTCAGCACATCAAGCCAATGAAAATCCGTTGTTGCTCGGGGACACAATGAATCTTGGTGACTTGCTCATCGGTCTTACGCCTGATACGATGGTCACTGCAACCCGTGACGGCTTGATTCGACGCTGGACGGCTCCACACTTGGCTCAAGCCGAACGACAGGGCAGATACCAAGCGGCTGCTGAGGCGGCACTGGCCAAAAATTGGGATGAACGAAAAGCGCTGTTTATGCGAGCACAGACTGCTGAAGATGAGGGCAGACTTTCGCGTGCAGTAGAACTCTACGGAGCTCTCGGACGCTCAGAAGATGTCCGTCGTCTGCTCAAGCGCCAAAAGGAGGGCGGAGAATGAGTGAAGATTTGAAAACGGTAACTACAGAGCGTGTTGAAAAATACCTTGACATTACCCGAAGAGCTCGGGAAAAAGCCACATCACTTTGCTCTGAGGGCAGCGACGATGCCGAAAAATTAGCCATCATGATGCGAATGGCAGACGACTATGCATCAGATGCTGCTCATTTCTTGTCCATCGGTGATCATGTTCGGGCTTTTGGTGCTATCAATTATGCACATGCTTGGATCGATGCTGGCGTTAAAATTGGCCTTCTTAACGGGCACGGAGACGACGTTCTTTTCACACTCCCTTGACCGAAGAAGTGGTTCTATAGAGAATCAACGAGTTGAAGCCGCTGGTTTTTACTGACTTCTAAAATGGCTATGTCTGCATCATACAACCTTCGCTTCAAATCAACATCAACCGTAAGAACTGGTATTGACAAGTCTGATGCAAGTTCAAACAGTTGGTCATCAGTGTGCTCAGAACCATCGTTGAGCGGTTCTACGCGTTGCGATTTCTGTTCCAGTAAAGGCAGAAGTAGGTTTTTGTTGCGTGGCCGTTCAAGGTTGAGCCGTTCAACTTCTTGTTTAACGCTGTCAAGAAGCAACAGTTGTGCTGGCCCGAACACTTTGTTCATTTCGGAATCAATATTCATGCCAGAATCAATCACGGCCGCCCAACCACAAGCATCAATCAAAACCTGTTGAGAGATAACCACCTTCAATTGGCCCACACTCAGAGAATCGTTCCGTATCCAATCAGTCGCCAGCGAGAGCCAACACGACGCGAAAGGGACACACGTTGTCCAGTATCGGCACAAATTGGTAGACGCAGGTCGAGAGTCGCCTTACCTTTCTCCGAATTTTTCGTGACACCAACTGAAGTTGCTGTTGCCACGTTAATCATCAACATCTCGTTGTTTCGAAGTGGATAGATTTTCTCAGGAGCCTCACCCTCTCCAGCAACCATGGTTTCCATGAGTTTGATATCAATGGATACGGATGAACGTACCTCAGGTAAGTCACCCTTGCGTGCAACGACTTGTCCGGATAAGTTATCGGAAGTTGTAATGGAAGGGTCAAGCATGGTTGCCATTCCACACAAGCCGCCGGAGTGCATGCTTTCAAGGTCTAAACCACCGCCCTTCATGCTCTTCACAGTTGCTTGGATTGGCTCCCATGACGTCTTTGAACCGTTCTCAATTTTGCGACCCGGGCCAATGATGATTTCATCGCCAACGTCGAAGTTACCTTCGATGATGCTTCCACCAATCACACCGCCACGAAGTTTCGTTGGGCGGGTACCGGGGCGGTTGATGTCGAACGAGCGAGCGACGTGCATTATTGAGCGCTTGTGTTGTGAGCGGTCAGGTGTTGGAATCGTTTTTTGGATAGCGTCAATAAGAATATCCAAGTTGACATCGTGATGCGCTGAAACCGGAATGATTGGGGCATTCTCTGCAATGGTGCCCTTGAGGAACGCTTTGACTTCAGCATGGGATTCCAGTGCCCGTTCTTTACTGACCAAGTCAATTTTGTTCTGTACAATGACGATATTCTCAATGCCCGCAATCTCAAGCGCCATGAGGTGTTCTCGTGTTTGCGGTTGAGGACACGTTTCGTTTGCAGCGACCATTAACATGGCACCGTCCATGATGGAAGCCCCAGTGATCATGATGGCCATCAGGGTTTCGTGACCTGGTGCGTCAACAAACGATATGACTCGCTCCAATTCCTTTGGGTCATCGTCTTTTCCTTCAGGATGCCGACCGGTGGCATAGTACTGTCCTTCCTTTGTTTTGTAAAACGCAGTGTCAGCATAACCGAGTTTAATTGATATCCCGCGTTTTCTTTCTTCGGAATGGGTGTCGGTCCAAATACCGGAGAGCGCTTGCGTAAGCGTTGTTTTTCCGTGGTCAACGTGTCCTACTAAGCCAATGTTGATTTCAGGTTGTGCGGGAAGCTTTCGTGCCATGCTTCCTCACTCCTGTTCTACGAAGGCCCTCTCGGGTTTCACTCCGACGCTTCCTCTGGCTTTGCGAGGATATCACCGAGCGACTTCTTACCTGCTTCGATGACTTTGAGGTTGATTTGACGGGTGTCTTGGCTGATGGTGTTACCACGGAAGAACCGTCGCTTGCGAAGTCCATCAGGCTTGTAGCGGAACCGCTTCTTTTCGCCACCCTTGTTCTTGAAAACGAGGCTGTGCCCCTTGAATCCTGTTGAGCGTGTCACTAAGATTGCTTGTCGACGGCCGCCTTCGAGATCACGGCGGAGTGGTGTTCCAGTTTTGTCGGAGCCACCAGTAATTTGGAGTTTGTAGCCGGAGAGGGTTTGCTCACCTTCTCCGATGAAGATTCCGTCAACGGTATCCCCGATTTTTTTACCCAATAATTGGGCGTGATTATTTCCACTAATTTTGAGTGAATAGGACTTACCGCCGTTCTTTGGGTCGGTATCATTCACTACTGCGACGAATTCTCCTTGTTGTCCAACAGCCATAATATCACTTCTAGAACGACCTTGCGACTATCGTCCTCTATTTAGCCCCACCGTATGGTCGCAACTGATAATTCCGACGTTAAAACTCTTTTTTCAGCAGCATTTCGAGTCGACTTGCCAAGTCTTTTGGTAGATAATGAGGCATGCTCAGGTGGGTTGTACGCCCCCTTCCGCCAGTAATTGCGGCCACTCTCGATGAGATAATTTGTCGCTCTTCAAAGTCCTTCAAATATTTCCAAACCGTGGTATGGCTCTTCATTTTTTGTTCATACTCTTCACAAACGACTGCGTACAATTGTTCAACATCTCCAGTGGTCATTGATTCCTGCTTGGTGAGTCTTCGACACAAAGCCAGCAGAACCAGCATGGCGTTTGCATTCAGGTCGTCGATATGCTCCAAGTTACTTCCAACGGTTGTCGGTTCATTGGTGAGCGGGAGGTGAATATCTTCGACGGTGAGCCGCCGTTCACTGTGTCCGTCTTGTCTAAACTCACACCGCTCCACCGCCGCATTGAGCAACTCAATGACTCGGCGAGCATCTCCTGTCGGCGCTGCTTTTTCGGCCACAAGACGTATGATTTCCGGTGTCCATGTACCGGGAACCAAGCCTCGTGATGCTCGTTGGGTCGCAATAGCTTCGAGCCCATCTACATCATACGGCGTGATTCGGAGGTGGTTGGTGCTGCCCATTCGAGAAATAACGGCCGTCTCCAACATGTCAAGGACCTGTTCTTGGCTGACAAGAATAAGAGACAGTGTACCTTTCCCATTTTGGTCTTCATCAATACGTAACAATTGGTAGAGGAGGTCATCACCGGAGCGTCGCAACATGTGGTCGACTTCATCCAGTACCACGATGAGGTGAGATGTTTCCTTACGAAGAATTCGTCGAAGACTCATCAGCAGTTCACCCATCGAGAGCCCTCGGTCCGGATGTCCCGGTGCTAATTCATGCAAAATGCGCTGAACAACGCGCATACTCGTCGAAGCATTACGGCAATTGACGTGAACAGAGCGAATGTTTCGTTTGTTTAACAGGTGGCGCTGAATATCTCGGCAAAAAGTTTGAGCAAGCGCGGTTTTACCGCTGCCGACAGGTCCTGTAATCACCACGCGCCCAGAACCCTCTGGAAGGTGAAGCGTGGTGAATTTGGATGCCAACTCGTTCTGTATTTCGCCCCTCCCAACCATGTGTTCCGGGACATAATCGAAGTTGAACACTTCAGGATTCGCGAGAATCAATCCAGCGCCAATTCGGTCGAGGTAGTTCGTCATAACATCGGAAGGCTTACGCCAACCGTTATTGAACATACGGTTTCAATCCGTCTGAAACTGTGCAAATTAGGAGCAGATTGACCTGCACTCAGGGTATTTCATCGAATTGGTATCCGGTTTCCCACTTCTTTTCACCCAGCGCCACTTCAAGTTCGAACGGCGTGATGAGTGGTTTTTGGTACCGAACCGCATCATCGATAGCGATTCTCGGGCAAGCAGTGTTCACGAACGCGTCAACCGGGTAAAAGTCAATCAGTTCTGGGCCAACGTGCTCTAAGGCCAAAAGGTACCCTTTCTTGCCGTGCTTTTCGAGCATACGCTTCATCCGCAAAGCCAAACTTCGGCGCATTTGGCCTGGTTTCTCACCAATAAGAATGCCGAAACGTTGCGCTTCTCCAGAGGCCATGATGAGTCCAAACCGTTGACGAAGGATTCGTTCAATCCGGTCCAGTGACATCTCTTCGGCGTCGCCCGTATATGGGTCAAGCATGGCGAGGGGCTTTCCCGTGTGCAGTACCAATCCGATTGGATGGAAATCTCCGGAACCAAGGAAGAGATAATGCCCAATTGAATCATCATCACCTGAATAATTGCAGCCCAAGACTTGTCCGGGGAACGAGAGTCTTGCCCCACCAATAGGAATCTCAACTTCAAAACCGGCTTTTTCGAGACGGTCATAGAAGTCTGGAAGCAGATGGAGGTGTTGGATGGAGCCAACTAAGCCGAGTTTGGTTCCAGTTAACGGAGCGAGCCGTCCAACCGCATCCATGAACCGATCCTGTGCCTGTTCTTCCGACAATTCTTCTGGAGCAGGTTGGTTGTGCATCCGCTCACGAGCCATCGCCCTGTGTGCTTCCAAGTATCCAAGCACCGGCGTAAGTTCGGGGTCACCGTCGTAGGTGACGTCGATGAATTGCGTAGGCATACCTGAATCGATGTTCATTTGAGAGTGTCCCATGTGGGCGACCAATTCAACGCCCATCATCTGCATCTTATCGTGCACTAAATCGCAAGCGCCGTAACATGGGTCTGCAGCTAGGATGACTTTCGCACTCGTTTCTGTTTCAATAGAATCCATCATTTCTAAGGCTTGCATCTTCAGACCCTCTGGGACTTGAAGAGCAATCAAGCGGTTATCATTCGCTTGGATTCGTTCCATTAACTCGGTCAGTTGGAAGTCGTGACGGTCTAAATCCATGGTTGTCCCTAATGTGACCGGCACGCCACCCCCTCATCAATCCACCCTTTGGAAAGGAATTATTCGTTATCGAGTAAAACAACGCGTCCTTCATCCATTTCTAAGCGCACGAGCGATTCAATGATGACGTCAGGGTATTCTTTTTTCAGTCGTGTTAGACCTGGGCCTTTCTCAACAACTGCGATGATATGTGTCACCTCCGCTCCCGTTCTCTCCACACCTTGGAGGACCGCTTTGAGCGTTCCACCGGTTGAGAGAACATCATCAACAATGACGATTTTCTCACCCGGTTTCAAATCGTTCAGAAACATCTCACCCTTTGAATATCCGGTTTCTTGCCCGATTATCACTTCGCCCTCGAGTCCGTAAGAACGCTTTCGAGCGATGATGAGTGGGATTCCTGTACGGATGCTGAGGGGAGCAGTGAGTGGCAACCCCATCGCTTCTATTCCTAAGATGAGGTCAACGTTCGCCCAATCGATGGCGTTCTGACACAATTCTGTCACAGCTTCCAACACCTGCGGGTCAAGCCGAGGTACCCCGTCGGTAATCGGGTGTATGAAGTATGGATATTCGCCTTTCCATATGACTGGAGCGTTTCGCAAGCTTTCTCGAAGTCGGTAAATCGCATCCGTCATAGCGAAGGGCTTGATGCGACGGAGTATGACTTTTGCTCAAAGTTCTGCAAGATATTCAACGTACTCGTCAGGGTCAAGGAGGTTTTCAAGGTCCATTTCGTGAGGTTCGATGATGATAATCCATCCGTGATCGTAAGCAGAATCATTGACCAAGTCGGGATTAATTTCGACTTCACCGTTGACTTCTGCTATGATGCCGGAGTATTGGGATGGGAAGGCGACTTTTTCTTCGGCCGTCCAAATCGAGAACATGTCGCGACCTTCATCGATTTCATATTCGGCTTGCGGCAAGATTACTCGCAGAACTTCTCCGATTTCTACTGCGAGAAACTCACTGACGCCAATCATCAGTCGTTCGTCCTTTTCTTGATACCACAAGTGGTCTCGAGAGTATTTTCTGTTGTGGGCTACGCTAAATTCTACCACTTCTTCGTCCATGGTCAAACTTCCTTAAACCGCCCCAAACCCCATCGTATATGAATCTGAGGCATATTTTGCTTTCAGAGAAATGGGACAAACGGATTAAGAGAGTCGGCGTTTTAGAGTACATTGGTCGCCTATGGATTATGCCGAAACCGATGAACAGCAAATGATTCGTGAACTTGTCCGAGATTTCGCAGAGAATGTGTTGGCAGCCACTGTTGAGCATCGAGATCAAAATCAAATACCCCCCGCTTCTGAATGGCAAGAATTCATCGAATTCGGTCTGCAAGGCGTAACCATACCAGAACAGTACGGCGGCTCTCCAGTCGATGACATTTCTGAATCGATCATCGTCGAAGAACTTGCTCGAGTCGATCCCTCGTTTGCAGTGATGTACTGCGTTCACGTCGGATTGTGTGCGAAGACGATTGCGCTGCATGGAAATGCTTCGCAAAAAGAACAATACCTCACCCGTTTGGCTGCAGGTGATGTTGGCGCGTACTCGCTGTCAGAAGCAGGAGCAGGAACGGATGCAGCGGCTATGATCTGTAAAGCAAAACTTTCAGAAGACGGTAAGCATTTCATCCTTAACGGCGAGAAAATGTGGGTCACAAACGGTGCCCAAGCGCAAATTTTAGTTCTGTTCGCTAAAGATGTCGACCATCCAGATTACGGTGTGAAAAAGCACGGCGGCTCGACAGCGTTTATTGTGGATTCTTCGTTTGAAGGTTTTTCAGTCGGAAAAAAGGAGGACAAACTCGGTATTCGTTCGTCCGACACGTGCACCTTGGTCTTGGAAAACTGCAAAGTGCCAGTCGAAAATGTTCTGAAAGGAGTTGGCAAAGGCTTCCCAATTGCCATGAACGCCCTCGACAACAGTCGTATTGGTATCGCCGCACAAGCACTCGGTATTGCTCAAGGGGCATACGAAGCAGCCCTGCAATACGCCCATGAACGCGAGGCATTCGGTAAACCAATTGCTTACCATCAAATGATTATGGCTTATCTCGCCGACATGGCAACACGAATTGAGGCATCACGGCTCTTGGTCTATCGTGCCTCGTGGGTTAAGCAGCAGCACTACGAACACAATGGCCCCCGCCATTCAAAGGAAGCCAGCATGGCAAAACTTTACGCTGGGGATACGGCAATGTGGGTTTCAGAACGAGCCATCCAAGTGTTAGGCGGGTACGGCTACACCAAAGAATTCCCAGTTGAACGGTTCTTCAGAGACGCTAAAATCACCCAAATCTACGAAGGCACGCAAGAAGTGCAACGTATTGTTATTGCTCGAGCACTGAAGTAATCAGCGTTCGAACGGGTCTCGACCCTCAAGTACGGCCTGTTTTCGACCGCTCGACCATTTGATGATTCGTCCAAAGCAGTTAATCATCGAACCAATTTTGAATTCAAGAACGGCATCATTATCAGATTCAGGAAACATGACTCCTGCTGAGAAAGGCCCACCATCGATTTCACCTACGACTGTATAACCTCCTCGGAACTCGTTTTTTGCAAGCAGCGTCCGCTCGACTTCCTCGACTCGAAGCGCGCAGAGGTGTTCTTTGCACACTGCAATGATTGCATCTGCTTCACTGGACAAACGTGAATGCTCGAGTTTTTCAATCATTATTTCATTTGGATTTTCAATCTCCCATGAGATCGATTCACTCGAGATGGCCACACGTTCGGCCTCTTCCACTTCTTCGCTCTCGGTTTGGGTGTTGTCGATTTCAGTTTTATCGGGTTGGTGAACTTCGCTTTCTTGCTCAACATTGTCCTCGTGATGAGTATCTGGCGCTTTTTCTTCGGATGAGTCGGCGCTCTTATCCGAAGCCATGAGATTTCTCAACTCTTCTTCTTGTTTCTTCATCTCCTCAAGAGCCTTTTCATTGGCTTCGGCCATAATGCGAGCCGCCTGTTCTTGGTCGACATTAACCTCTTCGAGCGCTTGAATCTCGGAAGATGTCTCCAGTTCGGCCTCAGTTTCAGATTCGACGACAGGATTCTCCAGTCCAATTGACTCAAGAAACGCCCACCATTCGGTGACAGTAAGTGTACCGTCACCGTTTTCATCCATGAAGTCCATGAGCGAATCGATAACCATTTGAGGAGGTTTAGATTTAGAAATGGTTTTGATAAAGTTCGTAGCTTCATTGTTGGAGATGACACCGTCGCTGTTGACATCAAGCATTTGGG
>JAKMGM010000058.1 GCA_022424925.1 Candidatus Poseidoniaceae archaeon | reverse complement strand
TCTCACGAAAACGTCGCCTTTGCCGGTTCATGGGTGGTCAGACAACAGCAGAGCGGTTTCAACCCAAACGTGCTCCAGCTACGCGCTGGACTGGCGCTGTACGAGGCAATTTTGGCCTTGGATATTCCCGCGGAAAAGTCGATTCTCAAGTGGCCAAATGATGTTTTACTCCGTACAGAATCGGGCCGTAGTAAAGTTGGAGGCGTGCTCATTGAAAGCGCTACTCGAGGGAAAGTAACACGTATCGTTCTTGGCATAGGGTGCAACATTTCCTCTACCAACACCGTCAAAGATGCGTATACAATTGCGACCATCAACGAAGTCAACCCCAGCGTAACGAAAGAACAATTTCTCAACGTAATTCACGCTGCGGTTGCATCCTGGTTTGAACAAAAAACAGGTGTCAAAGAGACTGTTCCACGTGAGGTAACTACTGGATTCCAATTTGCATTCTTATCAACCTTACACCACTTGGGAAAGCCGTTCTATAGAAAGACGCAGATGGAGTTTGATTCAATAAATCAGAACGGACAGGCTGTGCTTATCGATGAATCAAGTCGCAGGCATACCGTAGGAGACGGTGAAGACATTGCTTGGGTCGAACACGTTCAACCTTAATCTGAGGGTTCAAGTACTGCGTCGATGGATTCGCCCATCTTCTCATCCTTTCTCTTATAGAGGCCGAAAACAAGACAGAGTACACCGAGCGGATAAACGATAAAATCAATCAAGAGTTGCCGATCGACATCGACATACACGTCGCCTTCGCCTTGAAGAAACTCGACTGTGTAGGAATAATACCCACTTGACTCTGCCGTGAAACGGTCTGAATCTGAACCCTGCGCAGCAAGAACCCAAGTCTCAGCATACACTGAATCCATATCGTCATGGATGATTTCTATATTGACATTCGATTCCTCAAGTGCGTCAATCGTAAATTCTAACGAATCACCTTCAAGCAATGTGGCACCGTATGAGTAAGGTTCGTCTTCCGATGAGACGGTTTCAGCACTGGCTAGGCCGTGAATGAAGAGTCCTCCCACAAGGAAAGTCACGCCAAGAAGAATGAACAAATCACTCATTTTCATTGCAGGAGCACTGCCACCGCCAGCCATAGTTGAGCGTGAGAGCGAGAACACATGAATGTGGTGGTATCAGCGCTTTCTTGGTGGCTTTGGCATTCCCATTCGTTCACGTACGAGTCGGATTTTTCCGCTGCTGGTATAACTTTGCACCTTGTAAAGAGTGATTGAATCGTCAGCCTCAATGTACGAGCGGAGGTGCGAAAATTGCGAATGAGGAACCTGCAGAACTCCGTAGCCCGTGCCTCGGTCAGAATCCAACACAACTGCGATATCGGAAGACACGGCACTTGAAGCAGAATGGAAGTCCATCAATTTGATTTCTGCATGTATTCCAAACGACTCCCACAGCGTTGCCAAGTGGTGTTTCAACGAGGAGCGGTCTTCAAACTCTGCTGAACATTCGAAGCCAACCCATCTGCGCTTACCCCGCAATGCCTTGGACAAGCGCTTTGCCATGGTTGTGTGGAGGAACCACTCCTTCAATACATTTGATGTCGAACCGTGCATAGTATGAAAATAGAGAATGTCGAGCAGAAGCCATGGAGGGAGAAGCCCCATCGGCTGCAGAGACCGTTCCTCCTGAAAATATGCTCAAAGAACTTGCAGCCAACGAAACCTCGCTGATTGCCCTCATCAAAACTCTGCTGTCGCCCAAAACACTCCCACATCTGCTGATGATTGTCATCTTTTCTACGATTCTCTACTTCGTGGCCAACTCCAACGGTGGTGAAGACATAGCAGCACTTGGCTTCATTTCGCTCTCTTTGGGGTATGTGGTCACTGCGGTATTCTCAACCAACCAAAAAGTACGCTCTTGGATTACGATTTCCAACACACAGGAAAATGCACCGTTCAATCTATCACTTCGACTGAAATCGATTGTTCGAATTTGTGCTTTTCCATTGTCGCTATCGGTTGCTATAGGTCTCCTGCTCATGATGCTCTTCAGTCAAGACTCGGCGACCGACCTTCCTGCAATTTTCCCGATCAGTCTTGCCGCATTGTTCGTCATCTGGGCCGTTGCTCAAGGAAGGTCGTTCAGTTCATGGGCATCTTCACTGGCTGCGAAAAACCTACCTGACAAGGAAGCTTCGTCTGGCAACATATGGGTGATAGCGTCGGCGCAGTATGTGCTTGTCATGCTACTCTCGGTCATTGGAATCATTGGTTTTGATTTCATTTACGATGCCGAACTGGAAGTTATGTCTTCGGTTGTTGCAAACGCACTCTTTCTCGTTCTGTCAACAGCTGCATTCGGTTTAACGGTGTATTGGACGCGTGAATCTCGTCGAATCTCGATGCTGGATAAAGCCTTGAAGAAGTTCACCAACAGATGGACATTGTTTGCTCACATCTTCGCCACATGGCACCTGTTGACCGTATGGAGGCAACTGGTCATGTCACAGCAAACAATCGAGATTTTTGTCGAGGAAGTTTTGCTCATGATGTTCACAGTCTTTATGGCCATTTGGACACTCACTTCAAAATCGTTTGGCCCGAAATTCAAAATTCTCTCGACTGAGAACGCTTTGCCTTGGGGGCTTGCTTTCGGGTATGCTTATGCAGGAAGTGTGGCCATGCTCGCCACAGCATTGGATAACATCACGTATGTTATGGTCGCAGGTCACATTATCGCTTTCCTTACGATTACGTGGATGCAACGCAGCGTTCTGAAAAAAGTCCTGTCCCAGCACGATATCGATGTCGCTATCCAACGCCGTATTGATGCTCATGCACTGAAAGCAGCTTCCACAACTCAGGTTGCCGACATCAAAGTCACTAACGATGAACAAACGCATAGTGGGACAGACACATCGACCGACTGGCAGGAAGATACGAGCCTCGAATGGAGCGGTGAAGTCGGGAAGACTATCGGCGAAGAAGTCGAATGGAACGAAGTCATCGAACTTGATGATTAAACATCGCTTCGAATACCGGAGAGCAGCAAAACAACCCGAATGGTATCTTCTAAATCTTTACTGACTCGTGCGCCCAAGATAACTTGAGCGTTCGAGTCCAAAGCATCCGTAAACAACGTTGCAACTTCATCGACCTGACCAATTGTCATGCCGACGCCCCCCTCGACTTGAATCAAACAACCCTGTGCTCCACCGACATCCAACTCGGCAAGTGGTGCCATCAAAGCAGACTGAAGAATTCCTTCTGGGTCATCAGGGCGACCGGTGCCGACCAACAGCGTTGCTTCTCCTTCTTGTTCAACGATTGCTCGAAGATCCATCAGGTCCAGATTGATGAGCCCCATACGCATCAAGGTTCTGACAAGGCCTTCGACCAAATCTTCAACCCATTCAGCGCCCATTTGCCACGACTTGCCACGATCTCTCGCCTGTCGAGCAAGACGTTCCAAAGACAGTCGGACGGTCACATGAGCAATGTTTTCGAGACGTTCCAAGCCTTCTTCGGCGATTTGTGCACGGGATTCTTGGACATCAAAAGGCAAGGCGGCTAGAGCGATGACGACTGCACCAGATTGGCGAGCCTGTCGAGCGAACTCATGGGCTGCACCGGTTCCTGTTCCTCCGCCCAAACCGGTGAGCAATAGAACCAGTTCAACGGGTTCCAGCACGTTTCGAGCCAAGGCAGCATACCCACGCATGCGCTGTTCAGCAAGCGGTGGGAGTGCTGCACAACCAACGGCGTCAAGAGCGTGGCCGAGTCGAAGAAGATGGGCTGAACCGCTGTCGTTGAAACTTGAATCGTCTGCATCGACCAAACAAAGGTCAGCGTTTCCTTCACAACGCAAATACGCACCTTTCGCCCATGAACACCCCAATCCTCCAACACCAGCGATGAGAATCTGGGAGGCTTCCATAATCTCCCTTCCAACCGAACCTCAATGAACTTTGGCCGAGTTTAGGGTTCGACATATCGAAGGTACCTTCGGCGCGCATCCCTCGCCCAAGCATTGTCCGGTTCGAGCGATAAAACACGGTCATAATATTCGATGGCCGTTTCAAATTCCGACAAGTGTCGACCGTAAAGATGACCGAGGTTGGAGAGTACTGGAATGCATTCCGAATCAGCCTCCAACATCGAAAGGAGGAGACGCTCTGCCGCACCGAGGTCGTTTCGAAGCATCTTTTCTTCCGCCTCGTCGAGTTGTTCAAGTTGCTCAGAGGAGAGTTCGTAGGTGTTATCGAAATGAGCGGCCATGGTGAGTCCAAGTAACGGTAATGTTTAGGCTTGATGAACCCTCGTATGAAATGCTGTAAAAACAACCTATTTTGAATGAACCCTCACAGAACGAAAACGAACGGTTTAAGAACCCCCGATTCCGCTTGCAATCGGCATACTGCGTCGATGTTGTCGATGGTTTTGGCTGGGAATGTTTAAGGGGCACTTGCGGGTGGGATTGACTACATGGGTGAGGCTATGCTAAGGAACTCGTTCCCAACACGTTCAGCAGTAGTGCTCACGCTAGCGGTTTTGCTGTTCGTCCCTGGCTTTGCAACCTCACTGCACAGCGGTGTAGGTGGAGCGCAAGACAACGCAGGAGAAACCATTGACGATGTCGCAAAGGAAGGATGCTTGTGCCACAACGAGGCGGCCGACAACGCCGTCCAAATCATTCTCGACGATGTCCCTTATGGCTGGATTGGCGGAGAAACATACACCATGACGCTGCAGATTATCGGTGGTCCACCGGCGACAGGCGTCTACACCGCAGGATTTGCTATACGAACGACCGATGGCGTATTGGGCGGCGAAAACGTACAAAACTGGGATGAAGACCCTACCACCTTAACGCACACAGAAGCCTCTGCAGATGAAGCAGAACGCCTGTGGGTCATCACATGGCAAGCACCTGCATCCGGCTCCGAAACCGTCAACTTTTGGATTACTGGTAACGCTGTTAACGGCGACCAACTCAACAACGCAGGCGGACAAGAGGACAAATGGAATCAACTTCTCTTCACGTTGAACGAAGGAGGCGAAACCACGACTGCTCTCGGCACCCGAACGCTCTTTGCTGGCGATGGCAACGTGAGTCCACCTGAACCCAGCCACCATGGCGCAGACCTCGAGCACATGGGTGCCGAACTTCGTGCGCACTGGCTTGGTCTGCTTGGCTTCGGTGCAGTTATTCTGGTGATTATTTTTGCAGGATTAATGCTGCGTTACAGCTTCTCGACATCGTACACCGGCCGCACCAATCAACTCCGACTGCGATACAAGCTCATGCGAAGAGGTGACCAATGATGGACGATACAATCACCACCCTGCTTCGCAAAGTCGCTAGCGGCAAGGTAACGGTCGAAGACGCTCGTACTGCCCTTGAAGATGCCTCATTGACTGAAGACCAAATGCAATCTGCAATCGACCACGGCGTGTTCAACATCGCTGAGTCCGGAACAATTGTCAGCGCATCGCTTGCCCCATCAGGTGCTTCCAACCTCATTATGACCTTCTTCATCTGGGGTATATTCTGGTCATGCTACTGGGTGTTTTCCATGATTTACGGTCTCGCGAAAGGTTGGGATCAACAACAGCTGGCCTACCACCTCGCAATGATGTTGGTCACGCTTTGCCTCATGGGCATGGCTTACCTAAAGTTCGTGCTACCAAACACGATTATTGTCAAACACGGAATGAACAAGTTCGTTCCAGAACACCAGAAAGACTGGAAGGAATACAAGTGGTGATGCAAAATGGCACGTGATTACGACCTCAAACCAGCGCCTCTCGCAGGTGATAACAGCATTGCTGGAAGCACCTCAACCATCAACCGTCGACAGTTTCTCAGGTATGGATTCAACACGGCGACTGGCGTCCTAGCCGCCTCACTCGGCGTTCTTGGCTTTGCAGCAATTCTCTTGCCACCTGGTGGCACAACCGGAGGGGAATTGGGCGTGAAGTTTTGGGCAAAAGGTCGGGAAGACGAGGCGTGGTATGGCGCCAAACACGAACAATTAATGACGCGTAAAGATTTCGAAGACGAAGCCGCAAAGTCAAGCACGGGCACATCCGGTGCAGCAGGTATCTGGAACGGCGTTCCTGTCGTTGTCACCTATGTCAACCACTCAGCCAATGCTGGAACACCACCGTCGAACGGTAAAGCACGGTTCCAATTCACAGAAGGTGTTGACGAGACTGGAAAGACCATCGGTCACTTTGAAGACTTGAGCGACGCTGACCCCCGATTACTCCCCTCTGACAATCTGGTCATGATTTTTGGACGTTGCACTCACCTCTGTTGCATCCCAGGATGGCAACTGGTTTCGAACTCGTTCACTGAAGACTCATGGACGCCTGGTGGTGGAGACGACGGTGGAACCAAACTGTTCTGCATCTGTCACTCGTCACGGTTCGACCCGACTGTGTTGGAAATGAATACCAACCGAAACCGTTCCAACGGCTCGACATTCAACTATGCTGGAATTCGCAAATCTGGAGGACCAGCTCCAGTGGGACTTCCAATCATACCCATTCAGATGAATGGCGATGTCATCGAGGGCATCGTAGACTACCTCGACTGGTACACATACTGTGACTGAGGTGAACAAGCATGACAACAATGTTTTGGGTTCTTTGGTTTTTCATAGCCTTTGTCGTCGTCCTCGTGGCGTTGACACTCCGTCAAGAAAGCAGCGATACGCCACGCCGAGAGATTCTTCGGGCTGTCGAATCAACTGGAAAAATGGGTTTTGCTGAACGGCTATTCCTGTGGATTTTCTCTTGGCTCGATACACGTTTCCGGCTTCAAGACTACTGGAACATGTCCAAAGGTGCATATTACAACATGCACCGCCAAATGCCGCTCTCACACGCTGAGAAATACAAACTTCGCATCATCTGGTACTGGTATCCTTTGTACTGCCTCGGTGGCATTTCCTTCCTCTCGTTCATCATCTTGGTCGTCACCGGTACCGTCCTCGGCATCTACTATGTCCCCGGAGGCGAAGGAGACCCATCACCTGCCTACGCAAGTATGCAATTCATCATGACCGAATTACCGTTCGGGTACATTATTCGTGCCGTTCACCACTGGTGTACGCACTTCATGGTCGCAAGCGTGTTCCTCCACATGTGCCGAGTGTACTTTACCGGAGCATACCGTAACCCTCGTGAACTCAACTGGCTCATCGGCGTTGCGCTGATGGCTCTCACCATCGTGTTCGGATATTCTGGGTACTTGCTGCCTTGGGATTCGCTCGCTTACGGAGCAGCAGTCATCGGAATCAACCTGGCAAACTCCAGCCCATTGGTAGGAAAATACATTGCTACGTTACTGTTCAGTGGATCCTCACTCA
>JAKMGM010000034.1 GCA_022424925.1 Candidatus Poseidoniaceae archaeon | reverse complement strand
AAACGTGAGAAGTCGTAGCTTCGGTGCCTCTGCATTGACTGTGATTGTCGCTCCTCGATTAAAGTGCACTTCATCCCATCCGTCAGGCACTACATACCCACGGTGCATGTCGGATGTGATTGTGGTTGCTTCTAGAGTCCAGTCCATCCATGACCACGGCATTCCATCACGTTCATGGGGTGGGATGTCACGTGCGAGGACGAAATAGTGGGTATTTTTTTCATCATCTTGAACGCGTTGGAGTAATGTATCAAAGTCATTTTTTCCGACAGCATTGCTGAGCCAAGCACCTTGCCCAAGCCATGTTGAGAAGAGCAAGCCGCTGCTTTGTTGATGGCATTTGTTTTCGCCTCGTCGGAGGTGGTATTTGCTGGGCGCATACTGGTGGGTGTTCGCAATGAGTAGGTCGTTCATCGCAGGATCGGTGGTAAACCGGTTACCTGAGGTCGTGTCAATGATTGCTTGAAGGCGAGGGAGTTCGTTTATGATTGCCTGGCCGTCTAAGGCGGTTTCCAAATCTTGGTCGAACGTGTTGATGTTTGAATCCATGTAGAATCCAAAACTTCCAGATGGGTCATCGGCTTGCGGGTGCGAGTTGACACCCATCACTGGTGTTGCAGCATCGATGTTGTGGGATATGCTGGTCAGCGTTCCATCGCCCCCTAGAACAATGACAAGGTCACGGCCGATGAAATCAGCGCGTCGGACTTGCTCTCGAGCACGAACATCGATTCGTAACCCTCCTCTTCGCTCGCTCGAATCGTGGAGGGCTTTGGTAATATGGTCGAGGCTTGCGTCATGCACAGCCTCGAAGTTTTTTTTGTACACCACGAGTATGTCCGCCACTGAAACCCTCCTTGATGCTTCCACGGCGTCCCCCCTCTTCAACACCACCACTCCATCGTAGATGAAAAGAAGAATTGATATGCAGGTCTGATGAGTATTCTTTATGCAACCCAACCCGTGGGATGACGGCTACCCATCGTCGCCGCAAAATGGCCAACAATCCGGACTACAATCGAACGGAATGGATTCATTTCCCTCGAACGATCAATCGTATATTGCGGGTACGCCACAAGCGCCATTTCAACCGATTTTAATTCAGCAACCTTCAGCAACGCCAAAAGTCATTGGCGTTCTTTTCATTATCTACGGGTTGTTGAGCAGTCTCGGGGTTCTTACGCCGTTTCTCGAGGTTGGGGGTACTGAATCCGAATCCCGCCTGTTGGTGAATGCTATTGTTGTGTTGAGCTCAATCATTTCTGCCGTAACCGCTATGGTTGGAGGGTATTGGTTGATGAATTATCAACGACGTGGCGTTCATCTTATTTTTCTCGGCATTCTCGTCTCCAGTGCATTGGCAATGGGGAACATTTTTCTTGGAGAAGTTGGTGAAATTGACGTTGCCTTTGGTATCAGCACTTTTGCAGCACAGCAACTAGCGGCTACATTGCAAGCCATCTCTACCGTAATATGTGGACTCATCGCAGTTCTTCCAGTGTTGACTTCATCGGTTGGCTTAGACCGTTCGTCGTTGTTTTCTGGACTGAAATAATCAACAACCGCCATCCGCTGGCGAATACATGGGTACACTTGTCACCGGAACAGCAGCAACATATGTCGAAGAACTTTGGGTGAACACCGTAAAACGTTACGAAATCCGTTGCATAACACGTGACGTTGAACGAGTTGTTAGGGAAAGCGGTATCAAAGACGGATTGGTTTTGGTGAATCCAATGCACATCACGGCTTCGTGTTATGTGAATGACCTTGAGAGTGGGCTTCATCACGACATCATGAGATGGCTGGAGAAAGTAGCTCCCTACTACGGGCTGGAAGGTTCGAACGGCGATGAGTACCATCACCACCGTACCGGTGAAGACAACGGTGATGCGCACCTAAAGCGTCAGTTACTGGGTCAGCAGGTAACCATGCCAGTACAGAACGGCAACTTACATCTCGGAACATGGGAACAGATACACTATGCGGAATTTGACGGGTGTAGGGACAAGCGTATTCTTGTCAAAGTGGTAGGCGTACTTGCGTAACGGAGAGCGTGATTTTTCCGCTCATATCACGCAATCGTTTTACGGCTTATTGAATTGGAACGGTTATGTCTCTTGAAAACGCGAATCTTGACCGGGGGTTTTTCCAGTTCACCCGCCCATATACATGGTTTAGCTGGTTTTTCTGGGTTGTAGGGGCACTGGTTGTTGTTGGTGGAGCGCTCACTTTCACTGCTGAAGGTGTGTTTATCTGCGCTATCGGCTTCTTGATGGTCGCCTTGGTTTCACCAGCATCACTTGAGGCTGATTTGCACAATGTTCGCAAGAATGCACCCCAACCGGATGACTTAGAGGAAGAAGCTCTCAAAAACGGCTATGAACTTGAGTCGTGGTTCTTTGGCCGTTCATCGTACAGTCCAACAACGGACCCCAACGACTGGATTCTTCCCGCACCCGGTCCCTCAACATGGAATCAAAACGACCGTTATGCTCCAGACGGTGACGGCACCCCGATTGCGGAACATCCGAGCAAGGTTGGAACGCCGCAACCGGCAACCTTCTCGACGTTTGGAATATGCATGGTCATGTTTGTCGTAATGCTCTGCTTCTCAATCGGCTCGATGATGGTGGACCAACAAGCAGCCGTAGACAGCGGTGAACTCCTCGAAGAAGAAAATGGAATGCGTTTTGCTCCAATCACAATAACTGTGATTGGCCTCATTTGGCTCATCATCGGCTTCCTCCAGCATAAGCGTCAACAACAAATGATTGATACGCCGACGTCTCTGGTTCGTTCAGTCGCTGTTGGCTCATCAGAATTGGTAGGCCAAGTTCGTCCAGCTCCTGAGCAGTGGATCAACGTCGTTGTCGATGGCAACACTCGAAGAGTGATTCCAGGATGCGTCGATTTCAAGTGGGAATACGAAGTATATGTCTGTCGTCAGGTCACTACCACCGATTCAGAAGGTAACCGAACAACCCGAGAAGAATGCACTTGGAGAACGGTTCGAAGTGACAAGGGCGGCGTTCCATTTATGCTCCATGATGGGACAGGTGGTATTCGAGTTGAATCAAATACCTTCAAGAATAAGCAACTCGGCAACTTTGTCAAGCGATGGACTTCAAGCCATGCTGATACGCTAAAAGACCACTTCAAAACTGAATTTGCAGCACGGCTCTTCAGCGATGGCGATGTTCGGAAACATCGTTGGACTGCATATGCTCTTCGAATTGGCAACCCAGTCTACCTGCTTGGAATGGTCAAGCCGAGAAGCCGCGAAGAAATGGCACGTGAACATCTCGACGGCACTGTAGGTCATACAGCCATCTCAGTACACGGAGAGGACACGCCAGGTATGAAGGCCAATATTCAGAGAGGTACAGAATTGGCGAATCTCGGTCGGATTCGCTCATCAGCAGAGTTGCTCATTATGCCTGTTGTTTGTGTACTTTGTGGAATAGCAATGTTTGCTGTACTGTGAACTCTCGATTATGGGCTTGGTGTTTGATACTCTCCACAATCGCCTTTGATGCATGGGCTCGTTTCCATTCATCTTGACACATCAACTTATCATGCGTAATACGCTGGCGAAATCATGGCAGAAGATGTCGTGATTGTAGGTGGAGCGAGAACACCCTTTTGTGAATGGGTTGGCGGAAAGCGCGGTGATGGAAAGCAAGGTGGGTTGTTGAAATCCTTGAGTGCACAAAACCTTGGTGGTTTAGCCATCAAAGCGGCTTTAGAAAAAACCGGTACAGACCCATCGAACGTCGACCACGTGGTGATGGGGTACGCACTTCAGACCTGCTCCCAATCGATTTATGGCGCACGCCATGCTGGACTTCAAGGCGGAATTCCTCAAGAAGTTCCAATGCTCACACTTTCTCGGATTTGCGGCTCAGGTGTACAATCCATTGTATCTGGGGCTCAAATGATCATGCTCGGAGAAGCCTCGACCGTCGTATCTGGTGGGATGGAAAACTTGAGTCAGGCTCCTCACGTCATGCGCGGCGGACGCGAAGGCTGGAAACTCGGGCGTTCTCCGAAGGTTGAAGATTACATGATGACGAATCTTCAGGACATGACCTGTGGCTTGTTCATGGCTCAGACCTCTGATGAAATTTGTAAACGCAAAGGCGTGACTCGAGAAGAAATTGATGAATTTGCTGCGCTTTCACATGCGCGAACGACAGCCTCTATCGAAAACGATGTTTTTGAGCAAGAAATCGTCCAAGTTACAGTGAAGAGCCGTCGCAGTGAGACCGTCCTGACCCACAAAGACGAAGATCACGTGGTGAAGAATACGACTGCAGAATCTCTTTCCAAACTCCCGACTGCGTTCGGACCAGAATCTTTTGTTACCGCTGGAAATGCATCGGGAGTTGTCGACGGTGCCGCAGCGGTTGTCATCAAATCAGCATCGCAAGCCGAATCCGATGGTGATCAACCACTTGCTCGTATCGTATCTTGGGGAATAGTTGGCTTAGAGCCTGCAATAATGGCCTACGGGCCGGTTCCTTCCTCTCAAAAGGCACTCGAGAAGGCAGGACTGACCACGGATGACATCGACAGGTGGGAGATAAACGAAGCCTTTGCGGGTCAGGCGGTAGCATGCATCAAAGATCTGGGATTGGATGTAGCGAAAGTCAATGTTAACGGTGGAGCAGTCGGTTTAGGTCACCCTCTTGCTGCAACAGGCACCCGGTTGGTCCTCACGCTGGCTCACGAACTGAAGCGATGCGGTGGTCGATACGGTGTGGCAACGGCGTGCATTGGTGGCGGCCAAGGAATCGCCATGGTCATCGAATCGATGTAAGTACAATCGGTACTGGTTTCTTATTCAATCAAACACGAATATATAAGCCGAAGTTGTAACCTCAATGCATGCAGAACCCGTTTACTTGGATGAGTAAAGCAAGTGTCCAATCTCCAAAACGCGCCTTTGGAATTGTCATCGTAATCGTGTTGCTGCTTTCTTCTGGTGCTATGCATCTGCAATTCGATAACAGTGAAGACGGCTTTTTTCCGGATGATGAAAATGTGGATTTACTGAATCAGTTGGAATCCGAATACCAAGCATCAGTCGATTTTGTTCGTACCATTCGAGATGTTGAGGAGGGTGACTTACTACTGAACTCGACATGGTCTGAACTGGCTGAAATAGAAGCCATGATGCTTGAGAATGAAGACTTCAAACCACTTCACTATCCACTGTTCGGTACGCAGGCAAACAGTGGCATGGCAGGATATGCGCTCCAGTGGCAAATGTGGCAGGATGTCGAATCGGGCACATGGATTCCAGCATTCCAATCTGCACTTCTCGACATCCAAATGGCCAACAGCTCGCAACTACCATCCGCTCTTGAGAACCTTACAACGGCCTCACAATCGCTGCCAGAAGTCTCAGAGTTAACACCCGAACAGCTCCGTGCTTGGTCGCCACAAAACCCTTCTGATTGGCTTTCACGAATCGACGAAGGCTCCAATCTTTCGTCGGAAATCGGAGCGCTCATCGGTCAGCTGAATGGCCTCACAGCGAACAGAGACCCCGCAGAAATCGGTCAAATTATGGCCGTGACCGGTCCGTTGACCGGTCATTTGATTCCGCTGTCAGTGCTTCAAGACATTGATTATCGTGAGGCAATGCTCAGTTGCATCCCGGTTGGCCAGAGAGAAGATCCTTGGAACATGAGCGGCCCTGTCTTGACCACTCTCGTCATTAGTACTGAGCCTGCTGATTATGGACACTCGATACTCGATGATGTCCAATCGGACATCGGGGACTGGTCGCAATCGATGTTGGACGATATGGCAGTGACTACGGGTAACGAAGATTTACGAACCTTTTCTTTTGCTCAGTTCGCATTGGGTGCGAACGGCAGCCTGGGCAAGGAAATTGGTATCCTCACCAGTGCCGCTATGCTCCTTCTAGCAGGAATTTTATGGTTGAATTTTAGGAGTGTTCGAGATACGGCATATGTCACTTTCCTCACCATTATTTCGATTGCCGCAACGTACGGAATTGCAGGCTGGTTGCAATTCATGGGTGTCAATATGGTGTTCAACGCTGCGATGAATTCGATTCCAGTGCTGCTCCTGGCCATCGGTGTGGATTACGGTTTACACGTCGTATTACGGATTCGAGAAGAAATGCAAAACATTGACGCTGAAGATTCTATAGAACGTCAAACACTCGCTGACTTTTCATATGAGGCGCGAATGGTTGCGGTTCAACGAGGCACAGTGTTAACATCCATTGCGTTGGTGATTGCTATCTTCACTGACATGGTCGGTTTCCTTTCGTTCCGATTCTCAGCTCTTTCATTCCTGCAGGTTTTCGGTACAGTAATCGCCATTGGACTGTTCGCAGTCTACTTGTTGAGTATCACTGCATTGCCAGCACTCATGCTCATGTTCCCGCCTAAAAAACTCGCTCTTTCAAAGGCGAGCAACATTTCGATTGGAAAAATCTCGCTTGCTTTGGGCCGTTTATCGACTCAACCGGTCAAAGTTGGTTTCATTGCAGTTCTGTTATTGACTCCAATGTATTTCGGATTTCAGCAACTGGAAGTTGGCTTCGACCAACGGGATCAATTTGACCAAGATATCCCAGTTGTTTCAGATTTCTTGATGCTCTCTGATGATTTTCAAAGCAGCCGTTCGCCGCTGTATTTGGTCGTTGATGTCGATGATGCTGTGACACATGAAGGTCGATTGGCTTGGGATGCTGCGTATACTATGTTGACTGAAAGCGATGATGTGAGCGGTACTCCGAATGGTTTGTGGAACTTGCTTTCCGAAGCACAGATTCGAGATACTGTACTCAACGATTTAATGGTGTCACTCGATGCGAACTCGCCAGAAACATACGATGCCCTTTCCGCATATGTACTCGAAAACGAAACAGGACGACAACTCACTGCAGCTGTACTTGCATCAAACGGTCAGCAAACAGTTCTGTCTTTCCAAGCCGAAACATTAGACTGGCAAGCAACCATTGACTTGTACGACCGCTTGACTGCAGCCGCTCAAGGAACGGAAGATGCGATTGAAAGTGATGCTACGCTTCGAATCGGAGGACGTAGTCTCATTGTAGCACAAACGACTTCGGATGTGGCCGAGTCAGCAGTTCTTTCAACTTCGGTTGTTGCTTTCGTTATCCTCGGAATGCTTGTTGGTATTCATACCACGAGGCAAAAAAACATCAAACAAGGTCTTGCGAGAGGATTTGTGTCGTGGATTCCACTGATGATGGTTGTCGGATGGGTGTACGGTATAATGGGCTACACGGGCTATCAAATCAATGCGCAAACGGTTACGATTGGCGCATTGTCACTCGGTCTTGGTGTCGACTATGCGGTACATTTCTCTGTCCGTTTGGAAGAGGAAGTTGAGCGGTTCCCTACACACAGCCAAGAGGTGTGGGTCACGAATGCATCGGCAACTACTGGTCGTGCCATGTTTGCTGCTGCACTAACGACAGCCGGTGGCTTCTCAGTGCTCAATCTCTCGGCCCTCCTCCCGTTGCAACTCTTCGGTCAGGCATTCGTGGTTGCGATAACGCTTGCATTGCTATCAAGTCTCATTCTGCTGCCAGCGTTCTACACACCTTTCCTCAAACAGGATGCAAAGCGTTTTGCACTTGAGCACACTGAGGCGGAATAATGGATGCACTTGCTGTAGGGATGTTTTGGGTTTCATCTGTTCTCATACTGCCGTTTTGGTTTTTGATGTGGTTTATGCCTGAACATCGACTGACCAAGCAATATGTCGGCGACATACGCTGGTCGGTTGTACCTTTGTTGATACCGTATACTCTTCTCGCCCTTCCGAACGCTGCGGATATTTTGCTTACCTTTGCAACCGAAATGCCGACGCCAGAAATTGTTGTTGACCTCTTTGCTGATGACCAAGTCGTTGTTCTTGCTTGGCTGCACATGCTTGCATTCGACCTGTTCATAGGGCGTTATGTTTGGCTTCGCATGCTTGCAGCACAACGACCTATCTATGTCTCAACACCTATTCTCGTCCTGTGCATGATGATGGGTCCATTGGGGTTCTTGTTGGGTCTCTTTGCAACATGGTCACAAACCCATACAGAACCGCTTGAATCGAAAATGCTTGCAGATTCCACACATTCGGAAACGGTTTAGTTTTATACAGGAGAATGAACATGTCGTCACGTCATGCATTAGATTGCAGTCACATTCCTTTCGATATGCCAACGGAAAAGTGTACCTTGTATCAAAATTGGATTCACCTTACTTTCATGCACTGGTGCGTACAGCCAGAATTGATTACCCCTCATCTCCCAGAAGGTTTGGATTTGGATCTTTTTGATGGCAAGGCATATGTCGGAGTCATTCCTTTCACCATGGCCAAAGTACGGCCTCGGATGCTTCCATGGTTGCCATTTGTTTCGACCTTCGGTGAGTTCAATGTTCGCACCTATGTGGTGAAAGATGGAATACCTGGTGTCCTGTTTTTGACACTTGATGCGCAAAGTCGAGTGACATGCTTCCATGCTCCACGTTCGTACGGCCTTCCTTATCGTCATGCGAAAGCCAAAGTTAGGGTTCATGAAGACTTGTCCTATTCATGGCAATCGGTTCGCACGGAAGGCGGAGCATCGCTTCGAGGTAAAGCACATGCGACGGCTGAACTGCGGCAAGCATCTCGAGACACGCTCGAGTACTTCCTTTTCGAACGGTACAGTCTGTATACCTTCCACAGGGGAACATTGCATCGAGCATATACGCATCATTTACCTTGGAAGTATGCTCTAGCTGAAGCCGATGTTGAGGTTAATTCACTTTTGGAATCGTTCAATCTCGGTATTCAGCACACGCTACGACCAGAGCACGTGCACGTAAGTTCTGGTGTAGAGGTTTCCACATGGAACGTGCATCCCCTCGAGGTGAGTCTTTGAACCGCTCTGATACCCTTCTCATGGACGGAGATTGTGGTCTTTGTACGCACACCGCAGTGTTTCTCCATCCACGGTTGAAAGACCCCCACTCCATTCGTTTTGTGGCTATTGAAAGTAAGGAGGGTCAAGACCTCATTTCCACTTTTTCGGAATCAATGAGGCGAGCAGACTCAGTTTATCTTTTGCGCAACGGAAAGCCATACATGCGTTCTTCCGCTGGAATTCGTTGTTTATTGTACATGAAATGGTATTATTCGATGTGGTATCCTTTGCTTTGGCTCGTTCCATTGCCTCTTCGTAACATCGCTTACAGAATCATTGCCAAGAACCGTCATCGCGTGTTTCAACGACCTGCGACATGCATTTTCCCGGGACTCAACCCAAACTGAAACCTCATGTCCTTGTTCTTCTTCCAACAACCATGTCGCAGGTGTGGGTTATTGACTCGAATTGTTTTATTCACCTCGGTTCGATGGCTCCCGACTCATTTATTGGGGACATGAAAAAAATCCTCTCGGCACGCCAGCATTCGCTTCAGGTTACGACCGGGGTTCATGATGAAATTCGAAATGTACGGTTCCAGCGATGGTCGAAGAAACCCAAAGTGTTGGATGAATTCATCCCCTTAATGACGACAGTTCCCATCGATGAAGAACAAGTGCGTGGTCTTGCTCAGTTGATCGGAGAAAAAGCCTCACCGCAAGACGTTGACCTCTCTCTGATGGTTCTTGCCTCAAAATTGAAGCGCAGTGGAGAGAATGTCACTCTTGTCACCGATGATTTCAAGATGACAACGACCGGCGAAAAAGCAAACCTCGGTTTCGATACCTGTCCACCGTCGACTTTTGTTCAACGTCTTGCGTCGTTGAGCGGGGCTAAAAGCAAAGGACGCATGAAAAGTCTCTCTCGTCGTGTTCGAGCGGCTGAGATGCGTTATGCAATAAGCAGAGTGCACCAGTATGACATTCAGGCGAAATTGACTTGGATGGTTGATTCGTTAATTGAGGACAGGCCACAGGTGCAGAAAAAAGCCACTCAGCCCACCTCCGAGACAAACCTCAAGGTCGCTCTTCAGCGAGCACTTGCGGGTGAGAACATCAAAGGGAAGTACACGAAGAGACTTGGAAACCTTCCTGAGATATGCCGCCCTATTCTTTCACTTGATGATCACATTTCTCAACTGACTTCATCAAAAACTTCGGAAGAACTTCTTGAGGGATATCACGAAACGCTGCTCGTGTTGAGCGATGTGTTGGAAGCCATCGGTCTCGACCTTGCACCTTTGGATGAATCTTCGGCAGAACTCGCACATAGTGCTCTCGGAGTATACTTGTATCGATGCGAAACGGCGCTGGGCTTGATGGCAAAAATGTCCGGCATGAGAGATACGGCTCGTCTTCACCTTTCTCGAGCGCTTCAATCGGCGACATTGATTGACGATTCGTTTGCTGAAATGCATGCTGTCTATCAGCTCGGACTTCTGGCGATGGCTTCAGGTAATTGGGAACGTTCTGCGCGACTGTTTGAATCAGCAGTCGAACAGGCACAGTCCATCTCTGCAAATCAACTGCCCTATCTCGTGTGCGCGGGAATCTCAAGACATCTTTGTGGTAAAGGGGATAGAGCAAAAGAACACATTGCTTTAGCGAACCATCATGTTAACCAGGACAAGGATTCTGCGGCTTCAGTGTTGATGAAACTTGGCGAAGCATTACTTGCCATAGACCAACCCGGTCTAGCGCTCGAAGTTTTGGATGAAGCAATGGAATGTGCGATAGAAACTGGCTCTGAGCGTCAGTTGGAAGTATTGGCTGAACACATTCTCATGGCAAATGCTGCCATGACACGTGAAGATATTGTACAACATCAAGGCTTGAGAACGCTTCTTGACAGTTTGAACCATCTCACAGAAGATGAGGCGGAGGATTTCGCCAAGAAAATCGAAGGTATCGAAAAGCGTGCTGATGAACAGACCATCCCCTTTGAAACGACATGGAACGATTGGCAACCGTCAACGAAGTTGATCCCAAAAGATGCAACATTGAAGGTTGTTCGTGCTGAGGTTGATGATAATCAAGACACTCTAGTCGTAGTACATCACACCGAATTAGGTTCAATCGGCCTTTGGTTACCGGATGGAGAATGGCATGTTTCCTCGGGTCATCTGCTGTCACTTGGACATACGCGGGTGAAACTTGCCCTTCCAACACAGGAACTTCAAGAAAAACACAGTGTGCGAGGTTTGGTTGCAGTTGAAGATTCATCACAATTGATGTTCAAGGCACCCAGCGATGAACTGGTCATCCGTTCCGAGATTAGCTTGGAAGAAGGTCCAAAACATACCGAGTAAACAATACGAGAATGACGAGTAAAAAAAGTTGCATCAGTTGTTTTTCATTGAGGTAGCGCATGCCGTATTTGGCACCACTCCTTGAACCAAGGAAGGTTAAGACGACGAAGGCCATGATGAGGAAGCGTTCTGCGAAAAGGTGTCGATACATGTCCTCAGGCAATGCTACAAGGTGGGTTGCGATTGCAACCGGCACGACGACCATCATGAAGTGCAGGCTTGTACCAATTG
>JAKMGM010000028.1 GCA_022424925.1 Candidatus Poseidoniaceae archaeon | reverse complement strand
GACCGATAGAGGCGATGGCGCAACGGGGGCAGGGGTTGCTACCGGTACGACTGGGGCAGCGGGAGTCGCCACCTGAGTCTTTTCCGGCTGAACCTGTCCTTCCCATGCTGCGGTAACATCCCATGGCTCACCTTGCACACCGCCGTGGAGGTTTTCGTCACCGTCGACATAAGCGACCAGTTTGTTATCGAGTATTCGCAAAACAACATCGTCTGTTTCGGCCAATGTCCGAGTCCATGCGAGGAACTTTTCACCGTCGATTCGTTCTCCGACAACGGGCCACTTGCGTACCAAAGACAAGGCCATCTGTGAACCAAAGCCGGCAGCGAAGCGCAACCCGTATTGCAGTTCTGGATAGTCGCCTCCTTTGGAAAGGTTGAGATTACCGAGTTCGGGATCAACCTCCTTGTGGTTTGCAATTGGAGGGATTCGGCCTGTTTTCATGCCGTGGAACATGCTCGCATCTTCGATGCCAACCGCCATCGGATGTCCAGTGAACCCTTTGGTATTGGCAATCACCATGCTGTCCGTACTCGCTCCGAATGTTTCGCGTAGCGCTCGAACTTCAGATTGAGCAGAACCACCGCGAGCCGGCGTGTATGTTTCATGAGAGAAAAAGACGGTCTTCGGAGCGATTTCATGGCGGTCAATACCCCACTGGCCTTCCATTGAAGACATGAAAGCATCAACAGTTTGAGCAACGTGTTCTACATCAAGTCGTGTACCGTGGAAGGCTGAGTTTGCGGTGGTTGAACCGAGAAGTTCAGCAATCGGTTGAACACCACGCTGAAGTGCTTCAGAATGCCGTTCAATTACAAACGCCGCAGCACCCATACCGAGAACAAGTCCGTTACGTCGTCGATCAAACGGTAAAGCGACTTCTTCAACGACATTACCCGTAGCAGCAGCACCTGAGGCGGCAAAGCCACCTCCAATCCATTCCCACAAGTCATCACCGGTTACATCGTCTCCAGAAATGATGACGACTCGGTCTACACGGTCGCTGTTCAACCAATCTTCAGCCACGCCAAAGGCAGCTGTTGCAGATGCGCAGGCCAAATTGATGGTGGTGTTCGGTCCACGAATGCCCGTGTATTGAGCGAATTGTGAATGACCCATGTTCAAGGTCTGGAACAAGTATCGGCGGTCAAAGCGTCCTTCGCCGTCATCACCGTTGGTCTTGGCATGCTTCATGGCCATCTGTAAACCAGGGAAACAAGATGAGAACACGATTCCAGTTCGGTCTCGCTGGTGTTGAGGAACCTGCCAGTTGCGTATCAGCCTCAAACCGCCCTTACCGATTTGTTCGACCGGTGTGAGTGGAATTGCAGCGTCGCGTAGAGCGAGAAGACCCGACGCTACCGCTAACTGCGTGGTAATGTCCCAAGCCAAAACGACCTTCGGCTCGATGCCGAATTCTTCGGAGAGGTCGAACGCTGATTTGACGCCCGCCAGTTGCGGTATGTCGCCAAACTCCGTTGCTTGCTCCATGTTGACTGAGCCATCCCGGCCTTTAATGAGACGAACGAGGTTCTTATCGAGCAGGCGCTGTTTGTATTCATCACTGACTTCGCTGATGCATGTCTCACCACGCACAAGGCGTTCAAAGGTGTCTTCATCGAAGACTTTCTCACCACCCGGCAGTCCAAGGGAAACTCCAGTTACCACATAGGGGTCTGCTTTTCTGCGATCAACATGCGTCGGTTGAGGAGATGAGATGACCTGCGGCGAAACTGTCGCAGATGGAGCGCTGAGGAGCGTTGTCTTCGCACGCCAAGAGGATGGTGGTGCTGTCACCCATTTGGCAATGTCTGCAGCGGTGGTGAATGTCGAAGTATCCACCGAAGAATCAACCACAGTTTCGCTGGCAACAGTCTGGACAACCGACGCGATTTGACCTTCGCTTAAGCCAAGGCCAAGGCGAAGATTGACCATTCCGTTGCAAAACCGTGCCGGGTATCCGCTGACTGCGGCCAACCGGTCGCCAAGATAGGCGTCCATGGCCTTGGCTGCTGCAACGGCGGGGTCGACGCTCTTTGATGCCGGCGGCGTGGACTGAACAACGGATTGAGGCATCGAAACAGGTGAACCTGAAGTAGGCAGTGGCCGTGCTCGTGTTCGCAAATCCTCAGAAGGAGAAGAACCCGTAGATAGCGGGGCATATGCTTCAATTGGACCTGCTCGAAAGGCTTCAGTCAGCACGGTTGAATCATTGGCCGGCCATTTCGGCCTTCGACCAGCGAGTGCAAGTGTTCCTAATGCGGTAAGGAAAGTAGCGATACCCCCTTGTTTCGGGTGGTTACTCATGATTGGGAGGTGCGGTTGATCCTCAAGAATCTGAACGGCAAACATGGTCAGTGCACGCTTGGGACCTACCTCGATGAAGGCGCGAGCTCCAGCAGCATACATGGTTTCAATTTGCGTTGTCCATTCGACTGCAGAGGACATTTGAGGTGCGAGTTTCCCGAGCACACCTTGCTTTGAATCGGGTCCTTCCATCGGATAAAATTCTCCGTCAACATTGGCAGTAATGGGGATGCGTGGCCAGCGGATATCCAAGTTTTCAAGGAACCGGCGCAATGGTTCGTTGGCTGGTGCAACAATTCGAGAATGGAACGCATGGGATGTGGCCAATGGCACGGCTTGGAATCCTTTCGCTTCAAATGTGGCAATGGCTTGCTTGACCGGTTCAGTCTCACCAGCAATCACCGTCATTTTTGGCGAATTTTTGTTCGCAGCGATAACGTAACCTGCGGTGGAGTCGATAACCGAAGCGACCTCGTCATACGGCGCCATAATACTGGCCATCAAACCCTTATCATCGATTACGACAGAGCCCATTTCCGTTCCGCGAGCTGCTGCTGCTCGCAATGCTCCATCCATATCGAGGATACCCGCCGACATGAGTGCTGCGTATTCACCAAGTGAGTGACCTGCAACCATATCAGGGAACTGGCCATGGTCGTTCAGGGCTCGTTCAAGAGCCAAATCAGCCGTAAGCATGGCGGGCTGCGTGTATTCTGTTTGCTTCAGTTTATGCTCAGCCTCTATGCGTTGTTCTTTCGACAAATTTGAACGCAACACAAAATTGGACAGTGATTCGCCATCGAGAACCTCGACCATGGTCTTGTCTGCTTGAGTCCAAACCTGCTCCACTGCACTGTAGCGCTGATACAAATCATGAGTCATCCCCACATATTGGCTTCCTTGGCCGGGATACATGTGAGCAATTTTCGCCTTCGGATGCAACACGGGTTCGTTGGTTATCAGAATGCCTTGCGCTTGGAGAAAGCCCCATTTTTCGGGGTCGTTCATAGCCTTGCACGCCAATGCTGTGCGCTTGTGGAATTCTGCCCATGAAGTAGCAACGATGCACATTCGGAATGCCTCCGACTCATCGTAATGCACGGAAGCAATGTCAAGGGCTGACGAGAGGCGAAGCCCTCGGGGGTCTTCATCGAAATGCAGCCCAGTGAATTCGTTGGCTTCCAGTTTTGATTGCAACGCACCGAGGGTGGCGGCTGAGAGCAGCAATATTCCACCTTCTACGGCTTTCATCTCTTCATGCGTCATTGAGGGTTGAGCGTTTGAATCGTGAACCGAGGCGGTATGTGATTGAACGTTTGACGCTGCGTACGATGCCCAGCGAGCCGACCATTGATCTGCCAATTCAGTATGGTATTCGGTTTCAAAGCCCTCCAATGCAACGTGGTAATTTGTGCCACCAAATCCGAAAGCGGAAACACCAGCACGTCGGGGATGGTTTTCAGGGCGAGGCCAATCGAGTGCTTCTGTTGGTACGAAAAACGCATTATTGTCCCAATCAACGGTTGGGTTCGGGGTTGTAAATCCAGCCGATGGAGGAATCGTTCGGTGGTGGAGGGCCATGACGGCTTTGATCAAGCCGGCAATGCCAGCGGCTGCCTTGAGATGTCCAATCTGTGATTTTATCGAACCCACAGCGACATGGTCTCCCGAAGGCATACCGTCCCAAAGCAGTGAGAGCGTTCCGAGTTCAGTTGCATCGCCAACCTTTGTCGATGTTCCGTGAGCCTCAATCAATTCGACCGTCGTCGAATCGTATTCTGCTTGTGCGTATGCTCGTGCCACTGCTTGAATCTGTCCACGTTGGCTCGGCGCTGTAATGCCTTTACCTCGTCCGTCTGAAGAGCCGCCTACACCTCGAATAACGGCACAAACCTCATCACCATCTCGCAAAGCATCGGACAGCCGTTTGAGGACGAATGCACCAGCACCTTCACCCATGACGAATCCATTGGCGCCAGCATCGAAAGGCGTCGAATGTGTTGGAGAAAGGGCGCCAATCGCACTGAACTTTGCAAACGTTGGCGCGTCCATCGTTCGGTCGGTGGCACCCGAGATCATGACATCCACTTGGCGCATTTGCAACAAGCGGCACGCTTCCATAAGCGTCGCCAAAGAGGAAGCACAGGCGGCGTCCATGGCGAAATTTGGCCCTTGAAGGTCCAAGAGATTCGAGACACGACCGGCGACAACATTGGCCAATTCGCCCGGCATCGTGTCCTCGTTTATTCGAGGTGCGCCTTGGTTAATGGCATCAACAAACGCATCCTCATTGGACGCAGGCATGCCGAATGATTTGGCGAGTTCCTTGGTGTGATTTGAAAAGATGCGAATGTTTGAGAAGTTTCGATTTTCGCCTCCCAAGGCATTGGCGAAAGCAACACCTGTGCGAAGCCGGTCTATGTCTTTCGTTTCCCCATCGTAGCCCGCATGTTCAATGGCTGAAGCTGCTACCGATACAGCCCATTGCTGAGCCAGATCAATTTGCGTGAGTGTACCGGGGGGTTGCTTCCAACGACGCCAATCAAATTCATAGCCTTCAACAAGCGCCCCAATACGGGAATAGGTGTAGCCTTCTTCGACATTCCCCGGGCCGCCTTCACGATAGAAGTGTTCAGTTGGACCGTTCCAACGACCTTCTGGGAGTTCACGTATGCTCACTTTCGAATCAAGGATGTTTTGCCAAAACGTGTCCAAATCTGGGGCGTCAGGCATGAGTGCTGAGACGCCGATGACTGCGATTGGTTCAAACGGACCTTGCTCAAGCCCGTTGACTTCGTTTCCTTTCGCATCCTTAACCATCATCCCACCTCAGTTGTTCATGATACTCTGTGGCACCATGGTAATCGAATAGCCGCCATCAACGTAAATGCATTGACCAGTCACACCGTTTGAAAGTGGGCTTGCGAGCCACAACGTTGCTCCTGCTACGTCTTCTTGACTGACATTTCGGCGTAGGGGTGCGTTCTCTTCGACATGGTCGAGGATTCGATCAAAGCCAGGAACTCCGCTGGCAGCAATGGTACGGATTGGACCTGAAGAAATCGCATTCACTCGATGCCCTTCTGGGCCCAAATGGCACGCAAGTTCACGCGTCCAGCATTCAAGCGCCGCTTTCGCCATCGACATAATCCCGTAATTCGGAACAAAACGATTGGATGCTGCGTATGTCAAGGTCACCGTTGACGAACCTTGGTTCAAGTACGGTAAAGCGTGCTTCAAGCAGCGCTGCAGTGAATTCGCCGAAATCGTCATTGCGGTGTTTATATCACTGTCTTCAACGAAAAGTATCGGCCTGTCAAAGCAGGCCCTTGGGGCAAAGCCAATCGCGTGGATGAGAATATCGGCTTTCTTACCGGGATGTTCTTTCTCGAAAGCCTCAAAAAATTCTCTGGTCGTTGCATCTTCCGCAACATCCAAAGGATAAAATCCTCCAATTTGAGGCAATTTATCCTTCAATTGGAATATGCGACTCATGAATCTCTTCTGATAACCGAGGTACAGCGTCACACCAGAGGCGGCGAGTTGCTGACAAATTGCCCATGCGATAGAGTCTTCACTGGCAACACCGAAGACGAAGGCTGTTTTTCCCTGTAATTGCAGCATAAAAGCACCTACCCAATGGGTAGGTGTTGGTCGTAACACCAATCCTATGACTGTTGCCTCTGTTGTGCAGGAAAAAACGTCGATTCAAAGACCCATTCTTATGTGCCAAGAGCGTTACAGGTCATCGAATAAATCATCGAATTCATCATCGCTTGAGGGTTCATCATCAAGGTCGGAGAAAAGGTCATCCAAGTCGTCGAGATTATCCACATCTGCGGGCTCGTCTGGGAGAATGAGTGGTTGCTGGACTTGAAGTTGCTTTGCTGCTTTGGGCTTTCTCTTCGTGACAACACGCAACAACACCACCAAGAACAGTACAAGCAAAATGCTGCCTCCACCAATCGCAGCGTACATCAGCGTGCTATCGGAGTTCAGAGAATCCAAGCCCTCAATACCGCCACCTTGTGAGGGTGCAGTAATGTCAAGTTGAATCGTATATTCACTGAATGGGGCGGAATCGTCGTTACCACTTTGAGCCCGTATGATGAGCGGCATTCGCAAGTCCTCAGTCACCGAAGACGGTGCACGAATCGAGAGCGTCTTAACGCTTGAAGTTCCTTGGTACGCCACAGTTTCACTGACAAGCTTCCCACTCGGGAAACTGAATTGGGCTGCTTCAAGGTCTGCAGCGTTAAAGAATACGACTTCCAACTTATCGTCGTCGTTGCCTTTGTTGGTCACCTGGAAGGAAAACTCAACTTCTTCACTCGTGTCCATGTAGCGAGTGGTTACATCCGAGAGAAGCAACTCGACCATGCCGTATGACTCGACAATCAAGTCGCCAGTATGCGACGTGTTGGCCACCCAAGGCCCGTCTGGCAGTTGCCCGTATGGAAGGCTGTTCCAAGATTCGACTTTCGCTCCAATTTCAAACGAGTACTCGGTAGATGCGGGTATTTTCGTTTGACCATCAAAGATGACATCAAAGGTGTCCTCCTCGCCTGCTGCGAGGGTAAAGGAATCCTCACTCAGTGACATTTCGACCAGCGTACCGTCCCATTCAATCATTTCAACGCTTATGTCCTCACTGGCAGAAGTAGGGTTCGTTACGGTACAGGTGAGGCGTACTTCAGCGTCAGAAGTGGGCCGCACATCCATCACAGGGTCCGAGCCACAGTCGAGTTCGACGGCGGGGAGAGGGGAGCCTTGTGCTGATGCAGATGGCAGACATGGCGCAAGAAACAGAACCAAGACGAGACATAGAATCAGACCCTTCCGCATGGTTGCCACCACCATGCGGTGTATGCTTTCACTCATGAAGGTGATGGCTTTTTGCGAACAAGGCGGCCTTGAAACTCACCTTATGCTCGGTCCGTAGAGTTCTTCGGCCAAATCACGATGCGCCTTCCAAAGGTATTCTTCATCCAGTCCGGCTTCAAGCAACTGGTTCGTGCGCTTTGGAACGGTTTTTGGACCTAAAACAGCACCCGGCCTTCTCAAGTCATCCATATAGTCAGTTTCAAGAAAGAAGCCGTGTGAACAGGCTTCAGCAGTGCGAACGAGGTCTTCAAGCGCCCCCTTGCCGATAAGAACACTCGGCGTGAGGCCTTGCGTGACCTCGTGTGAAACGATGGACGGGGCGTAATGCCGTACGAGTTTTCGAGGTTCCAGGCCGACTTTCTGGGCCATCATCGACATGTCTCGATAGGTTGATTCAAGTTCACCCTCAACGTGAAGTTGGAGCGCAATCCCTTCTTTTTTCGCCATAGTCATGGTTTCCAACAGCAGCGTATTGGACAAATCCCAGACCAAATCGTCGACTTGCCAATGCGGCCTACCTACTTCTCCGATTGCGTGCGCTTTACCTTCACGTACGAACTCAAGAGCAGCGTCAATGCTGTCTCGATAATTTTCCATCGCCCTTTCAGCACCTTGCTCACCCGATTCGGCGAGCCAAGCAGCAAATTGATGGGCGAAAGCAGCAGGGTGGGGGCCAAGGACAACACGGACGCCAAGACCGACGCTTTTGCGAACCTCTTCGGCCATCGCTACCGTATCAGCGTATGTTTCGGTATGTCCGGCTTTACTGGTTGGAGGTGAGGAGAAATTGGGGCAGTGAACCAAGACTATATCCGTGCCTCCGGCTTTTTTGAAGTCGTGTGCAGCCTCCAAATACCGTCCGTTTCGATTCAAGTGGAAGTGGTTGTCAAGAACCGGACCTTCCCACGAGCTCACCGCCTGCATGAGAGCGCCTCGGCATCATGCGTTTTCAACACTGGGGAATACAAACCGTGTTTCGCACCTAAATGCGTTCAATGAATACATTTCTGTCGGTGAATTGGTCTCTCCAGTATACTGCTGCCATGGCGACCATATTGCTGTGCCGTGCATCTGTCACCACGCAACGACCGTTCGGCCAAATCTTGAGCGTAAGGTTGTGACGATTGTCTTCCAAGAGGCAGCATCCCAGTCGCTCGTCATAGCTCGCAGTTCCTGCACCAATATTTCCAACAATCTGTGTGATATTCAACGGCATACCAAAATCGAACGAGGCAATGACCGGACCGAGTTCGGTTTCCAAACCTGCGTCACTCAATCCAAGACGGAGCATCAATTCCTTTGCAGCAGCACGTGCTGCATCAACGCGGTGTGTACCATGGACGGTTATTCGGCCCTCGGCATCGATAACGAGCGTTGCTTGAGGTCGTTCAAGGACCTTGATCACCACTCCGCTGGCCTCCTGGCCACCGAGTTGGGTAACAACCTCTTGCTGGTTGATTGGCGTGGGTGGGACGAAGCGAACAAGTTGGTTTTCAATGCGAACTTCAATGGCTGCTCGGGACATATTCACTCCTCCTCGTTCTCATCGGAAAGCGTGGTGATTAAACTAATCTCCTCTCCATCCGGGAGAGAATCAAGCGCTCCAAGAACTGCATTGCGATGCGGCAGATACAGAACCAACAGCAACGTTGCATCGCTACCGTGTTCCTGCCGTAGAGCCGAGAGTGCACCACGGATACGTGCCGCATACCGCTGGTCTCGAGCTGCTGCAACTTCAGGTGATATGGTCCAATCACTCAAATCCCACCATGTAGCCGATAAAACGGCAACTGAACCAAAATTCGGAGAAACACCCTTCGGCGGTTTTTGTGCATCAAAGATGTTTTTCTTAACCCGTTTACGCCACTTTCCCCCAATCGAAATCATGCCGAGCAATTTCCGCCAGTGTGAAGCTGCTTTGGCTTCACGCGTCAGATGCTCGTTCCATCGTTCATCGTCAGCTGTTGGCTCGATGAAAAACACTGGGCGTTCGTGACGTACCGCATTGCGATGCAAGCGACGCGGTTCAGGGTCTGGAAAGCGTCCACTGGTCACATCTTCGACCATCGAAACTTCTTCAAGAAATATTCCGAAAGCTCCGCCCGAAATCAAACCATGCGACAGGTTGACACCGGGTGATTCCGCCTCATCTTTCTCTTCTTGAATCCATAGATCAACCACGTCAGGCGATTCGAGTAACGCCAGCCCGTGCCATGTTTCTCTTGTGCGCATACTGCGCGGATAAACGACAGTGGGTAGCACCGAATGAAGCAGTATTTTGCCCCCGTCTGGGTCTTCCCACACACAGTCGCCCCATTCAAGTCGAGCGGGCACGGCGTCCACCCTCACTGACTGTTGACCCAGTCTTGTAAGGCTTCAACGCTCCATCCTTGGTCAAAGTAGCCTTGGATTTCTTCTTGAGTCCATTGCGGGAATTGTTCCATAGCTCTGGCCATCTCTGGAGTCACATTGACTGCTGCAGGTGGAGGGCCGGAGACGGGTTTCGACTGACCAGGTAATTCCGCATATGCTTTCTGTTCAGTTTCGTCCTCGTATTCGGCGAACATCTCATCGTCGCCCCCTCGTCGAACCAATACAAACACCAACGTACCGAGAACAGCAACGGCTATTCCAAGGATGGCGAGAATAAGGAAGAAGCCAGAGGAATCCGACGACTCACTTTGGACCTTGACGTTGAACGACTCACCTTGTGATGAACCGTTGTACAGTAAATCTCCTGTTGTGTTGTCTGATATGAGATAGTACATTCCAGTCGTAGCGAGCGTGAACTGCTCGAGGGGAACCTCGACCCATTGGGACGTTCCAACAGGAATGTCGCCTGTATCGACACTCGCTTCAAGCACTGGAACGCCATTGTTGATGACGGAGCGGATATTCAAAACGGTCGAACCGTCGAGTGTACCGGTATTCAACACCTCAACTTCGAGTTCGATGTCTTGACCAACTTCCGGCTTGGCTGGCGTGAGTCGAACGTTCTTGATAGCAAATGATGCTTCTTCGAAAATCAACTCGTAACTGGACTTGTGGGTCGGGTCACTCGAGAAAATCGGCCCTATGCCACCCTCATCGGTAGGTCCGCCACCGAGCATAGCTTGTGTTCCTGCTGAATCGGTAGCGTCAATCCAAAACACAACCTCTACGCTGTCGATTTGGTCTTCATCTGGGTCGGTTTGCCCCTCGGTAATTGGCCATAGGTCGACGCACTCTGCTGAAGCGAAGTACGAGCCACCACTCGGGTTGAGGGTGAGTTCTTGCGTCATTGGCATGTCGCCAAAGGTTGCTCTGTAGACCGGCCAAGTAATGTTGTTGGTTGGGTCAGAATAGAAACTCCATGCCACTGAAACATCGCCTTGGAACAGGGCTTCTTGTTCCTGAAGAACAACTTCAACATCGACACAATGGAATGTCGATGTCGGCAGAACATTCGCAAGCGGTTCTTTGTTCCCATCTTTGAGCGTCCATGTGTTGGCGACGACAAGTGGAGCGGAAGCGTCAACTTTCAGGTTAAATGTCTCGCAACCGTATGGTGCAGACAAACAAATTGCAGTAGTTGTATCTACAGCGCCCATCGGCAGTCCTTCGACACCGTTGCCACATTCACCGTTTGAGCCACCTAGGCCACCGGTAACATCGTAAGGGCACAGGCGGAACGTGTAGGTGTAATCGTTGGTTACGGGTGGAGCAGTGATGTTAATGTTGAACTGACCGCCTGTGAAGGAATGGTAGGTCACTTCACCAGGGTAAGCGATGTAACCCTTTGAGCCATCCATTGCTGCCGGTTGACGGGTTAACTCGATGGTCAATTCGATTTCAGGCGTGATGTAGACGTTGTTGTTGATGCCGTCAAGGTAGGCGTACTGTCCTTCGAAGGAAACGATGTCACCAGGATAGACGAATCCTTTGCGAACATCTTGTGTTATTGGCGTCATCAAGTCAGAAAACAGCGGTGAAATCATCAGGTCGTTAGCCGAGTCAGCGCGGAAATCAAGTTGAATACCGTCGCTGTAGTACCAATCTTGGATATGACGGCCAGAAGCGGGGAGCATTCTGTAACGCGGATTATCGAGGTCCTGCATGTAGAGCACTGGATTGTTGATGGATGTCGTAGCACCTGGTAAGCCCCACGTCATTCGAACAGGTAAATCGAGATAGAATTCGGATTCGAACGGGTCAATCAAGACACCACCGTCCATTCGAAGAATGCGAGGACCTTCATTGTCCTCGTCTTCTCCAATAATCTCGATGTATGGGCTGTCGGTCCAAGCGGTTTGGTTACGCGGGAAGTAGTACACCGTCATATCATCGCGGTCGTCGGCCATGTCGATTCGGAAATAGTCGACGTCTCGCCAGCCGTTGTCATCTTTGGCTTCTACAATCAAGTGGTAGACATTGCCGGCATACATGGTATGATTCCACTTGCCGTTGTACTGTTGTTGATTGGATTTGAGGAAACGGTTGTCCTGTGAATCGTCAACAAAGAAATTGCGAATGACGGGTGACTTTGAACTCATCGATACATACGTGAAATGATCGTTTTCAAACCCAGGCGCTCCACCGTCAATTGGATTACCGGCCTTATCGTATCCTTCAATCCAAACGCTGACCTTACCCACAGGATCTTGACCAACATTGGCGTAATCGTTGTAGGTTGCAGTGTAATTTGCAAACGGAGCCTCACCGTCACTGTATGCTGTTACCGTGATGTATTCAGATGCCTCGGCCATGCCGTTTGAATTGGCATCGTGGTCGTATTCAACCCAGATGTTAATGTCGAGGCTTGCGGGTGGGTTGGGCAAGTCGCTGGCGTTCATGCGAATCTGTTGTGTTAACGAAGGTACAACCCATGTATCGTCAACCATGACGCGCCAGTTACTGTCCAGAGCAGGGTCAACTTGTCCGTTCAAGACTTCGACAACCAGCAAGTTTGGATCAAGTGTGTCAATCGACAGGTTGAACGGAATTGCGCACGCACTGTCTGGGCGATATATTGCTGCAGGACAGAGTGTTTCGCCACCTTCATAACCATCAATTCGGAATCTAAACGTGTCTTGGCCCGCAGCCATTCCCAAATCAATATCCCAGTTGAAATCGCCTCCAGGAAGGCCTGAGCGGTTGGCTACTGGAATCCATTCGATGGTGATGTTACCGTCCGTGTTGTTCACGTATCTCTGTTCGAGAACCATGTAGTAGCCGCTCGGATCTGGTGCAATAGCTAAGTTCTCAAGTCGTATTGAACCGTTGAGAGTGACGGTTTGACCGGACGTTCCACCATCCAAATCTTGAACCACATCAATCGTATTGAGTACCTCAAATGAAGAGATGACAGCGTCGTTCTCGACAGCGTTACCGTTCTCGGGTGCAAGCAAAACCGCATCAGGTAGACCGTTCACGCCGTTGGAAGCAATCAAGCCAGAATAGATTCGCACTTCATCGGTATCCTCCCAGTTTGAGTTCACAATGAATCGCCACGTGATTTCTACGCCGTCAACAATCGGTGTTGCCGTTGAGGATTCAAGACTGACAAGGTCGTCAACGTCAGAGACTTCAGAAAACAGGAGCGTGTCACTGTATCCAAGAACGACATTACCAGTCGCTGATTCGAGTGTTAGACGGGCTTCAGCAAGACTTGAACCTGTGAGGGAACTCACTTTGTGCGTTGTCGATATTTCATAAATGCCTCCGTTTGGATACAAGCCAACAGGGTTTCCTATCAAACTGAGCGTGTTGTCGTACCCGCTTGAAGTCGATATCAAGAGATTCGACAGAGATGCACCGCCACCGGTTGAACTTGTGAAGGTCAAGGGGACTTCAGCTGTTGAACCTCCGTCCCAGAGCGCAATACCTTTGTTCAATTCACGGTCCAGTCCGTCAGCGGTTCCCAGGGAAACTGAATAATTGTACACCACGTCGAGGTCCCGAACGGTAAGTTGTGCACCAGTCGATGCGTTCAAAGATTCGGCCTTAAGCCTGAACGTTTGCCATTCCTTGCCGTATGCATCGTAATGACTCACTGGAACAAGGGCGTTGCTGAGCAGAGAATTCAATGCCGTCTTGAAATCAATGTCTTGAACATTTTCCAGCACCATGATGGTTGTGTTTCCAACATCACCCAACGGTACTTCCTGCGTACCGGAGAGGAGCGAAAGGGAGAAACCTTCTGTTTCATCCGTGTTTGAAAAGATGCCGACTTGGTCGAAGACAAGGTCGATAGATGAGACCTCAGCGCCCTTGGGCAGCATGAACATAGCCCCTTCTGCAACACCTGTGCTGTCGATAATGAGGTCGCTTGACGATTTACCGTAATTGATACCGTCAATCTTCGCTTGTAAGAATTGAGTTTGGCGCCCGAAACTACCGAACGCCTCTTCGTCAAAGCCCCAGTCAGTGTGACCGTGGTTCGCAATGTCCAGATGCAAGTTATCGGGGTGGTGTCCGAAGGTCAAGTCAAACCAGATTCCTCCGACATCACACGGGTCTTCAAAGGTAACAATCGATTCAAAACCAAACCAAGGGTCGTCCAAGACATACTCAACATCGCTTGTTACTTGATACAGCGAACTTCCACCGTATGCAAACAAGTCAATTGTGGGGTCCTCGGAACAATCGGATTGAACATACGGTTTAATGCGCGTTATGGGCCGATCAAAATTACTGCGTTCAAGCGTAGGTGCATAGGACACATCGGTTAGAATCGGCGAGTAAATCATCGGTTCTCCTCCACCGTTCGTCGACCAAACACCGTCGAGAATGCCCGGACGGTCGAGGTATTGGGTCGCATTGAAGCCCGTACCCACTCGGGTACCAATGCTGAAACCGTGGAACACTGGAGACGAAAGACGGTCTGGTCCAGAATTGAAAGTGAATTTGAAATCAATGGAAGGGTACACGGTTGAATTAATGTCCCACAATTCAATAATGTCACCTTGAAGATTGGTCATGTTATGGCCGTGTTTATCGACAACAACTAAACCGTTGGTTGAATCTCGAACCTCGACAGAAATCGTTGCTGTTGATGTCGTCTCGGACTCGATTGCAAGAATACCATAGCCGTTGGGTTGGTTTGGGCCACTGGAAATTGAAGGCAGGAAACCGTTCACTGAGAGGTCAGCGGATGCTGGAAGAGGGTCACCTACTCTGAAATTGTCGACATACCAGCCGGGTTTGTTGCCGTCAGTACCAGCAATGTTGTTATCTTCCATGACAAACCGAATCTGGATGTATTGGCCAACATACAGTCCAAGGTCTATCGCAACATTTGCCCAGCCATTGGGGTTCGCAGGGCCGGTTGAGGTGCCGGCAAATGCGCCATCACCTGCGGATACTCCGTTGCATCGAGAATCGACTTGTCCTGGCGTTGTTGTACCTTGAGACACGCTGAAATAACCTGAGCCAAAATTGAAGGATGAATTACTAAGGCTGGGTTCAAGATACTCAAATCCAGAGGGGTCAAAGTCGTCAAAGTCATCGTTTGAAGATGAGCGGATTTCGAGGTAAGCACAGTCTCGGTAGTATGTTTGAGGGTTTACTCCGCTGGTGGTTTCGACATCGAGGTTGTGCCATGAATCAAAGTAACCCATCTGCGTTTTGAGTGAAGAATCGATGTAAATTGTATCGGTGGTTAGCAAGTAGTTTCGCCCGCTGAATCCGGTAGTATCATCGGTATAATCGTCATCGTAAAGTCCCGTACCCCAGCAGTGCGTGCCACTGGCACAATCGGGAACGTTTGAGTTCGGCGGCACAGTTGACGGTTCAATGGACCCGTGGTCCCAACCAATCGAGCCTCCAGAGATACCTCTATGATCCTTGAAATTAGCAGTCGTCTCTTCAAAGTCAGTCAAGAAACCTTCCGATTTGAGTTCGACCGGTACGGCATTTGAGCCTTCTTCAAATGTAAAATCGGCTGCGTTAGAAAACTTGGTGAGTTGGTTGTTGAACATTGGATTCCACACGCGCGGCATTGTTTCCAAGTCTATTCGAGATTGGTCGCCGTACTCAAGCATCGAGGTCGACAAGTCAACTGAAGCGCTTGTCACGGTCTCTGTCGCAGGAAGATGAACCATCCCATCATCCATGAACGCAGTCCCATCTCGCAGTTCAATTTCGTCGCTTGCGTTACCGTTTCCAAATGAAGTGACGTTTGCTGCTGCGGCAAACGGTGCAAGTAGCATCAAAAACACGAGGAAAAAGGCTGCTTTCAATTGTTGATTATCGTTGGTCAAAGACTCACCAATGCCTGCGAGGGTTCCGCCACCTATAATCGCAACGGACTGTTGCCCCAGTATCTGTAGGTAGAGCACGTGATTACATGCTTATCTCACAACGCATCAGTTTGGCGCTTGAACCAAATCAGGTGGTGGTTTTTCGAAGGTACAACTTCTGTTCATTTTTGAGATACTTCGAATCATACGAGTCTTGACAACGAACCCACAGACTTCACACATTCGAACAACGACATACTTGAAGCCAATTGCGGAACGACAAGAAACCATCATTTGTGCATTAAACAGCCGCATGAGTTCTTGAGGGAGAACTTCCTCGGAATGGTATGGAACCCTACTCGAAAGAACCCGCTACGCTCATTGAGCATGTTTTTCCAGGAGACACAAACGCCTACGACACCCTGTTCGGAGGAAAATTACTTTCGTTAATGGATAAAGCAGGAGGCATCGCCTGTGCGAAATTTGCCCACAGAGAATTCGTCACCATCTCGATTGACGCATTGACCTTCATCGCCCCTGCACGACAAGGCGATTTGTTGGAAGTCACCGGAAAGGTCGTGTTCACCAGCAGCCATACGGCATGTACGAAAGTAACCGCTGTGGCGGTGAACAAGGCAACATGGGAGAAAAAGAAAATATGCGAAGGTTTCTTCTTTTTCGTAGCCATTGATTCAATGATGCGACCAATACCAATTCCACAATTTGTCATCGAAGATGAAGATGAACAAGAAGACTGGGACCATGCTAAGAATATCCGTGAACAGATGTTAGCAAAGCGGAAGAAGTAACGCGACCCCTACCTTCATGTGACCCACATTCGTGGAACAAACATGCCTGTGCTCAACATTGCAATGATTGGTTCTGATGAATTAGCCAGAGAAATCGCTAAACCAACAGACCAAAGGGACGTCCACACCTATGTTCACAAGGAAACTGGAAGCGATGGTCCACGTATCCTGTCACTCATCCGACCCGCAAAATATCCTGAACGCCTTCGTCCGTTTTTGAACGCACTGTCGGCAGCCAGAGTCGGCATCATAGAGATTTCAGCCATCGACGCTACGCTTGGAGAAGCTTTGGTCGCCTTTGCAAGCGCGAACATTACCAAAGGGATTGGCATTATCAACGCACCCGATGGTGGATGGGTCGACGAAGAACAAGCAAAAATGCTGTTTCAGCAAGCCGGCTTGGCGAACTGGTCATTTGGCTCAACGGACGGTATTGAACTTCGTAACGCACTCTACGCCTTCATGGATGAAATTGCGGAAGAATTAGCCGCCAACGCAGCAGCGCCATTGGTTCTTCCAGTTGACCAGCATTTCAATGTCAAAGGCATAGGTCTTGTGGCGATCGGTTATGTTCAATCAGGAACGGTTCGTGTTCATGATGAAGTTCTTTTACTGCCCGCAAACGGAACCGGGAACGCCAAATCACTCCAAGTGATGGACGATGATGTGCCTTCAGCATCAGCAGGCGACCGGGTTGGACTGGCTCTGCGCAACGCAAAAGAAGAGCATTTGGGGAGTGGAACGCTGCTCGTCCATCCACCCGTCGAAGACAAAAAGACCAACACCAGTATTCCTTTAGCCGTTGTTGCACATGAACGCTCCACGATGAAATTGAGTCGCTCGCCGTTCCAAAAGCGAATCTTGGCTGAAGGCGATGTCGTACACGCAAGTGTTGACCTCCAATTCGTTGTCGGCCGTATCGGAGCAGTCAATGGTGATGAAATGGATGTCACATGGGATTCACCCCTGTACATTCGAAGAGAAAAGGCGCAACCTACGCTCATCGCACAACTCGATTCGAAACCGAGAATCATGGGCAACGCTGTCCTAACGTTGAAGTGAGGCTTCGGCGAATCAACATGCCTGTAAAGAACGCCGCCAGCATGCAGTCATCGGTCGGTGGTTTGATAACCCAGCACACGCGGTTTGCGCGCTGGGATGCGCATTAGAGAACAGGAGGATGGTCCTGCTCATGCAGATGACTTTGAACTCATCAAAGCACTGCATTTAGCAGGCTCGGGTAGAGTCCGAGCTTTGGTAGATGAGCGCACGCTGTCTCTCGAGCGGAAAAGCGGACACGCCCTCGACCTCAAATTAACCAATATCTCACGCGTTCATCATCACCATACCCGGCTGGTGCCATTTTCGTTCGCCCTTCTTGGCGCAGGGCTCATCTACGCCGCTCAAAGGATATTCATTCCAAACGGTTTGCAGATGGCCAGCGGCGTGTGCGGAGTCGCTCTTGTATTGGGTTGGCTTGGAACTCGAAAACCGACACTCACGATTGATACGGAAGCGGGAGATTGCCATACCATCACGGGTAACGATGCATCTTTGATGCGCTTGGCCACGCTTCTCAAACGTTTAGAAGGGGGTATGTGTCTTGAGGATGCGAGGATTGGTTTGGATATTCTCGAGCGAGATGCGGAATATCCGCGCACAGCCATTCGCGAGTTGCAAGAAGTACCTATCCAGCCAATCCATCTTGACCCGCCAACCTCTATCAGTACATTCCTAGCTGACACACCCGCTGAAAAAACAGCAACACAGACTGGTTATTCCACTGCTCTGTTCAGTGATGAACTGGACCTTGACTTTGGAGACCCCGAGGGGTTCAGTGGAGGATGGTTGGACAGAGAAGTCATCCCGAAAACGGCAGTCGTTTCTGAACACGGTTTCATCTCAAGAGGTATCGCCAATGCACATCAATCAAGAGGTGCTCCATCTCAAAACACGCATCAACCTACTCAGCACTACACCACCCAACCGCATTCTCCGATACCAACTGCTGCACAAAGCAGACCTGTGTCATCGTTCCGGCACATTGCGCAATCAACAGATGTCGAATTACCGCACCAGCCCCATTCCATGCATACGACTACTGGCCCGCAGAATTTTATTCCCAACTTTTTTGGCCCTGAAGGCGTTCACATTCCCGAGAAAACGATGACGCAACAAAGTTTGGGGAACGCCGATAGCCCCGACGCATTCCGTTCACCCGACACGATGCTCTTGGAAGAAGAAAACGAGCCAGCCTCATCACTGATTGAAAGGGCTCGTAGAGAAGCACCATCGCCCCCAGAACAAGC
>JAKMGM010000154.1 GCA_022424925.1 Candidatus Poseidoniaceae archaeon | reverse complement strand
GGATTGCCGTTCGCAGGAAGTGTGGGGTCAGAGTAACCATCACCGTCGGCATCAGGACAGGCTGAACGGTCTTGCGTCGAGTTTCCTGGGAGTTCGATGCAATCGTCTTGGAGGTCGTCAACACCGTCACCATCTGTGTCTTGCGTTCGGGTCGGGTCATTGGGGAAATCATCGCTTTCATTCGACATTCCATCACCATCAGAGTCGATACAACCGTAACGGTCGATGGTCGAATTACCTGCTTCACCAGGGCAGGCGTCGGGTTGAGGCCCAGTTGCGTTATCGCCGTAGCCGTCACCGTCTTGGTCCAGCCACTGGAATGCGGTGGAAGGAAGCTCATCGATTTGGTCGTCCCATCCGTCACCGTCGGCATCTGGACAACCCATTCTGTTCCCCATGGTTGAGTTTCCAGCCACGTTTTTGCACGCATCGGGGGTTGTTCCACCTAAGTTATCACCGAAGCCATCGCTGTCGGTATCCGACCATTGACTCGAGTCATTGACGTGTGAATCGATGATGTTCGCCCATCCGTCTTTGTCGTTGTCGAGACAACCCAAGACGTTGTTCTGCCAAGAATCTCCCGCCTCATTGGGACAGTCATCGGCGAGATTTCCGTTCGCATTATCGCCAAAACCATCGCCATCTGTATCGGTTGACTGCGTGGGGTCGGTGTTGAAGGCATCAGAGCCGTTCCCGGACGGTGTCCAATTGGGTTCCGAATCGGAGAAACCATCACCGTCAGTATCAGGACAGCCTTGACGGTCGACAGACGAGTTGCCCCAAACATTTGGACAGGCATCATCAAGTTGGTCATCGAGACCGTCTCCGTCGGCATCCGACCATCGCAGTGGGTCATTAGCGTGGGTGTCGGCGCCGTTCGCAATGGTATGTGTGGCGTCAGGGTCTGAGTAGGTGTCACCGTCGGTATCAAGGCAACCATAGCGGTCGGAACTTGAGGTTCCTGCATTATTCGGGCAACTGTCGGGGAATATGCCCGATGGATTATCACCGTAGCCATCCAAATCCGTATCGGCCCATTGCGTTGGCTCGTTGGGCCATACATCTGCACCGTTTGATGCTAGCCAAACCGAGCCGTTGTTCCCCAACGGGTCAGCGTCGGAATATGTATCGCCGTCAGAATCAGGACAACCGAAACGGTCAGATGTTGAGGTGCCGTGTGTCGTCAAGCATGCATCCGCTCTGAACCCAAGTGTTTCATCACCAAATCCGTCTGAGTCGGTATCGTTCCACTGGGTCGGAATGAGCGGAAAAGCGTCCGCTGAGCCAGCCGGATGGGCGGGCCATCCTGAATCATAATCAGAATACCCGTCTCCGTCGCTGTCCGGGCAACCAATCCTGTCGTGTGTTGAACGGGGTGTTGCAGCCGCAATCCCGTCGTTTACACACGCATCAGCGTTGTTACCAAGTGGATTATCACCATACCCATCGCCATCAGTATCGTGCCATTGGGTCGGGTCATTCGGGAAGGCATCTGCGAATCCAGCCGGGTGGGCTAAGGCTCCAGCATCACTGTTGGAATATCCGTCACCGTCTGTATCTTGACAACCGACCCGGTCGATGGTTGAATTGCCGTTGTCTAGCGGGCAGTCATCCCCGTTAGTTGCAGGAGGGGGGTTATCTCCGTAACCATCTGAGTCAGAATCGAGCCATTGAGAGCTGTCACTGACAAAGGCATCAGCGCCGTTGCTAACAAGCCATACTGAGCCGTTTGTTCCACTTGGGTCTGGATCGCTGTAACTGTCTCCGTCTTGGTCGGGACAACCGTTTCTGTCACCGCTTGAAGTGCCAAGGACACTTGGGCAGCTGTCCGCTCCATTCCCAGTTGTCCAGCCTCCGTCTGGGGAAGAATACGTGTCAACATCGAGGTCAAGACATCCGTATCGGTCTGCTGTTGAAGTTCCTACAACTGTAGGGCAACCGTCAGGATTCAATCCTGCAGCGTTATCTCCGTATCCATCTCCGTCTTGGTCAGACCATTGTGATGGTTCAGAAATGAAAGCATCTGCACCATCGGTAGTACTCCAGTTACTTGTTGGGTTCGAGTATCCATCTCCATCACTGTCGACGCATCCAACCCGGTCTATTGTCGAAGTTCCAGGTGTAAATGCGCAGTCGTCATTGCTGTCTTCTGTTCCATCGAAGTCAGCATCTTCAGTTAAATTGACAAGTGTATATTCGGCATTCAGTGCTAATGAAAAGAATTGAGGGCCCGTTGGAACTGATGTACCTAAGACATGTACTTCCCAAGAACCTTGGGCGGGGTTTGCAAAGTCGACGACTCGAAGATTGTTGAGGTTATCAGAAAGGTTTGTCCATGTCCCTGAAGGGTCTTTAATCGCAATGTCAAGGTCGTTTACCAATTGAGTCGAAGAGGCTACACTCGCAGCAGGGTCGGTGTATGAAAGAGATAGCCTCAAGTCTGGTGCTGAGAGTGGGACCGCAAAACTCCACCCCCGTTCATCTCCAGTAGAAACCGATTCTTGTTGTACATACGATGCATTCATTGCAGCCCATAAATCGATTAATCCATTTCCTTCATGATTATTTGGTGCATCTCGACCAGCTCCAATGACGGATGAAGAATATTGACCCATCATGTCATGTGCTGATGCTGCAAAAATGGCCTTGATTAGAGCAGAAGTCGGGTTTGCAAGATTCCGATTTTCAATCATATGTTCAAGCAAAAGAGCAGTAGACCCAGCAGCAAGAGGAGTCGCCATACTTGTTCCACTCATGTAGACATAGTTCCCACTCCCACTTCCTGTTGAGCGTGAGCGCGTTGAGTAAATATTCGTACCCGGTGTTGCCAAATCAGGTTTTGTTCGGCCATCGTCCGCAGGTCCTCGACCCGACCAATCGACCATTCCCGACGAGTTATCGGAATAGGATTGTGGCCATGAAAGCCCCGTACCACTTCGTAAACTTTCACTTGCCCCAATGGTGATTACATTTTTCGAAACAGCCTCGAAAATGGTAGTGTCTTCTTCAGTATCGCTGTCGGCGTTTGAATCATAGCCATCATTACCTGCTGCAAATAATATCACAAGTTCATCATTCGTTCTTGCTGAAGAATCAATTTGCATCGAACGAGATGTATAAATGCCCCAATTATTACAATTGCCAAGGGAATCGGTGTAGCATGAACCCCAAGAATTTGTATGAATTCGACTTCCATTTGCAACGGCCAAATCAAACATATCGCCGATGTCATTTGGAATTCCACCTAGGGTGCCACTTTGTTCAATGGCATGGAAGAGTAATTGTGCTTCCGGGGCAATACCTGCATGGGCTCCACTGCTATCGGTGCCATCTCCAACGGCAGAGCCAGCAACGTGTGTGCCGTGGCCGTTGTCATCATCAGCACCATCATCGCATGAACCGGGGGAACTTCCAGACCATGTGCACTTTGATGGAGGTATTGGAAGAGAAAGAATTCCCTTGATGTGGTCTTGAAAATCTGGATGCATCTGCGTGTTGTTTACTCCATTATCTAATCCAGTATCTCCAACCGTTAGGACAATTCCACTACCATCCAATCCGTTCCAACTCGAGTTCGCATTTCCCATTTGAGTGGAATCTTGAACATCGTCAGCATTGACAATTGTAGCAGCAACTGAATTACTTAATCGTGCAATATAACTCATATCAATAAATTCAATTCCACCTTGATTTGCCAACCAAACAATTCCGCTTGTCTCTGCGAAAACTGTAGCGAACCTTCCGTTAGCTGAATCCAAAATGATGTCATCACGCTGATGTATGCCTTCGGGTAATTCGTCACCTGATAAGATTAAGTCGACGATAGCCTTTCCTTCTGCTGAATACGAAAATGCGCTGTAATCTTCCGCACCGGTAATGGCTTCCAGAAGATTATTTCTTAATTTATCCGAGCGGTCCAATTGAACAATTCCTTCGACATCGAGTTCCCTCAATGTATCGATAGTATTGCCTTGGAGTTGGCAATGAAATCCGTTTGGAGGGAGGAAGGAGAAACAATCAATCCCCGCTTCATCGAGGTCATAGAACCATTCTGTTGGAACCGGATATTCATGAGTGAGCACATACCATCCATTTAATTTTGAAGTCTGCCCAGTCCATTCACTCCATTCTTCAAGTGCTACCACGCCTGCATCTCTGTGCAAAAGATGGAGTTCACCCATACCTTGTTCCGAATCAAACCATCCATTTTCAATTTCACCGGATGGCGATAGGCCGACGGCATGAAATAATTCTAAATCGATGTCAGTTTCAATGACTGTATCGGGTTCTAGAGCGGGTGCTGCATACGTAATTGGTGCAAGAACTTGAATCAGCATAAGGGCTGAAAATAGGATTGCTCGCGTGCTGCGACTGCTCGTCATGGAAGTTCACAGTCGCGACTCCCACATGAATGATTTGTTTTAGAGTTCGTTCAGTATCTCGCTTGAGAGGGTTCAAGAGCGTCGCATCCTGCGGTCAAGTTATGTCACGTCGTTCGGACCGTGGGCCTAAGGTCGAAACGCTTGAACCCGAAGAACTCAACGAGGGTGCACAAGTGCTCGGGAGGCAAGTTTGGCGCGTCGTCCCCTATGCGTTCCGCTATCCTCGGCGACTTTTGGCTGGGTTTGTTGGCAATGCATGTGCGCGGATTGTCGACTTGGTTCCTTTTGTCGCCATCGGTTGGGCTGTGGACTATTTTACATCTGACACGATGGTTGGACCAATGTTCGTACAAGACATTGTCAATTCTGTACATTCTGAACCGGCAGTTGGTTATGGTGTCATGATTTTCTTGGGATTCGTCATGCTTGCCTTTTTCCAAGGTGTCTCTGAATATTCATGGCAGACACTTGGGTACAACATTCAACACGATTTGAGAATGGATGCGACCCGTTCACTCATCGCCATGGAAGCATCGTACTACGACATGCGCCAAACTGGACAATTGATGTCCGTGTTATCAAGCGATGTGAATCAGTTGGAAGACGTCGTTTCAGATTCATCAACTTCGATCATACGGATTATCTTCACGTTCTTGACGGCGTTCGTAATCTTAGCGTCGATGTCACTTAAACTGGCTGGGATTTTGTTCGGTCCAATTCTTTTCATCATTCCGTGTGTGTACTGGTTTTCGACCCGTGTACAGCGCAAGTACCGCAAGCAACGCGAGTCAACAGGCGACATCCATGCGGTGCTTGAGAACCTCATTTCCGGCATTTCGGTCGTTCAAGCCTACAACGCTCAAACATGGGAATCCGAGCGTGTTGCTCGTGAATCGGGGAACTACCGTGACCAAGCCATGGGCGCCAGTCGCGACCGAAACCGGTTTTTGCCAATGATTTACGTCATCGCTGGAATCGCATTCGGCCTTCTCGTGACCGCAGGTGGGTGGCTGGCTGGCGAGGGCGAAATCTCGACCGGCGAACTGGTTACGTTCCTGCTTATCAGCACCCGAATGACAATGCCGATGTTCATTTTTGGTATCCTCATCAACCAACTCCAACGAGGCGAGGCAGCCGCAAAGCGTGTGTTTGCTACGATTGATTTGGAGCCAACCATCTTTGACGAACCCGATGCAATTGAACTGGATGTTCCGATCACATCCGTTGAATTCCGCGATGTTCATTTTACATACCCAGGCACGTCAATCAAAGTCTTGAGTGGTATTTCCTTCAAGGCAGAGGGCGGAGACTTCCTCGGCGTCATGGGTCACACAGGTGCTGGAAAAACCACGATTCTCAAGTTGTTGATGCGGTACTATGTGCCTGACAGCGGTGATGTTCTGATCAACGGTACATCACTGAACGATTTCACGCTACACTCAGTCCGCGATAAAATTGGGTTCGTCAGTCAAGAACCGTTCCTGTTCTACGGAACGGTAAGCGACAACGTTCGTTACAACCAAGAATCATCCGATGACGAGTTGAGCGCAGCACTCAAACTCGCAGGCGCATGGGACTTCATACAGGAACTCGAAGACGGACTGGACACCATGGTCGGTGACCGTGGTGCGAAACTCAGCGGCGGTCAGCGTGCCCGCGTGTCGCTTGCTCGCGCCCTGCTCAAGCAACCTAGTCTGTTGATTCTTGACGAGGCATCGAGTGCGCTTGATGCCGAAACAGAACGTCGAATCCAAGAAAACCTGCTTGCGAGTGGTAGCGACCGGGCAACAATTGCCGTTGCTCATCGTTTGAGTACCATCCGAAACGCCAACGAAATTCTGGCCATGGTCGACGGAGCAGTTGTCGAACGAGGTCTCCACGATGATTTAGTTGCGGCTGAAGGTGTGTATGCAAGTCAATGGACCATTCAAACCGGCGACATGGCAGGGCTTTCAGAAGCCAGCGATTGATTCAAATCCGTTCTCGAATAGGCCGAAGGACCGCAGATTCCACTGGTGTATTCTCTTCATTGGTCATGATTTTATCACCGAGAATGATGCTCAACGACAACAAAAGAAACAACGGTATGCCGATGATTAGCGACCATATTGCAAGCGATAAATCATAGATGAAATAGCTTTCCATGACCTCTGAAATCAGGATAATAGCGACAAACAGAACCACTCGAGAAACCACCAAACTGAAGCGAATGAGCGACCAAATTTCCTCTTCATCGGTTAATGAATCCGGAGTATCAAGTTCGGCGAACCGTTGTTGGAATCGACTCGCCATACCGTTGCTTGAACCATTGTAATCTAATGCTTTGCTCTTCAAACACTGATGAACACACGGATTTCAGACGAACTTGGTTCAAGCGGTTCGAATTCGGTCGTCAATTTGCGCACCCTCGCCAGCACGGCCACCGGTACGTCGAATCTCTCTCCACGCTTTAATGACGCCTTGTCCATACGCCCACTGGGCGAGGAAGACGAACAGTGGCGCAAGGAACACCGTGCCGGCTGAACGGTGCGGAGATGTGCCAATAGCTGCACCAAGCCAACTGATGCCAATGTAGATGCAAATCAAGCCAAGTGGGATGTGGAATGCAATACGAGACACATTCCATTCACCCGAAAGAGAGAACCACAAGTCCGCATCTGCTCCACCGGTTAGTCCACCGTAAAGCATGGCCAGAAGTGCGCTGACGACCAGTATTGGGAAGAAGCCGATGGCCGTATGCGACCACGCTGAAATCTCAGGCCACCGTTTGTTCGCTACCATCCGGGTATAACCGTAATTTCTCATTTGCTTCATGTAGGGCTTGAATGGCCGTCGTCGTCGGTGCGGCATGACGTTTGAGGGGTCGATGAACAAGTTGTGTCCAGCGCGTTGAATTTTTGCATCCAAGACGACATCTTCCGCTCCAATACATCCTGGTTCAAAGAAATCGACTTCACGCAGATTCGCCATGCGATGAGCACAATTCACGCCAGGGTTGTGCGTGATGGGCACGAGTTCGCCTTTTGGTTGCGCACCGTAACGGGTTCCTGCGGTCATGAATTTCGTACAAAAGGCAACATCAGCGCATTTGGCTCCAAACGGGTCATCATCTGGGGCAAAATTGGGTCCACCGACAGCACCGACTTCTGGATTATCGAACCAACGAACCAGTTTTTCTACCCAGTCAAGTGGGGGGACGGTGTCGTCATCGGTGAACAACACAAGGTCATGATCCATTTGTCGTAGAGCAAAATTGCATGCATCGGCGCGGTTGCGGGACGGGTCTTCAATCCACGTTGCTCCGTATTTTTCGCACACCTCTTTGGTGTGGTCTTTGGACTTCGAATCTGAAATGATGACTTCGAAATCACTGTACGTTTGCTTCGAAAGTCGTTCAAGGACAATATCTAACTCATCGGCATTGTTGATGGTTGGTATCAACACAGCGATTTTGAAGGCTTCACCGTCTTCTTTGAGCAACGGTGTCACGGCGCCGGATGCTTCGCCCATGCACATTGCACTGGGGCTGCCCATATCAAGTCAAGGGCATTGAGTTTCGCAATTAGGATGAAACTGCACTGGAAGTGTCGATTGTCTTACCGGCTTGAGTGTCGGTAATGGTAATGTCGACCTTACAGGTGGTTGTTCCATCACAAAGGTCTTGACCTTGTTCGTAGATGGTAATTCCGTCACCAACGC
>JAKMGM010000134.1 GCA_022424925.1 Candidatus Poseidoniaceae archaeon | reverse complement strand
TGGTAATTCCGTCACCAACGCCCCAAACTTGGTCGTCGGTTGTTCCGAATTCAACAAATGAGCAGGATCCGTCGCCGGAATCCTTGTCGCAGGTTAGTGGAGCACCATCATCGATGGAGATCTTCACTGAGATTGCTGCCCAGTTGATTTCTTGTCCTTGGTTCATCGTTATACGAACGAGGCTGTCGTCGGTTGCAGTCGATGGTTCTCCTTCAATTGCACCGTCTGCTGCGAAGTCATAAAAGACCGTTTGGCGGTAATGTGTTCGTTGAACGACCAGTTCAACGATGACGGCGTCCCCAAGTCCATTCTGGTCAACGGCAATGAAGGCCACAGGTGCATAAAACGTGTCTTCATCCCATCCTTGGTCTTCAAGATAGCCGCTGTCATCGAACGCGTATAGGTCGCCAGTCCAATATTCGAATGGGACATACACGTGCGTGAATCCAGAGCTTTCATTGGCAGATATGTCAATCATGCCATCTAAATCTATATCCCAGCCTATGGTCATTGTATCGCCATCAATGTCGACGACTGCATGAAATAACTCCAATTCGAACCCGTGAACGGTTTCAATCTGGGAAATGTTGTCAAAAGTACTGTTCATTTCGGCATTTAACATTCCATACTGGTTGAGTAGCGTTGAGGTCTGGATGGCCGGAGCGTGGTTGATCGATGTTGTCGCCTCTCCATCTGCTTCTGGAGTAATCGTGTCATCGGTTACACCGAAACATCCGGTGAGGAATAAGAGGCAGGCCAGGGTAACGACATTGATGCTTCGAGTCAGTTGCATGACTTGCGTTTGATTGCTGAATTGATAAACCTGCCCGTTACTATGCGCGGAAAATAGAAAAAAGCCAAAATACCGCGCCGGACGGGGTGCTTTTTACCCCTTGTGAATGTTAAGTTCATAAGCCGTCGAAGAAGGAGAGTATTTGGAGAGGGGTGTATCTCATGTTGAACGTCACGGCCCGACAGGACTTGATGAGCAAAATTATTGAAACGCTAGGTGTAGTTGTAGAAGATGCAAGGTTTGATTTCGGCGAAAATGGATTGGAAGTCCGTGTCGTCGACCCATCACACGTTGCTATGATACAGATGAACATCGATGCTGCAGCTTTCGATACTTGGGAACTTGACGCAACGAGTCTCGGTCTTGAAATTCGAAAGGTCAAGGAATTGGTGAGTCTTGGAGGTCCAACAGACCTTATCGAGATGGCATACGGCGACGAGACCGGTATTTTGACGGTCAACCTTGACAAAATCAAGCGTAACATTCGACCTCTTGACAATTCAACACTGGTTCCACCAACACTGCCTGCTCTTGAATTGCCGTGCAAAGTCAGCATTTCAGGTGCTGATTTTACCAAAGCACTGCGAGCAGCAAGGCACGTCGGTGATCTGGTCAATTTCAGCATTGATGAGAATTCATTCACTGTTCATGTCCAAGGCTCGACCGACTCTGTCACCGTCGCTTTTGACAAAGAGGAGTTGCAGAACATCGAATGCGGCGCACCTGCCCGCAGCCAATACTCGCTGACTTACCTCGTACCGCTCTCGAAAATCTTCGGCAACATCGAATCGGTTCACATCGGTTTTGGTGAAAACTATCCTCTGTCAATGACGTTCAGTTTCCATGACGGAGCTGCTGAGATTCAGTATTTCCTTGCTCCTCGTGTCGAAAACGACATGTGAGGCTAAAGCAAACTTCGAGGGTGCTCGCCTCAGTATTCACGCCATCCGTGACCGCAGTTTTTACACGTCAACATTCGCGTTTCTGGTTCGTCTGATGAACGTGTTTGTTCGAGGTACGAAAACACTTCAATGCCATCGCATTTTGGACACATGTAGGTTCCGGTTGTTAGAACGCCATGGATTTTATCTGAATCCTTGATAACGTCGTAGACGCGGTTTATCGTCTTTGTTTCTGATATGGTTTTGGAAAGGTCAACATCCTTTCCATCCGTGCCTTTGATGACAACATTTGCAGGGCCGTTGTACCCGCATTTGTAATTCGTGCACGATATGTCTCCACTTGGGTTAGGGAAGGACAGCGTTCCACATTGCGGGCAAAACATAGATTGCCCCTTGTAACTCATTACTTAGGTTTGTCGGAAGTTCACCGTCAACTCTCAACGGTTTTTCAAGCACCTTCTCCGAATGGTTCGGAAACATTTTGAGTGGGAAGGGTGAAGACATGAAGCGCAATCGGTGTGGTATGTGGCTATGGTATGACTGGCGTGCAGCAGCGGTTGCGGACGACCACGGTTCCATACTCGACGATGAGCAATGGGATGGTTTTCATGACCAACGGAGCATTGTCAATCGACTCGAATGCATTGCTGAAGGCGGGTTAACACCAGAGGCCTTGGTGTTGTTGGAGCGGTTTCCCGAGGCGAAACCTCGCATCCACGGAGAACTCGATTTACCTGAGGCTGATTGGCCTCTGCCGGATGATGATGCACAAGCTGCAGCGGACCAAGCCGCAGTAGCCATGGCAACAATGGGCGTAGCACAAGCAGCGGGTGACCCTGACAGAAGACTTGAGCATCTCATGCGAGCAAGTGATGAAATGCGTAGCACCTTCATCACAATGGAAGCACGTCTCGTGGAATGGGTCGGACTGTTTTTGCCCGAGGCACGTTTTGGAAGCGATCGCTCTTCGCTTGGTAAGACCGTCTCACAAGCCGAATCGCTGGAACATCTCGCACAAACCCTCGATGTCGCTCTTCCCCCAGTCGGGCCGGACAAACCCGAATGGAAGGCGTTGAAGGAATGGGGGCAGAGCGTCTCCGTCTTTCGTGGGCAACTTGACCGGTTGGAAAACGGCATTCGCCATCTCTCTGAACAACATCTTCCATCCTTATCGGCATTGCTTGGGCCTTTACTCGCAGCGAGGTTGTGTGTCGAAGCCCATGGTCGCATGCGCTTAGCACGTTTACCTGCTGGCACATTACAGGTTCTTGGGGCAGAAAAGGCTTTTTTCAACCACCTAAAAACTGGTGCTCCACCTCCAAAACACGGTCACATTTTCATGCATCCTTGGATTTCACGTTCGCCACGTTGGGTGCGAGGTAAGATTTCCAGAACCGTCGCCGCCAAGGCAAGCATTGCTGCGAAAGTTGACGCCTTTGAAGGTGAGCCATGGGGCGAAGACGAAATGCGTGAGCTTGAACAAAAAGTCGATGACATTCGTGAAGCGTATCCATCTCCACCTTCCCGTCGCAGATGAGGTGCAGTTCATGGCAAGGTACAACAATCGACGCAAAACGATGCTCTCCTGGGCGGTCATGAAAGACGGCAGGGCGCTTTGGACACAGAACGCTGTCCCGAAGCGAGCAGTTTACGGTGAATCACTGCGTTCGTTTTCTGGAACTGAATTTCGCCGCTGGGACCCTTCGCGTTCGAAGTTGGGCGCAGCCATCATGCGTACTCGACGCGACCCTGCTTGGTTGCTGCCGGAAGCGGGAACTTCCGTTCTCTATCTCGGGGCTTGTCACGGAACATCCATCAGCCATCTTTACGATCATCTCTGTGGTCAAGACAACGA
>JAKMGM010000122.1 GCA_022424925.1 Candidatus Poseidoniaceae archaeon | reverse complement strand
TGTGACTCCCGTAAAACCTAGGAATGTGGAAGGCCAAGAAGTTCTTGCACCAGTTCCAGTGACTGAAGTTGCACCTCCAACAGACATGCTCATCGAAGTCATCGGTGATATCGCACCGGCTGCCCCTCTTCCTGAACTCCAGTTGCCTGCAGCTCCAGAACCTGTCCCCGTGGTTGCGGAGAAAAAATCAAAATTGGGTGTACGACTGATTGTGGGCGGCCTCGGATTTGTGATCCTCAACCTGTTCGGAGCATGGTCGGCTCTGTTCGGTTCGCTCTGCAAAACCGGTGATTTGTGCCCGAGTGACGGCTACACGCGTATCAATTTGATGGACATCTACCAAGTGAACACAGGGTATGGTTGGTCTGAACCAGTGCAAAGCGGTGCCTTTGGCATTCCTGATGTGGTCGCTATTGGCGTTTTACTTGTAGCACTTCTCGTGAGTGTGAGAAGGTAATCGGTGTAACCATGGACATTACGGTGGCCTCTGAAACGATATCGTTTCTTGGTATGTTTTTCATTTTAGTAGCCTTTTTCATGGAAACTCAGAATCTCATCCACAGCAAGGCGTCGTCATATCTTTTTTTGATGGCTTTGGGATCGGGAATCTTAGCCGTCCGGGCGTACCTCATTTCCGAATGGGCTTTTTTTATCCTTGAAATCGCTTGGTTTCTTACCGCAGTATTAGGTTTTTTCAGGCGTACTTTCGAAGACACAACCACTTTAGATGCTTGATGAAGGTTCACATCCACTCAAGAGAAACACGTTCCCGCCGTCGATGAAGCGTCATCTTGATGAGCGAGAGATGGCGAGTCCCGTCTATGGGCAAAGGACCGAGTAAGGCCAAGCGTGGAATCCCGTCAAAGGCTGACAATTTCACAGAATGGTATCCATTCATGGTGGAAGCAGCCGAATTGGTGGACAAGCGCTACCCAATCAAAGGTATGGATGTTTGGCGACCCTACGGTTGGAAGACAATGAAACTCATTGACAGCCTAACGCATGCAGAGATGGAACGAACCGAACACGAGGAAGTCAATTTCCCACTGCTCATTCCGGAAAACCTGTTGGAAAAAGAAAACGCTCTGGTTGCACGTCTCAAAAGGGCACGAGAAGAAGGAGTTGACCCCGACGACCTTCGCGACGAGGATGAGGAAGGTGGCTTCAAGAAAGAAGTGTACTGGGTCAAACATGCTGGAGAAAATGAACTCGATATCCCTATGTTCTTACGACCAACTTCTGAGACCGCAATGTACACCATGTTTCCACTTTGGATACGCTCGCACAAAGACTTGCCATTGAAAGTCTACCAGATGGTCAATACCTTCCGGTACGAAACCAAGCAAACTCGCTCATTCATTCGAGTACGTGAAATTCACTTCTTCGAAGCGCACACTGCGCATGCTGACGAAGAAGATGCATCCCGTCAAATCGAGCAGGACCTTGAAATTGTGAACAACATCATGCACGACCTTTGCCTCCCAATAATCAAGGCAAAGCGACCGGTGTGGGACACATTTCCCGGTGCATGGTACACCATTGGTATCGATGCTGTCATGCCAAATGGGAGGACGTTGCAAGTGGCTTCGTGCCACCATTACAGAGATCAGTGGGCGAAGGCTTTCGACCTCTCTTACGAGAACCTCGAGGCAAAGCAGCAATTCTGTCACCAAACAACCTACGGTATGTCCGAGCGGCTCTTGGGTGCCGTAGTTGGAATGCACGGTGACGAGAATGGACTCATCATGCCTCCAGCCGTTGCGCCTTTCCAAGTGGTTATCTGCCCAATGATTCGTAAGAATTCAGAGGTCGACACGGTATCGGTTGCCAACGAAATGGCAACCAAACTCCGTTCCACTGGACTCAGAGTCAAAGTCGATGATCGAGACATTCATGCTGGGCAGAAATACTACGATTGGGAAATCAAAGGTGTACCGCTCCGACTCGATGTTGGCCCACGAGATATTGCACAAGGTACTGCCTTTGCTGCCCGTAGAACGGGAGGTAAAGAACCGATTCCAATGGATGACCTCTCCAATGCATGTAAAACCATACTCGATGAGATTGCTGAAGAATTACGAAACCGCTCATCTGCCCACATGTCTGATGTCGTACAACCGCTGCCTGATTTTACTGAGCACGATGGAACATGGGTGATGGACGGAGAAATCGAAGAAGGTAAAATCTACGAAATTCCATTTGACGGAACCGATGCACATGCCGAAGCGATTGAACGAGCAACGAGTCTGACCTTCCTAGGCGATTCAACGGAACCGTATGAGGATGAGAGACCATGCCACATGAGTGGTAAAATGACTCGTCGCCGAGTGATTCTTGCCAAAACCTACTAGTGGAGTTCGCAGTATGGTTTTCACAGAATGGCTCAACGTGATCGAATAGAGAACACGCAGCAGAAGTCCACAGCATCAACGGGATGCAAGTGTTAGGCTGGACCACATTTCTTCAGGAACTTCCATAGCAAGTCGTAGACCGCCCATAGCACCCAAACGAACCGGGTCGTCAACAACGTGGACATTGACATCGCCCATGTCTGAGAGTTTACGCTCAATCATGGCACCGAGCCCCTTGATACCTGAACCGCCACCTGCGAGAACCATGTTTCGACGGAACTGGTCGTGGTATTCAGGGTTTGAGCCTGCAATCAATTGCTTCACATTCTCGACGATAGGGTCGACAATGGATTCGCATGCGCGTTGAATACAATCTGTGATGTCAAGAGTCATTGCCTTACCTTCAATGGAGAAGTCAACCATAATTGGCTCATCGGGAGATGCTGTTCCGACAAAGGAATACTGTTCCTTCCAGCGTCGTGCCATGTCCTTGGTAATTTGAGCACCACTGAATTTCTTCTGGACTTCTTCGATAATTTTTCGGTCTACAAAGTCGCCGGCATGTCCAGTGTGCATTTGGTCACCTGGGCCAGGAATCGTACCGTAAACACGGCAAAGGTCGGCTGTACCTGCGCCAATGTCGATAACCAGCGTGTGTTCTATCATATCGAGTGCATATGCGACAGCGAAAGGTTCGGAAATAATCATTGCAGCGTTGACTGAACCAGCTGCAGCATCGAAAATTGCAGTTTTGTCGACATAACTTGCTTCAGCAGGAGCACCAATGACAGCAACGACACGATCGTAATCTTCTGGGTCGGACAAACCAATGAGGTGTGTAATGAAGTGTGCAATGAAATCACGGTCTTCTTGTGTGTCCTTGATAACACCCAATTCCAAAGGTCGGAAAAGGTTGAGGGCTAGACGGTTTTTTAGCGCCTCTTCACCAAACAGAACATCTCTTTTGAGGAAGTTACGTGCAATTGGGTCTTTTGGCGTTCCAATCACGGTTAATTCTTCAACTTCGTGGCTGTCGGAAGAAACCATTACTGAGCGGAAGGTTCCTAAATCAATTCCAATATACAATACGTCTTCTGCCATAGCACTCGCCTATACATCCCATTGCGAACTACTTTATGAAGGATGCCACACTGTTGAATCACACGAGCGAACGGAATCCTGTGTTCGCTGAGAGAGTGCGTTCAGCACCATTCTTCACAGGGCTGACAATACCACGCTGCGTATTCTGGATATAGGCGTGCCATTGCACCACATGTCGTGCATTCCTTCAGCGTATCCTCACCGCACATTTCCATGACCATTTGCACATGATATACATCATCAATGCCAAGTTGTTGACGCATTGACCAAAGAAGTTGGTCTTCACTCGGTGAAATAATTCCATCTTCCAAAACGAGTTCCACTACACTCCGATAATCTTCGAAGTCTTGCAAATCACGTGCATCAAGTATCACACCATTTTTCTCTGCCACTATATCGGTTCCACCAGGGTCGTCGACAAACAAGACCAGCGACTCTGCTTTCAACGCATCATTGCGCAGTTCGAAGGAAATTCGCGTACCCTCAAGATTCGCATATACGAGGTTCGAGTTGCTGTTGATGACGTTGGTAATCGAACGAGCGGTGGCCTCAGCCGTAGGACCTCTACGCCATCCGTGAGGGTCAGCGACGTTAAAGCAGTAGAATTCTGTCCCCATGCCGGGGTATTCAAGACGTATTTCCTCACCTCCATCAAAACCATTGGCGACAATCGATACTGCTGCAACCTCTGTCGAAACGATATTATCATCGTCATCGAAACTAATCATGAGTGGCTTTCTTTCTTCGGTTGCGGTGTTAAAGTGGCCTTTCATGCCGGACATCCACTTGTCTTCGAGTCTGGAAAGAGATGCTTCTTGCTCTTTGGACAAATTTTTGTCAACACCAAGGACGCCAGCAAGACTGCCGCTGGCGACCTCCTTGCGAAACTCCTCAATTTTTTGTTGGTCTTGGTGATAGGTTGGAATGTGGGTTGGACCAGACGACTCTACATAATCGGGGTCGCTCCACTCATGTTGGCAAGCCACACAACTGAGGTAACCCTTCATCGTTGACGGTTGGGCATCTCCGCCGCACCGAGGACAATCACCACCCTCTGTGAACCCGAGATTGTCAACAGCCTCGCGTCGACCTTTTCGTATATTACCAAAGCCTGCCATGTATGACCCACACCAATTGTTTTGTATCAAGCCTTTGGAGTTTCATTCTGAACACTTGTTTCAGTCAAAGGCAAGGCCTTGAGGCCGTAACGGATGAGGCCTTCTTGAGCGTAAATACGGCGTACTGCGAACTGAACTGAATCACCGATAGCGGGAGCGTATTCAACATCATCACACACTAAGAAAACGCCTCGTGGCCCCTCTTTGAAACGTACGAGAAGTGTTTGGATTCCACCCAAAATTGGTGCACGAAGTGAGAACTCAGATGGAGCACCGGCAGCGCTCAATTTTGTCCAAGATTCAACTGTTGCCTTCGCATCGAGTTGACCATTAGGTGAAGGGAGACGAGCTCCGCTCGCATCGAGTTGGCGTGGCGGCCAGACGGTTGTGCCTCCGAATGCTTGGGCTGCGAGAGTTAGGCGAGCGGAACTACCTTCCGAATACTGAGACTGTGAGACATATGCGCCTTGAGAAACATGCAGATGCGAGCATTCAGCGTCCCAGGCGGCTTCCATTTCTGAGAGGAACGAATCATCGAGACTTGAAACCCCAAGTGGTTCAGTGAATTCAAAGTGCTCGGAGTCAGACTGTGAGATAACCATCCCTGCCTGTTCCCCTTCAATGACATGCCATTGAACCGCATCAAAATCGAGGTGCTCGTTGCGCAACGGGGAATCCACTCCAGTCGCAACATAAACTACGAATGCGTCAACGGATTCTGGTAAATGAATAGACGAGAATGTTGCACCGATTGACTGCAAATACTGAATGCCAGCAACGCCCATTGTCGTCGCATCGCTGTCCGGTCCGTAAACTGGTGCGTCGTTGCTGAGAAAAGGAGATTGAATGTAGAGCGAGTCATTCGACACAGAAAGAAGGTAACCTTTCCATTGGATTGACTCACTCATTGCGCTCCCTCCCAAACACATGCACCGAACATGTTGCACCCGAGCCACCGACGTTGTGAGTAAGTCCTATGGTTGCATCACGGACTTGTCGAGCAGACTCTACCGTACCGCGCAGTTGCTTGAAGACTTCAACCGCCTGTCCCGTACCAGTCGCACCAAGTGGATGACCTTTTGATTTGAGACCACCACTCGGATTAATGCAAACTGCTCCCTCATTGCGTATGCCATGGCCCTCTCGAGCGAAGTGTCCACCCTGGCCTGTCGTAGCGAAGCCAAGGTCTTCTGTGGCAATCATTTCAGCAATCGTAAAGCAGTCATGAACTTCTGCCAAGTCGACGTCACGAGATGTGATTCCTGCAGCGGAATAGGCTGACTTCGCGGCCTTTTGACTTGCAACCAACTGGGTAATTGAAGGTCGGTCATGAAGGGCAAGTCGATCAGAACCCGCACCAGATGAACGAACCCAAACTGGGTCATCAGTGAATTGGCGAACGACATGGTCGGCTGCTAAAATGACGCAGGATGCCCCATCAGAAGTAGGGCAACAGTCGTACAGCGTAAGTGGGTCTGCAACCATGAACCCGCTTGCTGCCTTCTCAAACGATACTTGTTTTCGGAGATGTGCCTGCTGGTTTTCAAAGCCGTGCATGTGGTTTTTGACGCTAATGTGAACTAAATCGTCATGTGATGAATTGTGTTCATGAAAATGACGCCGTGCCATAAGAGCGTATGTTCCTGGAAAGGTCAAGCCCGCAAGTCTTTCCCATTCAGTATCGCCTGATACGCCGAGCCAAAACCGTTTACGCTCCGGTGATAAATCGTTCATTTTCTCAATACCGCCAGCGACCACGATATCAGCCTGTCCGCTTTTGATTGCCATCCAAGCGTCACGCAATGCGAAACCTGAGGATGCACATGCATTTTCAACACGTCGAACTGGGACGCCTTCCATTCCAGAATGCTCTGTAAGTAACGCAGCAGTGTTACCGAGTTGACCGCCACCAAAAGCGACGCTACCGATGAATGCCTCGTCCACCTGACGTGGGTCAAAATCATGGTCGACGCTCGAAAACGCTTGTTCAGCCGCTTCGGACCACATGCCTTTGAGACCGAGGGGGTGATTACCGTACTTGGTTTGGCCTGCGCCAATGACCGCCACATCAACCATACCAGCCCGAAGACGCACCAGCATTTGATTGAGTCGGTTGTTCATGCAGGAATCCGAGCGAAGCACCCGTAGAGTCTAAGAACGCGCCGTGCCCCGCTCCAACTATGCTGCGCCAATGCAGAGCCCATGGTCACTTCAAAGGTGCCAACTGCCCTACCTGTAACGAAGAAGGAAAATTCATCATGAGTGACCGAGAATCGAATTCTCTCGGCCGAATGCTGGCTCTTGTTCTCCGCCACGCACCCGAGAAATTCAACGTTGAGATGGACATCAACGGCTGGGTCAACGCTCGTGAACTCTCTGAATCAATTTCAAAGCAACGCCGCCACTACCACTGGCTACGTGGATGGCATTTTGCAGCCATTGCCAACGCAGATGACAAAGGACGCTATCAGGTTGAAGGCGACATGCTTAGAGCAACCTATGGGCACTCAATCGAACTCGAACTTGACCTGCCAACCGACCAAATTCCAGAGGCGCTTTACTGGCCGTGCGAAGAAGAACAGGTCGAAACAACAATGGAACTTGGCATCACTGCGGGTGACCGAAAGCACATCCACCTTTCCCGCAGCATTTCCAATGCTATGGAAGCAGGTCATGTACGCATACACCGACCGGCCATTCTTGAGGTCGATACCGTACGTGCAATTGCTGACGGACACATAATCTATCGAGCTGGAAAAACTGTTTTCCTCGTCGATGAAATGCCGGGAGAGTACCTCTACAGGCTTGAAGCAGATGACCCTATTATTCTCGAAATCATTGCTCAATGGGAACTCGAAGAGCAAGAAGAAGAATGATTATCGCTTTGCCCCACACGATGCGCAAAAATCAAGATCGTTTTCTAATCGCTTTCCGCAACTCGTACAGTGGTCATGAGCCGACGAGAGTGTTTCGGCTTTCGACATAGGTTGTGGGTGATCGTCGTTCAAACTGCTTCGTACGAAGTGAAGCGGGTCGGTGCCTTGACTCACCAGTTCCTTATACCGATTACCAAAGAGAATCGCCTCTTGAATAGCAGACTCAATTTGAAGTTGACGGGTTTCTCGGTCCTCTCGGTCCGGAATATCGTCTGACTCTTCAAGGATTGCTTGCAGGTGACGCATAAAGTCACTGAGTGTTGGACCATCGGACATGTGTGTTGGTTAACTCCGTGGGTCATCAATCCTTGGTGAGATTTGTACGGAACAGTAGGATAAGAGGAGGTATGCTCATCAGCGAAAACCTTCTGGAGCAAACATGCGTGACAGGATTGTCATCAAATGGGGAGGCGGTCTTATCACCGATAAATCATTGATGTGCACGCCAAACCTTGAGGTGCTCAACGACTTAGCATCGACAGTCGCTGCATGTGTCGAAAATGGTTTCGAAGTGATTCTTGTACATGGTGCCGGTTCGTTCGGACATTTGCGTTCAAAAAAGTGGAGACTCAACGAAGGATACATCGAGGGTATGAAACGCCCCGACGACAGTGATTGCACATCGCAATTGGATGCTGTACATCGCGTACGCTCTGAAATGCTCGAGTTAAATCAACATGTATGTGAGGCACTTGAATCGTGCCAACTCATCCCGCATGTCCACCCACCGCACACATGGGCAACCAACACTGGACCCGATTTCAGCGGAAGTTTAGAGGGTTTTGAATCGAATTCGGCAGGCACAGTTCACGTAACGTTCGGCGATGTTGTTTCTGTCGAAGGCGAGAAACAGTTCGGTATTTTGTCGGGTGATGACTTGGTCGCCCGAATCGCAGTCGAACTACCAAGAGTTCAGCGTTTGGTTTTCGCTATCGGCGGAGTTGACGGTCTACTTCGCGTACCGCCGAAAGAGGCGACAGATGAGGACCTCATTGAACGCTGGTCGCCGGATGTAGCTTTTGAGGGGATTCATGAGTCTGAAATCGACGTCACAGGTGGAATAGGGCTGAAGGCTTCGCGAGGAGCCCTCGTCGCATCGCATGATGTCGATGTCATCATGGTGAACGGTGGAATACGAGAACGGGTCATGGCGGCGATGTTGGGTGAACCGGTTCGAGGCACAATCATCACCAAGAAACAGTGAACTTAGCGGCTGTTCCGATTTGCAAACGTATTTTGAAGCCAAACAGGATTACAGAACTCTTCATGTAGCGAGCGCGAATACATCTGCACGGGGTTCACATGGCAGGGTACGATATTACAGATGTTCCCAGCATTGAACTGTCCGACTCGGAAAGGGATTTACTCGAATCTTTAGGTGCTGACTCGATGCAGTCGACACTCATGACTGAAGCTATTATCGGCGTCAATGAGCGTGACGAAGTACTCGGACCACTCTCTAAAATTTCAGCGCACAGGGATGCCGGTGCATATCACCGTGCATTTAGCGTACTGCTCTTTGATTCAGACAACCGGTTGCTTCTCCAACGTCGTGCACATGACAAGGTAACCTTCCCGGGAGTTTGGGCCAATTCATGTTGCTCTCACCCACTGCATAGCGAGGACGAGCTCGATGAAGATGGAGCCATAGGGGTAAAACGGGCGGCAATCCGAAAACTCGAGCAGGAGCTCGGTATTGACCCACAGAACTTTTCTCATGATGATTTCACATTCATGACAAAAATGCGTTATTCAGCCCGTATGAATGAAACGTGGATTGAACGTGAAATTGACCATATTTTAGTAGTCCAAAAAGACGTCATCCTCAACATCAACACCAACGAGGTCTCTGAGACGATGTGGGTGACATACGAAGAATTAGAGGCAATGCTCGTCGATGAGGCGCAAACAAACGGCTCGGTTGCTCCGTGGTTCCGTTGTATTGCTGCTCGGGTCATGAACGATGATTGGTGGAGCGCTTTGGGAGATTCCAAAGCGCTGGAAAACCTGAGTGATGAAATGATTCATGACATGGGTGATGTTACACACATGCTGCCAGAAGCGGAAGGTGCAGGACTCAATGTATCGGTTCTTGAAGTTAAACCACTGGTCGAGCAACGAATCATGTCCAGCTTGTTGGCATCACGTCACGAACGCTTAGCAGCGGCCATGACACATCTCATTCATGGTGGTGGGAAGCGTTTGCGAGCAACGCTGCCGTGGCTCGTTGGAAAGGCAGTCGGAGATTCACATTCTGGAATGCTCGATGTTGGTGCTGCGATTGAAACCGTTCACAACTTTACTTTAGTCCATGACGATATCATGGACGATGACGAGGTGCGTCGAGGAAGAAATGCAGTTCACATCGAATTTGATCTGCCAACCGCAATCAATGCTGGGGATGCGATGCTTGCCATCGCTTTCGAACGATTAGTCCAGGCTGAGGGATTGCAAGCCGAAGATGTCGCTCCTCTCGTCAACAGGATTGCTTGGATGGTACGTCGCGTGAGTGAAGGCCAACAAATGGATATCGAGTTTGAAGAGGAACTGGCAGTTTCTGAAGAAGACTATATCGAAATGATCGAAGGAAAAACTGCGGTCATGTTCCTTACATGTGCCGAAATTGGAGCAAGAATGGCCGGAGCGGACCAAGAGACCATCGATTGCATGGCTGATTGGGGACTTGCAGTAGGCCTGTGTTTCCAACTCATGGATGATTTGATTGACGTGCTGTCTAATTCTGAGGTGTTGGGCAAACCTGCAGGTTCAGACGTAGCGCAAGGCAAGAGAACCCTCATGGTCATTCACGCTCTTTCGCAACCAGACTCACCGGATAAACAGACACTGCTTGCCGCACTCGGAAAGGGGGATGCCGTTGACAGTGAGACCCTTCGTGCGGCTCTTGGAGCGCTCGCCAACCTCGGCTCTATCGATTATGCAAAAAAGCGGGCGGTTGAATACCATGCAAAGGCACACGCCTGTCTTGACAGAATTCCCAAAGGTCCAGCAATGCGAGCGTTGCGGGAGCTGACTGACTTCCAACTAAAACGAATTAGTTGACAACCACGGCTTCTCCAAGAGCAACTCGTCCCTCAACGAGAACTTTAGCATACCATCGCGTCATCGTTGGGTCGACCTTTACTGAGATCTCCTTGAACGCACCATTATGAAACGAATCTCGAATCGTCTTGCACGGTGGAGCATCCGAAGTCACCTCAAGAACAAGTTCCTCAAAGTGGAACTGCGTACCAACACGTATTGTGTTCCATGGAATATCGCTGATGAGAATGTTTTCACCTACTGAACCAGGATAAATAGGATGGCCGTTCTGCTGCAGGTGCGTAATGACTTCAGAGCTGAAAAGGCAAACGGCTCTGCTTGGACCACCGTGGTGTTTTTTGTCCCGCTGGTAGTCTCCAACACAACCGTTTACCTGAACATCGAGTTCGTCAACCAATGGCTTTGGAACTCCCCCTTGAGGGGCAGCAAAGAGGCCCGTGACCGAGCCATTCATGCAACTCACTCAGCGTAGTATGACTCAGGATAAGGTTCTGGCTTGAGACCCTTTCGAGTACGGATTTGGCCAACGACTTTGTCAAACAACTGAGGTGGCAGTTGCTCAAATCCGAGGTTTTCTGTGTTCCAAACTGCACGTCCCTGAGAGGCTGCACGAATGTCGTTCGAGAATCCAAACGTCTCGGCGATTGGAAGAACACCGACAACGGTAGTTACCTCACCCTCAGATGGCATGTCTTCGATGATACCTCGGCGGTTTGTGACTTCACGAGTGACTTGTCCGAGCCAATCGTTTGGAACGGAAACGAACGCTTTTTGCATTGGTTCCAAGAGAACAGTCTTTGCTCGCATCATTGCACCCTTGATTCCGTTTCGGACTGCCGGAATCGTTTGTGCTGGACCACGGTGAATTGCGTCTTCGTGGAGTTTTGCGTCAACCAGACGAACAAACATACCTTGAACCGGTTCATCAGCGATTGGGCCTTTCGAGCACACACCGTTGAAGGCTTCGATAATGAGTTCTCGCGTTTCGTGAAGACCCTGAATACCTTTGGTGTCGTTCACGAGGACGTTCGAACCGTTGATTGCGTAGATTTTTCGCATCAGGTCTTTGTCCATGCCCAGTTCACCAAACTTTCGTCCAGTTTCCTTTGCATCGTTTGGTCGGATTGTGCCTGAGCCGAGCTCGCCAGCACGCAATGCTTCTACTACTTCTGGACTGAGCGCTTCGATTTCAAAGAAGAAACGATTGTGGCGGTTTGGAGATTTACCTTCAAACGAGTTGCCTCGGTTGCTTCCTTGAATACCTTCTCGGTAAACCACAATAGGTGGGCTAACGCTGACCTTGATGTTTTGTTCTTCTTCGATACGGTAAACTGTAATTTCCAAGTGGAGTTCACCCATTCCAGCCAACAATGCTTCACCAGTTTCTTGGTTTGTTGTAACCTGAAGGGAAGCGTCGGATTTTGCCAAGGAACGAAGAG
>JAKMGM010000114.1 GCA_022424925.1 Candidatus Poseidoniaceae archaeon | reverse complement strand
CAGTTCCGTTGCCGTTGTAAGTTCCAGAGTTTGAGCCGCTACCTGAGCCATTTGCCGCACTGGCATTGTATTGGAACGTGATGTTGGTCATGGGCTCGTCAATGAGCAGATTCGCACCTTCGACGCTTGCGGTGAAATTGCTCTGAGTTGCGCTGCCTGAACCGCCCGTTTCGAGAACGTCGTTGGTCTCGTCCAGCGTTTCTTCGCTGTTGGTCCAAGGATTCATTGATTCAAGATACCCGACTTGGGTCATCGTCATCATCAAGAGCGATAGGACGAGGGCTCGGTTGAAATTCGCATGGCGTGCGCTGGGCATAGCGCTTTGATGTAAACGAGGGTCAATAGAGATTTAACCGTTCATGATAGGTTTGGAGTTATACTTTCACAAATCCGATGAATACCTGTGAATAATTGCTGCCTCGGCAGCCTGCAAATGTTCGCTCACAGTTGCTTGTTTTAGGTTGAGCACATCTGCAATTTCACGTTGTGTGCATTGTCTTGGGCGGTCATAGTACCCCATGTCGATGGCCTTGTCCAACACGACCGTCTGGCGCTCTGGTAAGAAATCGGCAAACTCGGGGTTAAATTCTGATTCTGAACCCAATTTCATATTGTATCCATCAATCAACAGATGTTCGAGATCGGTTCGCATCTTCCGCAACGCTCCAGTTGTTCCTCGTATGGTTAATCGCATGCCATCGGGGTGCGTGAAGCTCGGTGCTACCCACCACAATTCAGGCTGAGACGCAAAATACATTCCAATGGGTCCGGTGAGCATCACTTCACAGACCGCATTTGTGGAACTTTGGTGAATGATGTTCAATACTTTCATGGCCGCTTGTTCGATTTCCAAAGTCTTTGGATCATCATAATCAATCGAAACATAGCATCGAGTTCCGATGTGACTTCGTTCGATAGAAGACAGAAATTCTACTTTTTTGAAGGTCGTCAAAAGCGTTCGACCAGGCAGACTTTGCCCCTGATCCGCTCTCAAATTAATTTGGACATACCGCGTGTGCTGTGAGGACACGACCTATCATGATAGGGCGAGTTATATTAATTCAGCGGCGACGAAATCAGTTGTCACCGGCTTCGAACATGCTGAGGACACGGTTCAATTCCCTGAGGGACTCTTCTAACGCAGCCCGTTCCTTGCGGTCCAAATCTGGGTCCTTCAAGCGCTCATTGACGGCTTCAATTTCTTCCTTTGCGGCTGCTCGTTCTCTGAGCAAGGCTTTGTCTTCTTTGATCATCTTGAGGCGCGCTGCTCGAACGTTGGTGGCCTTACGCTGCTTGTTGTAGGATGATTTTGTGTCGGCAGAAATCTCAATTGCGGTTGGGAATGGAATACCAATGCCTTCCTTGGCAAATTGCTCATCGATGTTCTTGAGCAACCAGTCTTTTGCCACGAATTCATCAGAGTAATCCTCGACCCAGCCGTACATTCGGAACACTTTGGCGAAGTCGCCAAGTTCGTTCAGCAACACCCTCGGTTCCGGCTTGTCGATGACATAAGGGCATTCTCGCATGAGTTTGAGGATGGTGAACTTGACGTGTGCGATGTCTTCATCGTACTCCACCCCAATGTCCATGACCAGTGAAATACGTCGACCAACACCGTCACCGCCGCCACGAGCGTGGTTGATGACCGTGGAGTTGACCAGGTGGTTGTTTGGAATGACCACCAAGTTTTCTTCATGGGTCAACACTTTGGTCGAAAGAATGCCAACCGAAACAACTGAGCCGATTTCATCATCAACCTCAATTCGGTCACCAACCTCAAACGGTTGGTCAAGCGCCAACATAAACGAGTTGATGATGTTGCCAAGCGTTTGCTGCATGGCAAGACCGATGATCAATGAGAACACAGCCAGCGAGGCCAACACACCAACGAGTTCGATCCCCAGTTCGGAAAAGGCGAGATAAAGACCTCCGAACCAGACCGCTGCACGAAGCAAGAAGACAACCAATGAATTGGAACCGGAGACGGTCACTGTTCCAGGGTTGCTGAATTTGTCGATGATCACTGGAATCATGACTTTGAGAGCGACGCTCAAAAGCGAAGATGCGAAGAGGATGTAAAACGCCTGAAAGATCGGCTCAAGTGAAGTGTTGAGTTCGTCTTCTTTGCCCAACACCCAATTCATAGTGAACTGTGTGCCACCAAGCAAGATGAACCCGTATATCCTTGAAGTGACCGGGCGATAGAGTTGGTCATCCCAGTCAAATGAAGTGGCCTTGACAAAATCAAGGACCACCTTTCTCATCAAAACGCGAACGATGGCCACCACGAGGAGGGTTGAAACTGCGCCAAAACCCCATTGCATCCATGTGTCCAATCCGTTGAGTGTGTCCACAGCGTCGTCAATTGCACTCATGACCATGGCCCTTTCGACTTAGGGGATGGATATAGACCCTTTTATGATAGGGTGTATCAAACATCGTGGGCCAAAAAAAGCGATTGAACGGTCGAATGAAGACAGCGAATTACCAACCACGTTGGTCCATTCGGACCTCAAGTGTCTCAAGTTCATCGCCCTTCATCGGGTCGCCCAATGTCATGGCCATTGCTTCAGTGACCTTCGAGGCATCGTCATAATGGGCTGTTGCCAAGACGATTGCGTCTGCCATTGTTTTTGGATCGCTCGATTTGAAAATCCCAGAGCCAACAAAGATGCCATCCATGCCCAAGCGCATCATGTGTGAGGCGTCGGCCGGAGTGGCGATGCCACCAGCGGAGAAGGTCACCACTGGAAGGCGGCCCATGTCTCGAACGTCGTTGAGAATGGATTGAATTTCGTGTTCCATCACATCATCGATGGCACCGAAAGGTGTCATTGGGTGGCTGCCCGGTAATTCAGAAGTGTTGGCTAAGACTTTGAAGCGATCCATAATCATGTTTGCAGCCGATTCGATGCCCTTGTCATCGAGGCCTTGCACTTGCTTGATTTCTTGGTCAATGAGTCGGGCGTGGGTGACGGCTGCAACGAGATTACCAGTGCCTGCTTCACCCTTGGTGCGAATCATTGCGGCGCCTTCGTAAATCCGGCGGACGGCTTCTCCGAGTCCGGTTGCACCGCAAACAAATGGGATTTCGTAGTCCTTTTTGTTGATGTGGAAAAACGGGTCAGCGGGTGTGAGCACCTCAGATTCGTCGACCATATCAACGCCCATCGATTCGAGGATCCTCGCTTCGCCTTCGTGACCGATTCGGGATTTTGCCATCACCGGAATCGAAGTGCAATCAAGAATACCTTGGATCATGTCTGGATGGCTCATGCGTGCGACGCCACCGTCTCTTCGTATGTCTGCGGGCACTCGTTCGAGGGCCATGACCGCGACCGCTCCGGAATCTTCAGCGACGGCTGCTTGGTCTGGGTCCACGACGTCCATGATGACGCCTCCTTGTTGCATTCGGGCAAACCCGCGCTTGAGGAGGTCACTGCCGTTTCGTAGTTGTGTGAAGTCGGTTCTCACCATGTGAATCAAGCCGTCCTGTCATACGCCCTTCATGAACATTGGTTAACACCCATGAGGGTGAAATGGAACCAAAGTGGTTCAGTCTGCGAGGACAGGCGAATCGCCTTCTGCGATTTCAGCGTCGACGGATTCAACGGCGTTTCGCTCGATCCAATGCTCTTCTTCTTCTGGAACATCGGTGTCTGCAAAGATTGCGTCGACAGGGCATTCTGGAATGCAAGCACCGCAGTCAATGCACTCATCAGGATCGATAACGAGGTAGGTATCTGCTTCTCGAAACGCCTCAACTGGGCAAACGACAACGCATTCTTGGTATTTGTGATCGACGCAGGTTGATGTAACTACATGGGTCATGGTATGGTCTCCATGCAAGGCCAAGCGTTGGGGCTACATGAAGCCTTTTACGGGTCGGAAAAGTTTAGGTTATCCTAAATCTATCAAGACTATTCTTGCTTGTTACGAAGTCGTTGAGTGATGGCTATGACGCCAATGAGCAGGAGGCCAAGAACGCCGAGCATCGTCGTTTGTTCTGATTTCATTTGAGCATCGTTTGCCTCGCTCACTTGATCTGACTGCGTCCCATCTTGAGTTTCGTTGGTTTGGGTCAAATTC
>JAKMGM010000111.1 GCA_022424925.1 Candidatus Poseidoniaceae archaeon | reverse complement strand
GGAGTTGAAACGTATCACGCTTTGAAAAAGGAACTCAAGGCTGACGGTTTACTCGGAGGGGTCGGTGATGAAGGAGGTTTTGCGCCAAACCTACCAGCGAATGAAGAAGGCCTCAAGTACATGGTTCGCGCCATTGAAGGGGCAGGTTATTCAGTCGAAGAAATGGGTATTGCCCTTGACGTTGCAGCAACTGAATTTCATACCGATGCTGGTTACCACATGGACGGTAAAATTCTCTCAAGTGAAGAGTTGGTTGATGTGTACTCTGGTTGGTTGGATGAATACCCTATCTTATCAATTGAAGATGGTTTTGATGAAGACGATTGGCGAGGTTGGGCCTCGTTCACGAAGCGCGAAGGTCACAGGGTTCAATCGGTGGGCGATGACCTGTTTGTCACGCAATCAGAACGCCTTGCCCAAGGTATCGAACTGGGTGCAGCGAACGCTATGCTCGTCAAACTCAACCAAGTAGGAACCGTCACTGAAACACTCGAAGCGATGGATTTAGCGACTTCGAACGGATACAACAACGTGATTTCACATCGAAGCGGCGAGACTGAAGATGTCACAATTGCAGATTTAGCAGTCGGAACTCGAGCAGGTCAAATCAAGACTGGAGCACCTGCTCGTTCGGATCGGGTGGCCAAATACAACCAACTCTTGCGAATCGCGGAAGATGTTGACGAATACCGCTCTCCGTTCTAAAAAGAGTATTTTTTTACAGTCCTTTATAGAGGGGTTGTGCAAGAGGTGCAGCATGAAGCGAGCACTAGCATCCCTGATTTTAGCCAGCCTACTTATGACGACTCTTCCACTCAATGCAGCGGCAGACGACACCGATGATATACCAACCAACGTCACTGCGTCTAACGACCACGCCTCCCTCGTTGCTGCCTTAACTCACGCAAATCTCGTCGAGACACTGCAGGGTGCCGGTCCATTCACTGTATTTGCCCCAACTGATGCTGCCTTCGCAGCAGCGGGCATTGACCTGGCTGATTACGACACTGAAGAGGAGAATGCAACACTCGTAGACATTCTCACCTACCACGTCTACGAAGGTTCGGTCGCTGCAGCAGATGTCACTGACGGTATGTCCGTAGGCATGCTAAATGGGGACCAGGCTACGTTCGCAGTCACCTCCGATGGCACTGTTACCATCGGTGCGGCTAAGGTTACCACAGCAGATGTTGTATCGAGCAACGGTATCATTCACATCATTGATGCAGTATTGCTGCCTCCTGCAGATGCTCCAACCCTCGACATCCCTGCAACCGCTCAATCGACCGGTGTTCACACAGCGCTCGTCGCTGCTCTGTCGCAAGCAAACCTCGTTAGCGCACTGCAGGCCGACGGCCCGTTCACGGTGTTCGCACCAACCGACGCTGCCTTTGAAGCAGCAGGTATCGACTTGACAACCTTCGACACACCAGAAGAAAACGCAACACTTGCTGACATTCTCACTTACCACGTTTACTCTGGCGCCGTTCCAGCAAACGCTGTTACAGACGGACTTGCTGTGAACATGCTCAACGGCGACAAAGCAACCTTCGCAGTCAGCGCCGACGGTGTTGTCAGTGTTGGCGGAGCAAACGTCACGACTGCAGATGTTCAAACAACAAACGGTATCATCCACGTCATCGACAAGGTGCTATTGCCACCACCGGGCGACATCTGTTACAATGTCATAACCCATACCATTGTTGCTGGAGCCAGCAACGTTGAGTGCAACTCATACATCTACGTAGAGAATTACACGATGGCTGGTCAAACCATTACAGGTTGCTACAACACGGTATCTCATGCAGTAACCAACGTCAGCCAAGCTGTCTGTGGTGCATACGTATGGACGCCAGCAGTCAGTATTGCAATGACGGCAGGGGCCACTACCCTCCACGCTTCTCTCGTCGCAGCACTGCAAGCCGCTGACCTCGTAACCACGCTCAGCGGTACCGATGAATACACCGTGTTTGCACCTACCGATGCAGCATTTGCTGCTGCAGGTATCGACCTTGACACCTTTGACACACCTGAAGAAATTGCAGTGCTCAAGGATATCTTGCTATACCACGTCGTTGCCGGAACCACGCTATCAACCGACTTGGTGGAAGGCGACACAACAGTAACCGCAGCAAACGGAGATGACCTGTTGATTCAGGTCACGGGCACAGCAGTAACTGTAGGTAGCGAAACGGCACGGGTCACACTCGCAGACGTTCCAGCAAGCAACGGCGTCATTCACGTCATCGACAAAGTCTTGACACCACCAGTAGACGAGCCAGTACTCCCTGATTGTGATGTTACCGTTGGAATTGCACCAAGCGGCCTCAAGTTTTCACCCGCAACCGTCAACATTGACGTTGGACAAACAGTGTGCTGGCAATGGACCGATTCGAGCATGGCGCACAATGTGCGACAAGTCGACGGCGACCAGTCCGACACGTACACGGCCGATGGCGTCACGTCCGGCGCAGCAGCTACGACCGTTGACTTCCGCTACACCTTTGATGTCGACAGTACGACATTCTACTATGCCTGTGAACCACATTTGAGCTCCAACATGTTTGGTAAGGTCATTGTTGGCGACGGTGGTGCAGTCGAAACAGTCGACCCGGTACCAACCACTGTCGACGACTCGGACGACGAAGAATCAGTTCCTGGTTTCCTAGCGGTGTTTGCAACTCTTGCTCTCATTGGAGCAGCATTTGTATCATCTCGACGAAACGAGTGAACCTCCTTCGTGAGACCCTCAGTCCTCATCGACATGTGCCATAGAAGGCTAGGTATTGATGACGACGGAGATAGAACCTGTAACAGCGTTCAGCGAACCTCTCTCGAGTGGATGCGACGCGTGCAACACTACTCGCTCCGCTCGAGAGAATCCTCCCGCTGTTACCTGCCTTTCGAATGACAGACAATACTCGATGAATATCGACGAGTACTGATGCTTCAGAATACAAGGATCACCTATGACATCCGTATGCTGTGAATGCTGATGATGGTCTCAATGAAGTCATTCCTGAAGCACATTTGGTGAAGTGTATGTTTCATCTGCTCTCGTAAACTCCATCAGAGCCGGCAATACAAAGAACATCATTCGCTTAACACGTTTGAGCATCATGTCCGGTCAACCTACGAAACGTCGGGATTTAGACCACCTCATGGAGCAAAATGCGACAGAACTGGACTTTCTCTCCGCATACGGTGACGCTTCCTCCGACGGTGATGGAGGGGCTATCTTCTCCGCGTTACAGCGGTTCTTGAAAGCAGGCGGAGTCGCTGTGCGCTTAAATCGGAAAAAAGATACATTGCACTTTGGCTTTGGGAAAGCTACTTTCAAAGAGAACGGTTGTCTTGTATCGTTCAAAGGTGCGAATTTACCGCTTGTCGCCAGTGACCTGTTACAACCGGGATTCGTGAGTGGCAAGTTAGCGAAGAATCGCAGCACGTGCTCTGTCAACATGACCGATTGGGGTCTAGATCAACGGCGCTTCATAGAGCGTCTGGTTGAATACCTTAATCACGACGAGTGAAGGCAACTGCCATGGAAATACTCGTCAGCGTAACAACTGCAGCAAATCCAGGAAGTGTTTCTTCAGAGTCTGTGGCACATCCGTCAGATGTGTAATCGTCTCCGCCCCATCCTGTGTCCTGTACATAGTGGCATGAAGACCATGTCTTGTACCAATCTCCTTGTGGGAAATTTGTGGAGTTGTCATCGCTGTAAACCGCCTTAACTCTCCAGTTGACGTACGTGTGGTCCGACGGTGGGGAGAGGGAAATGGCGTAGGTTCGCTCAGACACTTTCGCTTCTTTGAGAACGGGCGGGTCACAAACGCCATCATTGGTACAGATTTGCGTGGTCATCTCAAATGTTGTACCATTGTCGTATTCTTCCTGATTCATTTCGATAGCGAGACTCCAAAGTTGCTTGTCAATTGAAGGCGTCGTTCGTTCGACAACGGTGAATGGCACTTCACCTTCAGCTGGATTCACATCTTCGCCTGCAGTTACTTCACTGCCCAGAACCGGGAGTGGTATTAGAACAGAAACCATGAACAGAGCGAGCAGGACTTTGATTCGCATGGATGTCCATTATCAATATCGTATATATGCTTGGGGTGAGTTGTCCCATGCTTACAGTTCCATGTCCCAAAGTTCATCGCCGACCCAATGTATCGTTTTGATGCCCTTGCCTTTCGAACCGCTCACCAGTTCATCTGCATTCATTGTCGCCCACCCTATGGCAAGTGGGCGTTTATGTTTCATGTCGCGTATCCATACCAAGTCACCCGTCTCGACAGTTGGGTCAGCGCCATGCACCCCCGCAATCATGCAATCCGCCCCCTTCATGAGGAAAGGAATTGCGCCATGGTCGACTTCGACCCACTTTGCTGCATCATCATGTTCTAGAAAACCTCGTAATGTTAAGAAAACGAATCGCTCTTGGTCTTCGTTTTGCACTTCAATTGCCTTGGCGATTTTATCAACCAATACCATTGTCCATGACCCAAATTCCGCCATCTCAAGAAAGGCTCCATCAACGTTCAAATCAACAGCAAGCGCTTCCTCTAAATCTTCGAGCAAAGGTGCGATTTTCTTGCGACGAACCGGCCTTCTCTTTCTCATGCTCAATTCGCGGCTCATACGCCGCACAGGTGAATCATCTTCTTGACGGTTGGCTTAACCCTGATTTGATGAAGGAGATGTGATTCGGACAACCATGGCCCTTTGGTGTACGATTCGAACTTTTGCCAAGCACGCTGCTGAATTAGGGAATGAACAGCCCGAAACACCAGTGTTTTTTGTTAAACCAAACAACTGCATTCAACGGCACGGCGCCATCCAAGTCTCGCAACATCCCGGTGAAGTCCATCATGAAGTCGAGTGTGTTGTGCGTCTGAACCAGCATGCACAACCCGAGGCCATTGCGGTTGGTTTGGACTTAACTGACCGCCTCACACAAGCTTCCCTACGTTCAGAACAATTACCTTGGACGAAAGGAAAATGCTTCCGAGCAAGTGCGTATGTTGGTGGTTTTGTCGAATGGAACGGCTCGTTTTCTTCACTCATCGATTCGGAAGTCGGTTTCAAACTGAATCTTTGGGTCAACGATGTTTTGGTCCAAAGTGCTTCGCTGTCTGAGATGACCATTCCCCCTTCGCTTCAAATGGAAGAATTGCTCACCTGGGCGCCAGTCCAAGCGGGTGATTATTTGTTCACTGGAACGCCAGCAGGCGTGGGTCGATTGTATCCGAAAGACCGCCTCAAAGCAACACTTGAATCGCAAGATGGTAGCATTTTCTCCTCGATTGAGACACAGTGCGAGTAGGGTTGATTTCTTATATGCCCTGTTGGTGGCTTTGCCCTGCAAGGTGGCACCAATATGGCTCAATGGCACGGTATCTCACGACGTAAACCAAGTGGCGGACGCAAAGTTCAGGCTCGCAGCAAGCGCTCTACAGAAATTTCTTCTGAAAAGCAAATGGCTTTGGTCGGAGAACCAAAGCGCAAGATTTACCGCCGAACCGGTGGAAACACTCTCGTCCGAGTTATGTCCGAAAACCGTGTCTCCATCAACAACCCAAAGAAGGGCACTACGAAGATTGGAGCCATTCACAACGTTATTGAAAACGAATCGGATCCAAACTATGTCCGACGAAACATCCTCGTCAAAGGCGCAGTCATTGAGACTGACCAAGGTCGAGTTCGAATCACTTCTCGCCCAGGTAAAGACGGTGTCATCAACGGCATTCTTCTTGATTGAGTCTTCTCCGCAGGATTCAAGTCGTTCGCGCTCTACGGTGCAAATGGTGAATGAATATGGACCACAATCCTGACCGTATCTGCGTCTGGCCAGGCTATTTTGATACTCGGCTATCTCGACGTAGCGGTCGGCGTGTTCCAAAGGATTCCTCGGTAATCAAACCAGATTTGGAGGGCTTGTTTCTCGCTGCTCGAAAACTTGGGTTGAAGAAAATCAAGCGAGAAGAGGGCACATCACATCCCTCACGGCCCCACATGAAGGAGGGCCGAATGTGGGTTTCCCGAGGTGGTTCAAAGCAATCCGTGGGTGCGCAATCAAAAGAAGAATTGCTTCAACTCATCGGCGCTGAGTGGCGTCAAATGCAACGCGACCAAAAGGAAGCAACAGCCGATAGAATCGCCAAAGGACCTCAAACCGGTGACCGCAGAGCTCGCTCTCAACGCAAACGCTCTGGAGATGCATCAGGTTCAGCGAAACCGAGTTTCAAGAAACGCTCTTCGTTCAAAAAACGGTGATTATTGCGGGATTTCATGCAGCCATCCGAAGAGGTCATCCTCGGTTTCGTTTTGAATGCCGACCAAATGGTTGTACAATTGATTGGTGATGGGTCCAGGCTTACCCCCACCGTAGACTGCTTTCTGGTCGCCTTTGGTGATTGAACCGATTGGAGAAATGACAGCGGCAGTTCCGCAACAAAACGCTTCATCAGCCGCCATAGCGAATTCAGCAGAGACTTTGGTTTCAACAACCTGGTAGCCGTTGTGTCGTGCCAGTTCAATGATTGATTGGCGAGTAATACCGGGTAGAATAGTACCTGTTAACTCGGGCGTGTACAACGTCTTGTCCTTCACGCAGAAGAAATTTGCAGCCCCTACTTCTTCGATGTAGTTGTGTGTTTCAGCATCCAAGTAGATCACTTCTGCAAATCCAGCGGCCTTTGCTTTTTTGCTCGGCATCATGCCTGGCGCATAATTTCCTATTGCCTTCACCCCACCTGAGCCGCCTGGGGCGGCGCGATGGTATTCTTCAGAAATCAGCAAATCAATAGCAGAAACGCCACCTTTGAAGTATGGCCCAACAGGTGTGACATAGACAAGGTAGGTGTATGAAGGGGCAGGTGCAACGCCGAGGATTGGACCTGAACCCATGAGGAGTGGGCGGACATACAATGCACCTTTTCCGGTAGGTGGAACCCACTTGATGTTGGCTTGAACGCATTGTTCCACTGCATCGATGAAAAGAGACTCCGGCACGGGTGGGATTTTCAATCGGTCTGCACCGCGTTGCATCCTTCGAGCGTTCTCTTCTGGTCGAAAGAACACGACTCTGTTTTTAGAGGTTCGAAACGCTTTCATGCCTTCGAACAAACCTTGTCCATAATTGAGTACACCTGCTGCTGGCGACATGGGTATTGCGCCGTATGGTCGCAGTGAACCGGGCATCCACGGTGCGTCTGCGGTTGTTTCTGTAAGGTACATCGTATCGGTTGGGGTAAGTGAAAACGTGAGGCTATCCCAATCAATTTCTTCTGACACTCTGTACACCTTGCCGTAACGATTTACCCAAAGTGCTCCGGCTTTCAATCATTCCTCTCGCATTTTTTGATGAAACATGAGTTTTTACTCCGTCGGCACAGTGAAACCTGCATGGTAGTGAAGGCAAGACCCATAGAGTGCTTCACCTTCCTTCATCACGAGGTGAGTCCGTGACATACAGCGACGACATCGGCATCATCAGCGGCCGTTACCATTCGGTAGAGGCAAATGCGGAATCAGGAACGAAGGAGTCAACCGTGCTGGAACTCTTCGGTCGAAGCAAGACTGGTGAATCGGTGTGTTTGCTCGTGTCAGGTTTACGTCCGTCGTTTGAAATCACACCTCTGAGTGCATGGAACGAAGAGATAGGTGTCAGCGACTTTATTCAGCAACGAATACAACAGGTTGAGGCAATGAACGATGTAGTTTCGGTCACGGGCCCGGTCATGAAATTAACGGATCTCGGGGTTCGTCCTATTTGGTCGGTCACCGTACGGCAGCCTTTTCTCGTACCAAACTTGAGAAAAACTCTGTCAAAACAATCATGGCAAATATATTCTGGCGATATTCCGTTTCTCAACCGGCTTTTTCTCGATTACGATTTGAGAATGCACCTCTCCGTAGAAGGGACTGTTGTTGACCGACGAAATGAACCGAATGAAAACCTTGAGCGAACCCATGCCGTCGTTGCTGCCGGCGGTTCTGGGCGCTATTCTGTCGATGTTACCGTGGCATGCGATGTGGCTCAATTGTCCGATTGTGAACCGTTTCAGGTGCCGTTTCGAGTGTTTTCCTTCGACCTTGAAACCAGTATTGAACATGAGACCATTCTGTGCGCAGCCGCATGGGTTGAGGACATGGGAACCGGTACTCGGCAATCGTATTCGTTCAAAGGTGAAGAAGCGAGCATCATGGAAAACTTGACGCTCATTGTCCGAAGCATGGATCCAGACATCATCACTGGATACAACATTGACAATTTTGATTTGCCGAGAATGTACGACCGCATGCAGGCTCTCGCCAAGTCGAAACAATGGCGGAAAAAGGCTCAATTGTTTGGGTGGGGGCGTGTTGAGCAGAGCGAGAGCGAATCCAAACGCAACCGGTCTGGCCTTTTTCCTCGGCGTCAATCTACACGAGCTTGGAACGTCGCAGGTCGAAGTGTTGTTGATGCTTGGTGGCAAGCGCGAATGGCCCTACGGCCACAGCGAGAAACGCTCTCCTTCATCAGCAATTTACTGTTCCCAGAGGATGCTGAAAAACACAAGATGGACGTCGATGCATCAAAGATGGATATGGAATGGGCGAATCGCCCCGAGGAAGTGATGGAATACTGCATTCGAGATGCTGCTCTTCCCCTCGATATCCTCAGCGCATTGCAGGTGATTCGCCGAAAAGAAGCGGTGGCGGCCGTCGCAAAAGTCACCTTTGATACCGCTGCGATTGGAAGCACCAGCCAACTGGTTGATTCACTTGTCATTCGTCTTGCTGATGCCGAGAGTGTCGCGGTACCACTCACCGGTTCGGCAGAAGCCAAAGAAGGTCAAATCACTGGTGGGTATGTTCACGAGGTCGACGCAGGACTTCATCCGTGGATTGCCGTACTTGATTTCAAGAGTATGTATCCTTCGATTATGATCGGTCAGAACATCTGCTATACCACTCGCATCGACCCTGCACAACCGGACCAACCTGCTGACGGTGAGCCGGTGTACACCGCTCCAACTGGAGCGCGATTTCGTCATCAATCTGTTCGTAAAGGACTGGTTCCACGGCTCCTTGAGAGCCTGATGGCGCAACGAGATGTTCACAAAGCGGCTCTAAGAGCTGCGAAGGATGAAGGCAATGTTCAGCAAGAGTCCTTCCACGATGCAATGCAGTATGCGGTGAAAATACTGATGAATACCTTCTACGGCGTTTTTGCGAGCGGGTTCTATCGGTTCACCCACCGAGACCTCGGCTCTTCAATCACTGCGTGGGCGCGCCACAATATCAAAGCCATTATCGCTCAACTGGAAGAAGAAGGTCACGGCGTTGTTTATTCGGATACCGATTCGATTTTTGTCCGCTCCCCGGTCGATGCCTCCGCCCCTTCATCACTACGGGAAGATGAAATTGCTGCAGCCCAAAACGGCGTAAAGGAGGCCGTCAAAAAACTTGAACACTGGAGTCGAGCAAGGCAATCAATGATTGATTTTGGCTTGGAGATTGCAGAACGATACAGTCGAGACTCAGCAGTTTTAGAATTCGAAAAAGGTCTTTCCGTCTTCTTTAGTCACGGTGCGAAAAAGCGCTACGTAGGGCAAGTTGTTTGGCCTTCAGAAGAGATGTTGATACGCGGGTATGAAACGCAGCGAACCGATTCTTTCAGCTATCTGACCACGACGATGAAACGAATGTTCAGCCATGCACTCGCAGATGAGGGTGATGAACTGGTCAAGTATGCTTTAGCAAGGGTTCAGGCGGTTAAGAATGCGGAAGTCGATGCTTCTGAACTCATCCTTGCGAAGTCATGCAAGGGCAGGGTTGGCTCAAATGGCGACATTGATTTCTCCAAGGATTATGCAAATCCAGACAGCATGGCACAGGTACGCGTAGCAAAAGCCCGAATAGAGATGGGTCTCGGTTTCACGTCTGGAATGAAGGTATCCTACATCGTCGCCAATGCCTCGCAACGCCCGATGAGGGTTGAACCGTGGTTGGAAAACGAGGAAAACGGTGGTATCACGACCTATGACGGTCAGTTCTATGCTGAGCGTTTGGCTGCAGCCTTGGGCCGAATCACAGAGGCTTTTGGATGGACGGCTAAGGAATTGGTTTCTGGCAACAAACAAACGACCCTTTTTTCCTTCTAACATGAAGAATAAAGAGAAAGGGCTTTTGATGAAGGCCGTTCACACCCAACCATGAAGTCAGCGTTCTTGCCCATACTGCTCTCCTCAGTCATGGTGATGTCTACCCTTGCCGGGTGTGTCTTTGAGGACACATCCAGCTCCTCAGACGGTGAAGTTCTTGCCGTGTTTACCTTCTCGCCATCGAAGAACATTCGAACGGGCGAGGTTGTCTCGTTTGATGCATCGAGTTCCACGCCAAGCAACGGTCTAACCTACCGCTGGGATTTTGATGAAGACGGTTCAATCGATGATACCGGTCGAACCGCAGAATGGGATTTCGATTCAGCCGGGGAGAAAACGATTGAACTCACCGTATCTGACGGTTCCAAAACATCCATCCAAACCAAAACCCTCACAGTCGCCGATGCAACTGCACTCCCACCTCAAGCGGAGATAACGCAATACGCCGATGAAGAAGACTGCTCGAATGACGACTTGGATGAGAACACACACATTGTGCTGTGGATTTGTGAAATGGACAAATCCATGACAGACCGTGACATATCGGCCACGATGACCGTGACGCTTGACGCGTCGGATTCCACTGCTGGTGATTCCAGTCAGTACATTACCGAATGGCATTGGGACCTTGACTCTGAAACCGATAATGACAACGATGGTGATTCAGAAAACGATGCGGATTTGACCGGTGAATCGGTTGATTGGAATAACGTTGAACCCGGCGAATACGAGGTGAACCTCAACGTCATCAACAGTGCCGGAATGACCGACTCTGATTCCATCAAAGTGTACGTGAGTTATGCTGGCCAGTGGTCGGATTTTGAGATGGGTGGCAATACCTCCGGAAACGCACAAACCCTCGATTTTGATATGAATATCGTGTACGACAAGGATAAAGGCAACACGATTCGCAAGGCGGTTGGGGAATTAACCTATCCGCAGCAAGACGGAGATTGTAACAACATTCCAGGGACCTCGAACTGCCGAGCAAAACTTGACATTCACGCTATCAATGAAGAAGACGAAGAAGCCGCAAATACCTCAGAGACAGGTCTTGACCAGCGAACCGATGGCGATGATTGCGATGAGGACAACAATGACTGCGTCCATCTTACCTTGAGTTCATACATGTTCACAGACACAGAATCGACTTATGGTGACGGTGAATGGATTTTGCAAATTCGTAATGAGAAAGTGAACGACCTGCTGGTTGAATCGTTTGTCATACGCTTGCATTATCGCTGAATCCTTTTGGATTGGAGTTGAACAGAATGCGCAGAACACGAATCGTTGCCACTATTGGGCCTGCATGCGATGACGCTGAGACGCTCTTCTCACTGCTTCAGGCGGGAGTGAATGTTTGCCGACTGAACTATTCGCACGGCACTCCAGAAGACAAAACCCCGCTGTATGAGCGTATTCGCTCACTTGAGGCGCCACTCGGTCGACCGACGTGCATTCTCGCTGACTTACCCGGCCCTAAACTTCGTCTCGGACGTTTCTCTGATGTTGTCGTTCTTGAGCGCGGTGAAACGCTGAATCTGCATTGCGGTCAAGCATCGATGGAACGTGTAGACGCGAACAATATTCCCGTTGAGTACGCCGGTCTTTCAGCAGAACTCAACAATGGTGACCCGGTTCTCATTGCCGACGGTCTTGTGCGCCTGAAAGTCATTGATTCTCCGAATACAGCGGGTGGCGTTGTGAAATGCATCGTGGAAGACGGTGGAGTACTGAGCGAACGAAAGGGCGTCAATGTGCCCGGCACGATGGTTGACCTCCCAGCCATCGGGCCAAACGATGAGGCAGCACTTGCTCACGCTCTCAAAGCGGGCGCTGATTACGTGGCCGTGAGTTATGTTCGCACGGCCAAAGACCTTGAACCAGCGCAAAAAGCGGTACGAGACGCAGGTCTCCATGTGCCTTTAATCGCTAAAATTGAGCACCCTGTGGCTCTTGAACACCTTGAAGAAATACTTGATTCAGCCGATGCGGTCATGGTTGCTCGTGGCGACCTCGGGGTCGAAATACCTCTTGAGGACGTTCCTGAGGCACAACAACGAATTATTGACGGGGCACTTACGAGGGGTAAAATTGTCATCGTCGCTACTCAAATGCTCGAGTCGATGACGCTTCAACCCCGTCCAACTCGCGCTGAAGTGAGCGATGTATCTGGTGCGATTCGCCACGGTGCAACCGGTGTCATGCTTTCAGGCGAGACGGCTTTGGGGAAATACCCGCTTGAATCGGTACAAACGATGGCGAAAATAGCCTCAGCGAGTGAAAAGAGTCTCACCTCCTCCGACCAGCGGCCCAGTGGGCTTGCGCGCTTTGTTTCCACTCGTTCAGTTGCTCACGCAGGTGTCGAACTCGCTAAAATATCCAATGCGAAGCATATCGTTGTGGCGACACAACATGGAAATGCAGCACGGCTGGTTGCTGGCTATTGTCCGGGTATTCCTGTGACCGCAGTGAGCAATAGAATTCGGGCTATGCGTCGCCTACAGCTTATTCCTGGCGTTGAAGGACTCATGGTTGAGGAGTCGGAACGCGGTTCACAAACCATGCAGTCCTCACTGCATTCGCTGATGGAATCGGGTGCAGTCGGTGTTGGTGACCGAATTGTAGCTATCTCAGGGAGCCCCAAAGCCATCTCTGGTGCAACCAGTACGATACGCTTGTACAAAATCGCCGAGGACGGCACCATTCACGGTGCAGAGTGAAACCCGTGGCGTTTTTTGGCTAAATCTGTAGGCATGCAACGATAAAGAGCCTACTGGTCGCTTATCGTGTTGAATTGTTTATGCGATGGCGCGTCGCGCTTTTCAAATAGGGGTGGTTGTTCGGAGGGTTCGCTAAGGAGTAATTACCATGGGAAGTCAATGGGAAGATAAGAGCAAGCCTCACCTAAATATCGTGTTCATCGGACACGTCGATCACGGAAAGTCAACAACTGTCGGACGTCTGCTACTGGACTCCGGTCACATTGAAGGTCACGTTATTGAAAAGAACGAAAAACTCGCTGCTGAGTCCGGTAAGGCTGGATTCGGTCTTGCATACGTCATGGACGGTCTCAAGGAAGAGCGCGAACGTGGTATCACCATTGACGTTGCTCACAAGGAATTCTTTACCCCTAACTACTACTGGACTGTTATTGACGCTCCAGGTCACCGAGATTTCGTCAAGAACATGATTACTGGTGCTTCACAAGCTGACGCAGCGGTCCTTCTATGTGCTGCTAACGACGGTGTCAATGCACAAACCAAGGAACACGCTTTCCTCGCAAAGGTGCTTGGTGTTAAGCAGCTCATCGTTCACGTCAACAAGATGGATATTTCCGGTGTTGAATGGTCAGAAGACAAGTACAAGGCTGCCTGCACTGAAGTCGGTAACCTCCTCAAGATGGCTGGTTTCAAGCCGGATGATATTCCAATGATTCCTGCTTCGTCTCTGAACGGCGATAACGTGTTTACCAAGTCTGACAACTGTCCTTGGTACAAGGGTCCTACACTGTTCGAAGCAATCGACAAAATCACCATGCCAGAAAAGCCAATCAACAAGCCACTTCGCTTGCCGATTCAGGATGTCTACAAGATTTCCGGAATCGGTACTGTTCCAGTCGGTAAGATTGAAACAGGTACACTCAACGTCGGTAAGACCGTCGTTTTCAACCCTTCACAGAAGTCTGCTGAAGTCAAGTCAATCGAAATGCACCACACAATGGTACCCAAGGCAGAGCCTGGAGACAACGTTGGATTCAACGTTCGTGGTCTTGCACAAGTTGACATCCGCCGTGGTGACGTTGCTGGATACGCTGACAGCGAACCTATGTTCGTTCGTCACGACGAAACCTTCGTTGGTCAAATCCAACTGATGGACATTCCAAAGGCTGTTTCCGTAGGATACACCCCTGTGTTCCACGCACACACCGCTCAAGTTGCAGTTCGATTCCTCGAACTTCTTGAGAAGACCAACCGATCTGGTAAAGAAGCAAACCCGTCTTTCCTTAAGACTGGTGACGCATGTCTTATCCGTTTCCAACCAAACAAGCCTATGGCTATTGAGCAAATGGACACGTTCCCTGAACTCTCTCGCTTCGCTATCCGTGACATGGGTAAGACCGTCGCAGCCGGCGTTTGTTTGAAGATTGACAAGAAGTGATTCATCACTTGAAAAATCTGAAGGAATCGGAAGGAATCACTATGGCAGCAGTAACGATTATCAAGCTCACAGGCCAAAACCATCGAGACATCGATAACGTTGCTACTCAGATTAAAACCATTTGTGATACTGGTGGGATTTCCCTACGAGGGCCTATTCCTCTACCAACCCGTCATTTGGTTGTCCCTGTTCGCAAGGCTCCCGACGGTGAAGGTGTGGAGACATACGATCACTGGGAACTTCGAGTCCATAAGCGACTTCTCGAAATGGACATCACATCCGGTAAGGG
>JAKMGM010000103.1 GCA_022424925.1 Candidatus Poseidoniaceae archaeon | reverse complement strand
TACGAACTGGTTGCCCCAGGCCCTACTGAACATGAAGGCCTTGTTGTGAGCGCTCCAGCACGAACCGAGTTTAGCGCTGAACGATACGGTCCTGTCTGCACTCGTGACGTCACTGAAGCACCGTCAGTCAACATCATCCACAACCGAAGAAAGTTCGGTGCTGGAAAGATGACTCAAAAGATCGGTGGCAAGGGTCGACATGAAGTCTTGATTATGTTCAACAACGAAGGCGACACTGGTCTCAAAGACGTCACACTCAAAGATGTCATTCCGGAAAACTTCGAAATCAAAGACTGGCTTATCCGTGGAAACGGCGAGAAGCGAGACGACTGTGAAATGACCAGTGAAGAAGGCGAGGACGGTACCCATCTTGCTTGGAACATCCCGTTGGTTGGCAAGGATGAAGAAATTATGATCTCGTTCGAAATCACCGGACCGGGTGCTATTGATGGAGAACTTGGAAACATATTCCACGGTGTCCACTTTGGCGATGAAGATGAATCAACCGACGCTCCAAAGACGGTTGAAGAAGACACTGAGACGGCATCCGAAGACGATGCTGAACAAGCAAGCGATGCATCGGAAGAGGAAACAACTGAAGCAGTTGAAGAGGCTGAAGAAGACGCAAACGATGAACCAAAGGTCTCGTGGAGAGAAGATGTGTTGCTGCGTGTTATGGCTGCTGCCGATATCGACGAGTCACACCGTGATGCATTTGTTGCACACGCTGCAAACTTTGACTTAGACGACAATGGTTACTTGAAGAAGGCAGAACTCGAAGCCGCAGCGGAAGCGTGGAATACGGAACATGCTGAAGAATCATCCGAAGAGCAAGCTGATGAAGAAACATCTGAGGACGAAGTTGCTCCAGCGGATGAAGAACCTTCCGAAGAAAGTGCTGAAGCAGAAGAAAAGGCGTGTCCAATCTGTGGTACGCTGAACCCTGCAGACGCTGCAACCTGTTCGATGTGTTCGTTCTCTTTCGAGTGAAATCAGCAGAACACGCCGTAATGGCTTGAATACACGTTTTGCGTCATCGGTGTTTTGATGCACACTTCGTGAGAGCAGTCACCCAAAAACATCCTTTGATAAACACCTCCAACGGCCGTTGGTTTATGGAATCGTCTACCGACACCTCCTTGTTTGAAGGTCGCCTGTTTTTCCGCATTGGCGAATTCACTCACGACCATCGAAAGAAAGTGCTTGCATTCGGTTTACTCGCGTGTTTGGGCATGGCTTCGCTCATCGCTATCGGCCCAGACTGGGCTGAGGGCTGGGGTGAAGGAGACCTTGAATCGGTGAATGCACTATCAACGATGGATGACGCCTTTTCGGATTCCAGTGGCACTGTCGAAAGCACACAGGGATTCGTCTATCTGGTGTACCATTCGACACTCAACGATTCTTCGGATGTTTGGCAACAGGAAGTCATCGATGCACTTGCCGTCTTTGCGGCTCTACCTGATGTGAGCATTGACTACTCTTGGGAGGCAGGAGAAGACGAGCGTTCCGAACTTGTTTTTGAAGATGAAGAGGGCTTTTGGGCTCAAAACCGAGTCGTCATGAACATGTCACGAAAAGATGCAAAGTCGTTGTATGCAGATCACTATGAATCCATCACCATCGATGACCAATTTAACGCCTGGCGAACCGATGGAATGGCTATCGAATATACGTTCGACCATCGAATCGAAGAAGACCTTGTGAAGGCTGAACTCGTGTCTGGGCCGCTTTCACTCATCATTCTCGCCATCGTTTTTGGAACGCTCCTTGCCGCACTTCTACCTGTTGGAGTTGGCATTCTTACCGTGTTGTCAGCGATGGGCGTCACCATATGGCTTTCGAACGTAACCGATGTTACGCAGTACGCTGTCAACATCATTTCACTGATAGGTATAGGCGTATCTATAGATTATTCACTGTTTTTGGTGAACCGTTTCCGCGAGGAAATGGGTCGTCATGAAAACGACATTCGAACGGCGACTGCGATGAGCGTCGCCACGGCAGGTAAAGCCGTATTCTTCAGCGGAATCACCGTAGCCATCGGCCTCATGGGTATGCTGTTCTTTGAAAACACAAGTCTGCCGAGTCTTGGTATTGGCGGCACATTAGCCGTCACAATCGCCATGATTTACTCGCTCATCGTCTTGCCAGCTGTTCTTGCGTTACTCGGCCCAAGAATCAACACCGGTCGGAAACTTCCATTCTCGTTCAAAATTGAAACCAACAACGATGGCGAAGGAGTATGGGCGAAGATTGCGAACACCGTCATGGACAGACCATGGGCTGTCTTGATACCGACCATCATCTTGCTGCTCGGTGCAGGTTTGCCGTTTTTCCAAGCCGAGTTTTCGCTCGCCAACCGCGACGCACTGCCACCCGATGACGAATCGCGTCTTGGACTCGACCACATCGATACCATCTGGCCAAAGAGTTCTTCCAATGCAGCAGTTGTCGTCATTGATTTTGACGGAGAGGACCCCCTCAACGAAACGAACCTTCGAATGATGCATCAATGGATGGTTCAGCATGTCGATGATGAACGAATCGATGAAGCGTTTGGCTACGCTTTGCCTTCAATCACCATGAACGAATCGGACGTTGTGCAGTTCTGGTCGACGCCCGCTGAATACCTCACTCCGGAACAGAATGCCTCTCGTGAATACCTCCGAGAGCAGTTCATTGCTGGGGATGTCACCTATGTGATCTACGCCATCAACGGTCCGAGCACCAGCAAAGAAAGTCATGATTTCATTGCCGATTTGCGAGAGGAGCGCAACGATTTCACCGCAACAATGGTGACTGGCCAAGATGCATCATTGAACGTTGCCGGCTTTGCCGCATACAGCCTTGACACGCTGTGGGCCATCCAAGACAATTTGCCGATGGCTCTAGCCTTCATCTTAATTGCGACAATTGTACTCATCTTCATTCAAGTTCGAAGTATCGTCATACCAATCAAGGCGATTATCATGAACATTCTCTCGATTTCCGCTTCGTTTGGTATGCTTGTGTTCGTGTTCCAGTGGGGATACGGTGCAGACCTGCTCAATTTCACGCCGCAACCCATTGAAGCGACGAATCCAGTGATTATATTCTGTATCGTGTTTGGGTTGTCGATGGATTACGAAGTACTGATGCTTTCTCGAATTCATGAAGAGTGGGAGCGAACGGGTGACAACACCCTGGCCGTTGCCAACGGATTGCAAAAGACCGGTCGCCTGATTACCGGAGCAGCAGCCATCATGGTCGTTGTATTCAGCGCATTCGGACTGTCATCAATCATCATCTTGAAGCAAATTGGTTTCGGCCTGGCTCTCGCCATCCTGCTTGATGCAACCATCGTTCGTGCGCTTGTGGTTCCGGCTACAATGCGCTTGATGGGCGAGGCGAACTG
>JAKMGM010000097.1 GCA_022424925.1 Candidatus Poseidoniaceae archaeon | reverse complement strand
TCGGAGGGCCGGATGGTGGGCCGCTCGGAGGGCCGGATGGTGGGCCGCTCGGAGGGCCGGATGGTGGGCCAGATGGAGGGCTGGACGCCGGAGCACTTGGCACAGCCGGAGGTGCTTGCGCTACGGGTGAAGTCGGGATTGACGGGGGCGTCGGGGCTGTCGCTGGAGAGGTCACGGCCTCAGCGTATTGGAGGAGGTCGTTTGCAGGTGGTACGGATTCAGCCGGTAGAACGGATGCTGCCTGTTGAAGCAAGTCGTTGGCAGGTGGTGCGGATTCAGCCGGTAGAACGGATGCCGCCTGCTGAAGCAAGTCGTTAGCAGGTGGTGCGGATTCGGCCGGTAGAACGGATGCTGCCTGCTGAAGAAGGTCTCCCGAAGAAGGTGGTGCGGCTGTCAGTGCGGCTGGCTTGCTCTGCTGCCATGGAGGAATGCGTGGAGCGTCTTCATCTCCCTCATCGTCTTCAGCATCGTTGAGAACGATTCGGGTTTGACCATCGGCAGCGTTTTCGCCAGTGTATGAGGTCATGACCATTTGACTCGGATCAATAATTTCACGCTCATCGACCTTTCCGAACGAATCGAGGTGTGAGTTGAAAGCCCCACTAAACAGGCTTGAACCAATTGAATTACCGAAGGCTCGACCTTGTTCTGCAACGTACGTGAACGATGCTTCATACGGTCCGAGTTGGAGTGAATGCCCGCCACCGGATACGGTAAAGGTCCACGTTCCATTTTCCAGGGGGAATTGAAACGCAAACGAACGCGTTAGCCCTGGACCAATAGAGGAGATGCCTGATTCGGATGCCACTTTTTGGCCATCGCTGGTGATGACATGAATCTCAAGTCCACCGATGGGAATGGCGGCCTCATTGGTCATGTCTACGGAAACCAATAACACGTCTTCATCATCGTCATCGATGTCCATCTGAATCGTCATCAAACGGGCTTCGAGAGATGCTGTCCGTACAGAATGGTCGTCGCTCATATGGCCACCGTAGAAGTCACGCTACAAAGTTCTACTTCAAATCAGTGCCAAGGCGCGCTGCGTTCACCGCAGTCGCAGACGGGTCTCAGAAGGTAGCGACCAGTCCACTGCTGCCACCGTGTGGTTGCGAACATCAAGAGATGTTCGATATTCTGCTTCCTTTGAGCGACCACGAAGAAAATCTCGCATTCCGAACCACAGGACACCAACAACCGGTATGAGGTACACCAATTTTCCAAAAGCCCGCGGACCCCAATGGTGCTCTTCAAGCAGCGTGCCGTTGTCGTGGACCACGGCAATTCGGAAACCACGTTGCGCAAATGAACGCCCGAACGTACGGCCTGTGTACTTGAAGTAGAGATAGTGTGCTGCAAAGAACAAGACCCAATTGAGTACAAATGCAGCAAGGTACCTCGTGCTTTCAGTGACCAGTGAATAGCTCATGAGATAATACAGCAACTGTTGACCGGTGAGGAAATGAAGAACCAAGGTGAGCAGAACGACGTCAAGCATGTAGGCTGCTGAACGCTTCCAAGCCGGTGCGATGAGCATGCCCTCTGGTGCTGAGGAGAGGACCGCTTGAGCGAGCGTGCCGCTCCCTTGGTGAACACTCACTGGGCTGTCTGCCATGGTGGTGGGTATGCGGTGACCTTTGTCAAGTGTTGGCTTGACACTTCACCCGTGCGTGACGTGCCATGCAAACAGGTTACGCTCCTCAGCCCAATCGAGCCATGCACGCCACGTGCCGTCGTGGCGAAGCGTTTGGGGATGACCAAGAACGATGAGTCCCCGCTTCGCCCGAGTAAGAGCCACATTCAATCGTCGCCGGTCTTTCAAGAAACCAATTTCGCCTGCATCGTTTGCACGAACGGCTGAAAAGACAATGATTTCCTTTTCACGCCCTTGGTAGCCGTCGACACTCTTGATTTCGAGACCCTCGTACGGAGCACCCTGTTCACGTCCTCCTGCTTGCTCAAACAAATCGACCAACAACCGAACCTGCCCGTTGTATGGGGTAATGACGCCGATATCGTTAGGAGTCAAATCACCTGCAGCAAGCAAATCATTGACGATGGAAAGCACTTTTGCAGCCTCGTCAAGGTTGGATTTACTGCTGCTTTCTTCATCTACGAGTTCCGAACCTTCGATCGGCACAAAGGCCACCGGATGGTCCCAATCCGGCCATAAAAAGCCAGCCGCTGGGGGGCGTTGTTCCGAACTGCAACCATCATCAAGCCGACCGTCGTAAAAACGCGCACTGGGATATTCACGGATGGTCGGATGCATCCTATACTGGGTGGTCAACATATGGGCATCTAAACCGCATTCAATGAGCCGTTCAAACAATGAGCGCCCAAGCCCTCCTTCTTCCGCAACCTTGCTGATAACAGTAGGAGGCAACTGCTTGTGGTCGCCGACCAACACGAGTTGGCGGCAGCCTCGGGTAATGGGAACCAACGCGCTTGGCTCACTGGCTTGAGTTGCTTCATCCATCAGTACGACTGGAAATTTACGTTCTCCAAGCAAGCGATGACCAACACCAATCGTGGTAGCGCAGATGACTTCTGCGCCGTCGAGAACGGCTGAAATCATGTTTCCTTCCAACTGTCGAATTTCCTTGAAATTACGATTGACATCTCGATGAGCCATGCCTTTCTCTTTACCTTTGAGACTTGAAAGTGAACGGCGTAAATCATCGTTTTGTTCGCGAATAAAGCGGATTTCTTCTTGGAGTGGATGGTGTTCAATCTGCGCATCGAGCGTCGCATCACGCAGATGCTCTCTGACTTTCACCGGACGACCAATGCGTACCGCCTTGATGTTCATTTCAAGTAGACCTTCGAGTAAATTATCAACCGCTACATTGGATTCAGCCGTGGCTAAAATTGGGCCTCGCCCCATACGTACAAAGGCTGCAAGCAGGCGAATGGCCGTGTGCGTTTTCCCCGTACCGGGCGGCCCTTGTATGAGCGTCAAACGCTGTTCAATAGCAGCTTCAATGGCTGTTCGTTGGGAGTCGTTGAGTTCCATTTTACCGATGCCAAGGGGGCCGTGGCGTTTCTGCCCACGGATTTCAGGAGGGCGTTGGGCTGAGGCTGAAATGTCATGCAGAGCCCCGAGCAACACATCACGAAGCACCGTGCCACTGTCGCTTTCCATCGAGTGAAACGTCGTCAATGCCTCATGCATACGGTCATGAGCCACTCTGTTCGCCCCTCTATCAAGACGCCAAGTTCCTTTTTTGATGTCGCTTGGTTTGTCTGATACAACGATACGAATACGTGTAGGTCCGCGGTCAAGCACAATGCCTTCAACAACTTTCTCGCCCCAAGGCCGCGCACGCGAAAGCAAAACAATGTCACCGTGCCCAAATCGATGAATGGGGAGACGAGTCCTGGATTTGTTCTCAAAAACGAGAATTGGGTCACCGAAGAATCGCCCCTGTGTACGTCCGGTCAAATCGAACAAGGCTAATCCAGCGGCAAGCAAGCGTTGTTTGCTCCACTTTTTCCACCGCTCTTCGACCATGGAAGTTTCATCGTCAAGTTCCCGACGAATCAATGTGGTAAATCTGGAAAAATGGTCTTGGCCTCGCTGCCATTTCAGGGGCATGTCTTCTCGAAGTTCCCTGTCGGCTTTTTTTTGAGCGGAACTGTTGTTCATTCTCCGAACTTTGCCTCGCTCCTCCATGGTTGTTGCACTGGCCTCTACTCCATCAGCGTATGCCTGAAACAATGAGGTATTCACAGGTCGAGAAACCCCATTGCTTAAACCCAAAATGACGGACGAGTATTTGGTGAGCAGTCTGTTTCGGCGTCGTAAGGAAGACAAATCTGATGAGGGCAACAAGTGTCCTTATTGTGAATTTGTGAACGACGATGGAGTTGAACAATGCGTACAGTGTTACTATTCGATTCAATTGTCAGCCAGAGACCAACCGATGGCAACGCCAACGACCTCTGGCTCTGACTTGATGGATACCTTAATGCAGGCCAATGAAGCACAAGATGAAGAGGTGGCTGTCGAAGCCGTGCTCTCCTTGGATGACGTTGCTGTCGAAATCGATCAATATGAGACATCCGCATCAGAACAAGATGATGAGTTTCAGTTCATAGGGGGGGGAACGCCAGAACTCGCACAAACCGTTGAATTTGAAGCACCTGAAGAAGTTGAGTTGAGTGCATCGGATGCCCCTTCAAACCCAGTCGTGTTTGACCTTGGAACACGAAACCCACTTGATGAAGTGCCCGAACCGGTCCATACTGGGCTTGGCAATCTCTATTCGCCCTCCGTCAAGGTGGAAAAAGATGAAGATCTGTTAGGTTCAGTCGGTCCGGTAAAAACACCACAGCCATCGACGCCAGAGTTGCCGAATTTCAACGAACCTGTGCAAGCAAACACGAGTCCGGTTGAAACGATGCCTGCTGACCAACCTGCACACATAACGACGCCAGAGTTGCCGATTGTGAGCGATATATCCTCGCAGAATGCAGCAGAGGGTGCACATCCTGTGCAAGCGACTCCTTCCACGCCTGAACTTCCATCGGTGGCCGAGGTGGCTGAAATTAAAACGCCCGAACTTCCGAGCGTTGCCCAACAAAACATGGTCGCGTCCACTCCGACTCAAAGCACTGAAGCAATCCCACAGACACCTGAGCCTGCGGCTCAAGCATCAACCCGATTCTGGCCGTGGCCGGCAAAGGAAGCGTGGGGTGCACGGCAGGTGTACCGAGAAGTAGTGGCTCTCTTGGAATCCATCAAGAGCGGGCAATTGCAAAAAGCTGCTGAGACGTTGGACGGCCTCGGGCCTCACCTCGATTTGAATTTTGAAATGCTGTTGCATATTGGTTCAGCAATGCGAGCACTCAATCGTGAAGAGCACCTGCAGTGGACACTGGCTATGGCCAAGCATGTTCACCCGAACAATGAACATGTGATGGCTGCTGTCGCACAACTATCCTAGAGGGTTGACCATGACTCCTGAACTCGAGTTTCGTAGTGATATGACGCTCGTGCCGGTGAGTAAAGCCATCCTTCCGTTGTTACTTGAAGCGTATAACGAAGACCCTGTTGCGGCTCAAACTGCATTGCCTTGGCTTGATGCTGGATTCAATGTTCAGGGGCAATTAAGCGATATGTTGTTTGATGTCGAGAACCAGTCGGATGTTGACAGACTGCATTTTTGGTGGATTCGGTCCGATGAGAACGGTTCGTTCGTCGGTCTCATAGGGTTGGGAGATGAACTTCAGTTGCTCCAATCATCCTACAACCTAGGGTACTGGGTTCGTCCCTCGTTCCAGAGGAAAGGAATCGCACTTGATGCAACGCGTACAATTCTTGAGTGGATTGAAGCAAAAGCGATTGAAAGCAATGATTTTTTCCGAATTGAAATCACCGTCCACCCGCACAATGAAGCCGGATTGGCAACCGCACTCCGCATTTGTGATGAATGGGGTGGAGAAGTCATCGAACAATTCATCGGAATTGAAATCGGTCAGCGTACCGTCCCGCATCGCTTGCATATCCTCGATTTACCTCGAGGTGAGGCGGCTTGAGTTCGACCTGGCTCACGGTGGATTTGGATGACAAGCGTCACGTACCACGCTACTCGGGCCATCCAACTCGCAGCCGCCACAGCCAGGCAGACATAGAAAAAACTGGACAGGACCGAAAACTGTCCGACCAGTTTCGACAGGGGATGCGCGGGTTTGAGCGATGGTTACGTTCTCATTCACATCCAGTCACCATGTTTGTTATTGCTGATTTGTTCAACAGTGAGGACTTCTCAAAATGGTTTCAACACCTGCTTGAAGCAAACCCCAAGCGATTAACAATAGGTTGCCACGGCCTGCATCACAAGTCATGGTCAGCATGGCCCGAAGACAGAGTTGGTTTCACCCACGCACTCAATGAAGCGACCCTTTGTCTCAAAAAACACGCTGGTGTGAATTTTCGACCGTGGTTCCGGGCACCTGGTGGATACATGGCGCCATGGATGTCGTCCGTACTTGCTGAACAAGGCTATACTGTAGATTCTTCAATCAACCCATCGTGGTTGGTGAGAAGAAAGGCCGGGAAAGGCAATTCTTGGAATGAAGTATCTGATTCCTTGCAACGCCACGGCATCGTATCTCGACCGTGGAAAACCAAAATGTCACTGCCTGTAAACGGGCCAGCATTGTTTCTTTTTCCGCTCTCACTGCTGGCTCGTCGAGCGTGGAGGCAAGCACCAACCCCTTGCGATGCAGGTGAAATTGACGAACTTCTGATAAATGTTCAAGAAGACCTTACTACACTCTACTGGCATCTTCTTGACCACGCTCGAAACAAAGGAAAATGGATGCCTCCACTTCGCTGAATAGCTTCGCAACTCTCTTCGGTCGATGTTTACTCGTCAGTGTTGAACTGCTCTTGAAACGGTTGTTCAAGTCGAACAGCAGCACTTCGACTGATTCCAAGTTGCTTGGCTGAGGAGTGGAGTAATTTACGCTCCATTTCAGTAATCACCCCGTCGTCATAGGCTGAAACAAGCAGGTTATTGTACAGTTTTTCATTCAATTCACCGACGGAAGTAATGTTCTTCTCAATGAGTTTTGTAGCAATGATTTCGACTGGAATGAGAATTGCAAAAATGCCAGCCTTTGCTAAAACAAGTTGAACCGTACTCGTTAGCTGGCGTTCGAGAATTGGTTCGATGAAAAACTCTGTTCCAAAAAAGAGGATGGTTGCGGTAATGAGCGTGACAATCGTCGCTTTACGTCGAGCCTCTGCACTGGTTAAATTTGCCACGGTATCGCTTAACTCAGAAAGTGTCGATTCAAGTTCAAGGTTCAGTTTTTCACCTTCAAGGTTTGCCAAATACAACCGTCGGGATGTTTCTTCAATGGTTTTCTCAGCATCTCGACGGGCTTGCCTTTCCCGCTCTACTGAGCGTTGGAGTCGCTTTATTTTGTCTTCATCAGAAGAAGGCTGAGGTGTCTTCTTTTTCTTAGCCAACTTCGCGAGTTCTCGAATGTCCATATGCTGCACCGTTAGTCTTGCAGCGTACAGATGAAAAGAATGATTTGCTTTTCGCCTTGGGAAATATCCTTACTTTCAATGGTGACGGTTTCGTTCCAGTGCTCAAATGCACCTTTCATCAAACCAACGGCCAAATCAGCAAAGTGGCGAGGGCTGTGGTATTCAAAGTGGAGCGTTTTACCGTTATCCTTGATTTCACTGACGAAATCTGGTAATGTAGCATCAGGATACAGTTTCATAACTTCGACGTGAACAATATCGTGAATGGTATCCAAGAATTCAAACGAAGTAGCGTGGCTGAAGAAGATTGGGAACAATTCAAGGAATCGTCCAAAAAGGTAATTTCCGAAGGCTTCAACTAAAGCATCGACAGGCAAATCGGTTTCTCCGGAGAGAGCGACAACCAGTGTAACCAATTCAGTATGATCGTATGTGCCAACGGTTGTATAGACGCCACCACTCTCAAGTTCACTGCTTGAAATGATGGAATCAACCATTTCTTCACCAAATGTTCGTTCAACCATGTCAATAAATTCTCGAAATACAATTCCCTTCATGCATAAGCCTAAGTCAAGGGTTTTATTACGATAACTATGTATTGTCTTTCGGCGAAAAACATCCTGTGCAATCTCATTTCATGAATGCGCCATGAAACCGCTGTGAATCCAACGATTGCGTCTAAATCCAAGTGTCGTTCTCTGAAGTGAGATTTGATATGGCATCACCGGTATTGGTAACGCCACGAGGTTCAATCAACATCACATGACACTCTTCATCTGCGTATGGTTTGTGCATAACGCCTTGAGGAACAACATACATTTCCCCCTCGTTCAGTGTGATGGTTTCATGCTCCATCTCAATGCACATCGAACCTTTGAAGACGATGAATACTTCATCGGTATCGACATGGTTATGCCATACAAAGTCACCATTCACCTTGACCAGTTTTAATTGGTAGTCGTTCAGTTCCGCAACGACCTTCGGCGACCAGTGCTCTGTGAACAACTCGAACTTGCTGGGCAGGTTTACTTTCGCCATACTACCGGTCTGTGTCGGACCGTATTTGGGATTTCCTCAAGGTTCAGTGGTAGGATCCCAGCCCGAAACATAGTTGCATTCAAGCGAGCGAATAGCCTCAATCTCGCTTGAAATATCGATGTCGAGCGAGGCGAGGTTTTCCACTATGCGTGCTGGATTACTGGATTTTGGAATGGTGATGCAACCTTCATCGTAACAAAATTTAATCGCCACTTGGGCAGGTGTGCAACCAAGTCGTTCAGCGATTGTTCCAAGTTCGGGGTCGTCGACTTTGTGGCCGCGAGCAAGTGGAGAATACGCCATCACTTTGGCACCAACATGTTCTGTCGCCTGCTTGAGTTGCGGTCGCTGCAGCCACGGATTGAATTCGACTTGGTTGACAGATGGCATATACGTTGCATATTCCTTCATTGCTTCAAGGTGAGCCGGTCCATAATTCGACACACCAATAGCTCGAACCCAACCCTGCTCAAGGCAATGTTCCATGGCTTTCCAAACAGGCGCTCGGTGTTCTGGGTCTTCTGGAGGAGCGTGAACAAGGTACAAGTCGATGTACTCGGTATCTAAAAGTTCGAGCGATGTTCGACAGTGTTCGAGTGTATCTTCGTAACCGATAGCGTGACCGCGTCGCAGTTTTGTGGTGATGAACACCGATGAGCGCTCAACATCGGCTTCTTTGAGTGCTTGACCCACCTCGTGCTCATTGGAATAGGCTCTGGCGGTATCAATATGCGTATAGCCCGCTTTGAGCGCAGTTAGGACGGATGCTTTGCATTCACCTGGCTTCGACATAAGAAAAACGCCGAGGCCAAATTGCGGTACGTTGTGGATGTAGGCTTGCGAGCCATCGGGCATGGTGTGGCCAATCTGCATGAATCCTACCACGACAAGGAACTTCATCAATGCGACGCTTGCATCCACACAAACGATTCAAAACTGATTCATCTCGACCAAAGATGGAGCGTTTCATCGCCCCATTGTTCGGTGGATACGAGTGTAAGACCGGCTGCTGAAAGTCGAGATGCGTCAATGTTGGAGGCAACTGGCTCAGCATGGACTGAGGAACTTTGAATGAAATAGAACTCGTCAACCAATCCTTGGTCTAAGAACGAACCAACGGTTACGGGCCCTCCTTCAACCATGAGGCGTTGAATCTCTCGGTCACCCAAGAGGTTGAGCAGGGCTGGGAGTGAAGTGAAGTTCTCCGTCATGTGAAGCGTTTCAAGACCATCGGTGAGAAGTTGCGCAGTGGGTGGCGTACGGTTCTTTGGGTCTAGAATGACTCGCAGCGGTTGGCGTTCGGTTGGAACCCGGCGAACGGTGAGTTTGGGGTCATCACGAACCACTGTTTCCACGCCAACGAGCACTGCATCGCACTCCTTACGGAGCATGTGGACTTTATCCAAGCAGGCATCGGAAGTGAAACGTTGTGGTGTTTTGGTTCGGTCATCGACTGAACCGTTTGCGTCAAAGGCCATTTTCACCGTGACCAGCGGTCGACGGTGCCCGCACCAGTGCAGGAATGGTGCCATTTGGACTGCAGCGTCGGCTTCAAGAAGCCCTTGGCGAACTTCTATTCCCGCATCGCGTAAGACTTGGATACCTTTTCCCCTCACCGTAGGGTTCGGGTCATAGTGAGCAACGATCACCTCGTTCACGCCTGCCCACATGAGGGCTTCAGTACACGGTGGCGTACGACCGAAATGATTGCATGGCTCAAGCGTAACATAAGCGACTGCACCGTTGGGAGAATGACCGTTCGATTCAGCATCATGGATAGCCATCTGTTCTGCATGCAAACCCCCAAGATGGTCGTGCCAACCTTCGGCAATGATGGTTCCATCCTTAACCAGTACACATCCGACCAGAGGATTTGGGCTGACTCTACCTCTTCCTTGTTCGGCCACTTCAAGTGCTCGTCGCATGAACGCATCATCATCTGCTGTCCATGGACTCGCCATGGGTGTTGCAGCGCAGTCGAGTTCAATACTTCTTGCATCAAGCCGTGCATTTGACTCGCTGGAGAAGGTTTGAAACCAAACAGCCACCTCTTCCAAGCATGTCGAACGTTGAAGTGAGCCAAGTGCCAGCGGTTCTGAAATTCGAACAAGACATGTCTTCCAAAGTGAAAAATGGAGTTCACAGACCAGTTTTTGCGAACGTATTCACCAAGCAATCGATACAGAAATCCGAACTTCGGCACATACATCTCATGGTCAACCCGTTTGCAGGTAAAAAAAAGGGTGAAAAAATTGCTGAACTCGCAAAATCCCTGCTCGAAGCGAAAGGACACACTGTTCAAGTGCACATCTCTGAGTACAGCGGGCACTTGATTGAACTTGCCGAATCGATTGAAGCACACCAGAACGATGTGTTTGCCGTTGTCGGCGGAGATGGAAGTTTATCCGAAGTCATCACTGGCCGAATGTCGGTTGGAAAAGACCACCAGCAAACGTTTGCCCTCATTCCTGCTGGTACTGGTAATTCGATGGCGCATGACCTCGCCATCACATCGACCGAACGAGCCATAGATGGCATCCTCGGTGGACAAAGGCAAAGCCTCGATTTAGCAAAAGTAGAGTTGGTAAAGGGACTCCCTGGTTCAGAAGAC
>JAKMGM010000084.1 GCA_022424925.1 Candidatus Poseidoniaceae archaeon | reverse complement strand
CCGTGAACCCACATGAACTACCGGGGGGACATCTTGGGGCTGTTTCAGGTCGAACAATATACGGTTCACGGTCGGGAACTACCTGGAACTGCATAGCTAGTGTTGTATTTACGTATGAATATTGACTGGAAGTTCCGATAAAAATCAATTGCTGGAAGCCGTTTGTCGCATTGGCATCTGGCTTTATTTTTACATCAATAAGTTTCGACTCTCCAGGTGCAAGTAGGACGCCAGTTTGTGCATTGATAGAAACGCCGTTTGTATTAGCGAAGTACACCTCCCAACCCTCGGGTAAGCCGTCTACACTGGGTAGCAGTGAATCAGAAATGTTACCATCGTTGGTTACTTCCACACGAACTGAACCCCATTGTCCAGGTGTTGAACCGCTCGTGGATACTCCGTTTGCGGTGAGTGAAAATTCTTCTTCGCGAACTTTTTGATCATAGACAAAAACCAATTCGTCAAAGTAATACCCAATATCAACGCCAACAGCATCGGATTCAAATAGGAATCGGAATTGAGTTTGAGAATGGAAATGTTCTTGCGGCACTGGAATCAGTGGTGATGCCAGCCCGCCGTTGTTCACAGAGAAGGTACGATAGTCTTGTCCAGTCGTAAAATCTTGGTCAACTGTTCCTTGAACATTGGCCACATTCGCCCAACCACCTGCAGCGGTCTTGACTTGCACCTTCAAGTTGTCATTTGTGTCAGCGCTCCCCGTGTAGTAAAACGTCAACCCGTTGGTACGAGATGGGGACTCAACTGCATCAGACATGTCCATGACCGGCGTAACTAGGGAGGTCGCTAAGTTGTTCGAATAGCTTGAGGTCTGGCCTTTGCCCACATGGCAACTGCTGCCTTTGGATAGACTAGTGTCTGTACTTATTCCCCATTCTGTGCCAACAGTCCAGTTCGTCAACGAATCACAATTAAAGTAAGAACTCGCAACCGTGATGGTAGAAGTAGCGGCGTTATTTTGCATGTTGTCATCGAGAATACTCGATGTAGCACGTACGATAAGCGTGTGATTCCCCGCGTATGTAGGTGTGAACGTTTTTTGAATGGAGTTCGAGTTTCCTCCATCGAGTGATGAGAGCTGGACCGTCTCGTTAATAATTTCAAAAAGCGTATACTCGTTGTGTAAAACCTTGATATTTACGTCGATACTACCGGACTGCGCTGTGCCTTGGTTCTCAATCAAGGCTTCCAATTGAATGGGGACATCTACGACAGCATCAACGACATAGAGGCTTTGTGGACGATTGAAGCCCAAAACGGGGTAGTTCGATGAAAACATTCTGAACTGTTCTTCGTCAGACCCAGTGGTGTATGAAAACGAGGTGTCTGTAACGGTCAAATCAACCCCCGTAGCGCGTCCTTGTACATCGTAGAAAACATCACTGTCAAGTTCGAACACCCCACCGTGGGGTACTGTGCTGCCAAGGAGCAACATCAGCATAAACAACAGAACAATTCTCTTCATCGGGCTCAATGCTCTACATTCCATCAATATATATGAGGGAATTGGAAAAAAATCATCATTCCAGTGATTCCGAAACTTTTTGTTCCGCATTTTCAAGTTTGACTTGGTCCTTCTTTTCCTTCGCCTTTGCGGCAAAATAGACGGTAAACGACGGAATGAGTACCATCGAAAAGCATCCTATCACGGCTGCCAATGCCCATAAGAACTCCGTGCCGGCGTCCACAGAGAAGACAGCGATTGAATCGAATTCTTCATTGACGGTAACCAAGCTAACCGATGGTGATGTCTCGCGATTTCCTACTTCGATAATTTCTATTCTGAGTGTCGAAGGAAGATGGTCGTATTCAACCAATGCACGAGCCTTCGACGTTGCTTCAGCGATATCGGCTCCGTACACAGTGCCGTTGTTTCTCCGAGCCGGGTCGTATGAGGTGAGTGCGTTTATGGCTACATCTTCCCCGTTCTTGGATGCGACTTGGTGGGTTGTGTTTTTCTGACATTGCTCTGCGCAACTGAAGGCTTGGTCTGATTCGACACCCAGCAGTCGATGGCTGTACAGACCGGCAGCATTGATGAGTCGTACATTGGACTCGGCAGAAAGTTCGGTGGTCGAGAGATGCACCCAAGTTAAGTTTGAACTGTTGGCAGGAACATCCCATGCCCAAGTTGTTGTGTTTGTTGACTCCTGGTACATTCGTGTTGGCTCGCTCATTACGTGAATCGTTTCTTCAGTTTCAGTTGTGTATAGATAGTACGATGGTGAAACTGTGGCGCCATAAACCGCGTATGAAAGCAATAAAATGAGCGTCACGGACAAGCCCATCAGGGTACGTAAAAGGTTGGGGTTCTGAGCCAAAGCCTTCTTCATCAGCCACTCCAACCGCCGCTCTAACTTGAACCCTTGTTCTTGCTCGAAACGCTTTACGGAGTGGAAACGCTCGAAAAATTATAGCGTGTGTTACCCGTTCTCTTCATATAGGGGAGTTCGGTCGGCAAATTGCTCGGTGTCTTATCATGACGACTTTATACGATATACCCGCTGAAATCCTAAATCCAGCTCTTGCTGCGCGACTCGAAGAATCAAAGAGCGTTTCTACCCCCGATTGGGCAGAATTCGTCAAGACCGGGGCTGACCGTGAGCGCCCACCATCCCAGTCAAACTGGTGGTTCTTGCGCTCCGCCGCCATTCTACGCAAAGTTGCCCGTGAAGGGCCTGTTGGCGTGACACATCTGGCACAAGCATTCGGAGGCCGCAAAGACAACGGTGTTGGACCCAACACGCCAGGCGTTGCATCTCGTCACATCATCCGAACTTCTCTTCAGCAACTTGAAGCATCAGGTTTGGTCGAAAAAGTCCCAGGCCGTGTCGTCGAAGACGAAAACGGTGACGCTCTGCAACTGTATAAGGGTCGTCAAATGACTGCCGCTGGACAAAAAATGATTGATGCTGTTGCACATGAATGTAGACCGGCAGCCGAAGAACAATATCCGGGCCTGTCGAAATACTGAGGGTGTGAACGAGGTGGCAAGTATGGTTTCTACTCAAGATGATGAGTTGAACCTAATCCGCGAACAGCGTAAACTCGCTCTTCAAAAACAACTTGAGCAGCAAGCAGCGCAGCAAGCCGATGCTGAAGTCAAGGCACAAGAAGCACAGCGCGTCTCTCAAAGCCTCGATGCAGCCATGAAAACATTACTCACACCCGAAGCACGATCTCGGCTTCGTGCAATCTCCCTGGCAAAGCCCGCCCGGGCAGAGGCAATCAAGCAGGCCATTGTTCAACTCCACGGTAACGGGACATTACAGACCCCAATGAACGACGAGCAACTGAAACAGTTGCTCTCATCACAATCGAAGAGCCGCCGTAGTGCGTCCATCCGAAGAATCTGAGAAGGTGCTCGAACATGTCAAGAAATAAACCAGCAGCCAAAAAAATACGCCTCATGAAAGTGGGCAAGCAGAATCGGCGTGTCCCAGTATGGGTCATGCTAAAGACCGACCGAAACACAGTGTCGCATCCAAAGCGACACCACTGGCGCCGTAGCAAGCTCCAACGATGAGGTGATTGAAATGGTACGAGCAAACGAATCAGAACTTACAGTCCCACTCCGAAAGGCATGGGGTATTACCCGTTACAAGCGTGCACCCCGTGCAATCCAGATAATCCGTGAACACGTTATCCATCACCTCAAAGTCGGTGAGGATGAAGAAGTTTGGATTGACCCAAGCGTGAACGAAAAAATCTGGTCTCGAGGAATTGAGAATCCACCACGAAAGATTCGGCTTCAGGTTACACGTCACGATGAACCTGATATTCCGATCGAAGTCAAATTGTTTGAGGAGTGATACATATGGGAAATATTCGACCAAGTTTTATTAAAATTCGAGCTATACACCTCGTTGAGGATCACGGTGAGAAATTCACTGATGATTTTGAGCATAACAAAAAAATGGTTCAACAACTCACCGATGTTGAATCTAAGAAACTGCGCAATTGGATTGCCGGGTATGTTACTCGATATCGACAGCGCAGAGTCGACTGAATGAGGCGTTGAAGTGGGCGTGCGCGTCAACTGGGACCGCACCCCAGTATCTGTTCACCATCCAAATGAAGCAGTGCTGGAAGCACTTATCTTGCATCTCCGTAACATCTACGGTGTTCGTAAGCGTTCACTGGTCATGAAGGATCGAGAAGGCGGGGGCTACCTGTTCTTTCTTTATCAGCCATGCAATCCAAAATGGATTCTCGAGTTCAAGCCTGTTTATGAATCTCATAACGAGGAGGAATAGCTATGGGTGATCGACAGCGATTACCTCTCCCCACTCGCTCCTATGAACTGCATGTCATACTCATTGGTTCGTCTCACCCAGGAAATTTAGGCGCGGTTTGCAGGTCGATGCTAAACTACGGCTTCACATCATTACGATTGGTGAACCCAACGTGCAGTCCCGATGACATAGAGGCTCGAAACAGGGCTAAACATGCGGGCAGGATACTCGACACCTGTACCGTCCACGACAGTCTTGAGGAGGCGACTGAAGATTGCGCTGTGTGTATTGGCACATCGGGTAAAAGAGAAATCGGTTCCAAGACGAACTTTCGTCATTTCACTTACCCGTGGGAAATGGCAGAACGGATTGAATCTTTGGACGGTTCAGTTGCACTCATTTTTGGTGAAGAAGGCAAGGGGTTGTCGACAGAAGACCTTGCTAAGTGTGATTTTTTGGTGACCCTGCCTACATGGGAAGGATACCCCATTGCCAATCTCTCCCATGCAGTCAATGCGTGTGTCTATGAACTTCATCGCCAAACAGTTCTTGCCAGTCAAGGCAGGAATCCGGGTATACCAAACATCGTACCCTTAGAACGCAGTATTAACTCCACCTTACGTAAGATTCTACAACAAGGTATCAATGAATTCGGTCAAGCATTGCCCGGTAATGAGGAGCGACGCAACAGTTTCTCAGATAACTTACATCGCAGTATAATGCGCTCAATGCCGACCGAAGATGAAGCTACGCGTATGATCGGTGGAATACTCGATGCTACAACAGCGTTGCAATATGTGGCAGGTGATGAAACCTGGAGACGTCATCGGCGTCGGAAAATTTCACCGCTCGAAGAAGAATAGTTAAGGAATCCACGAAGCAGTACTTTTCGGCGTCTCCCGAACATGCATGGCCACCAACTTCAGAGCATTTCCATAGGTGGTTGCAATGTGTGGCGCAACTTGCTCAAAAGCCCACTTCGCCAGATTTTCTGCCGTTGGAATGAATGGGACAACAACAGTCCGGTGCCCATCCCCCATCAAGTCGCATGCTTGACGTGCTGCAGTATCTCCTTCGTAGACGACAAAGGCATGGTCGATGACATCATGAACATGTTCCATTAAAATCGCGCTCACATCTGAAAAATCCATCAACATGCCCTCTTCGCTCACACCGCTTTCCTTGACTGTTTCACCCTCGATTTCAGCTTCGAAGCGGTAACGGTGACCGTGCATGTGACGGCATTTGCTCTTGTGATTCGGCACTCTGTGCCCGGTATCAGTCTCGACAAATCGGCGTATTCGTGTTGTCATTCATCCAACTCCTCAAAATTAAGAGATGCTGAATTGATGCAGTAACGCATCCCACCAAATTGTCTTGGGCCGTCGTTGAAAATGTGTCCAAGGTGAGCCTTGCAATGCACGCACTGAACCTCGGTTCGGTGCATGCCGTGTGAGAAATCAGCAATGTGGGCAATCCCTGCATCTGGATGTTCAGTGTGAAAGGATGGCCAGCCACAGCCCGAATCGAATTTCATTTCGGATGTAAACAAGAGGTGGCCGCAACATATGCAGAAGTAATTCCCACTGCGCTTTTCATCCCAATAAATCCCCGTAAATGCCCGTTCAGTTCCGCTCTCACGCGTGACATGGTACTGTTCTTCAGTTAGGCGTTCTCTGTACTGTTCTTCTCTGTGTTGTTTCTCAACTTCGAGCGCATTTTTGAGCACTTCGTCCCACGATGAAACATATTCAATCGGGTCACTTTTTCCAATGGCATTGAATGCAAGGATACGTTCTACATCAGCACCACTTGTACCGGAACTTCTCCCATCTGAATCTGGATTATATGATGTAAGAGTGTTGGCAAAAACAACATCGAATTCAAGGCCGAGTACTCCGATTGCTTTCTTAGCATCGAGCAGAATCGAAGTCTTATCCCCGTCGATGTATGGTAAGGTGAATGACACTTTGTCACTGTCCCAATTTCCAATTGCGAATGCGTGCTCAAGAGCCGTATAAAACTCGGGCCTGCAATCAGGGTAGATTTCATGGTCACCAGAGTGGACACCAAGAGCAATATCGACTTTTGTGCCTTCTCGCGATGAAACAGAGAGAGCATGTCCGTAGAGAATCGAAGCAAAGATGGCGTTTCGGTTCGGAACCACAGTTGACTTCATTTGTGATTCTTCATAGTGGCCTTCGGGTATATCTTCACCATCAACGAGCAATGAGCTTTCGAATGAACTCAAAGCACTCGACAAATCAATAATACGATGGACGACAGAAATTCCATGTTCATCGAGATATGCAATGTTCTTGCATGCACGTTCAACCTCCACGGTATGTTTTTGGCCGTACGTGTATGACAAACAGTCGACTGAGTAGCCATCAGCGATGAGTCGCATCAAGAGGGATGTAGAATCCATGCCACCAGACAAGGCCATAACCGCTCTTTTCACTTAATCCACTCCCATCCATTTGTGCGTCTGCAGACTTAATCTCCATTCAGGATTCTCTTTAACCACTGTTTCAGTCATGGCGAAATTTTTACCATTCCACTCAACCGATTCTGCCTCCATATAGCAGGGCTGCAAAAAGCAGTGAGAGAATCCATTCATCAATTCGTCGTAGATTGACAGATCTTGACCGACATATACACACTTGAGTTCATCGCCTTCTCTTTGTTTGATTCGAACATTGGGATACAATTGATCCTTCGGTGATATGCATATCCAGTCAAGCAATCCATCAGGTATGAGAATAGTTCCGTTTGATTCACACGACAGCGTGTATCCGCGTGCCTTGAAAAGACGATGCAGTGGCCACAAGTCATTCAACATCGGCTCGCCACCGGTGAATATTATTCGCTTGCATGAATACTGCAGCACATCAGCAAGGATGTCAATAGCAGTCATCTCCGTAAACGTCTCAAAGTCGGTGTCGCACCATTCACACTGAAGGTTACATTTCCCAAACCGAACAAACACATGGGGTATTCCAGCATGGGCACCTTCGCCCTGAACGGAGTGAAAAATCTCTACAATCTTGTAGGTTGTGGCCAAGTCTCGTGGTGAATCAACGGTTGCATCTCCCGAGATGCTGCATTGTTCAAAGGACATCTGAATACCTCACAGGGGACGGGAATGAATCAATTGCATCAGTTCTTGACGGGCTTCAGGTTTGTCAAAAAACACGCCCCGCATGGCTGAAGTTGTCATGACTGAATTCTGCTTTCGAACACCGCGGCAGCGCATGCAACCGTGAGATGCTTCGAGAATAACGGCAGCCCCCAACGGTTGCAGGTATTGTTCCAAGTCATCCGCTACCCCTTTGGTAATGCGTTCCTGGTTTTGCAACCGTAGAGCATGCGCATCAACGATTCGAGCGAGTTTACTGATGCCAACAATTCGGTCGACGGGAATGTATGCAATGTGTGCGCGGCCACTAAATGGTTGAAGATGGTGTTCACACGTCGAATGGAATTCGATATCACGTAACAGTACGATTCCATCGTAACCTTCTCCATTAAACGTTGACTGGAGCAGTTCCTCTGCATCAACAGTGTATCCCGAAAATATCTCACCCCAGGATTCAATCACGCGTTGTGGTGTTTTCAACAAACCTTCCCTTTCAGCGTCGCCTTCAAGGTATTCAAGCAGTGTCTTGACTGCTCGTTCTGCATCGTCTTTGCTCGCCATTAATTCGTCCTCCCGTGCCTCGCATCGATTTCGTCCAACTGGTCTAACAATTTCCGACATGCCGTACGCACAGCATCTGCTAGACTCACAAACTTGTGCGCATCACCAACGTGTTTGCGTAAATCCTCTACCAGTTCGGCAGGCATGTCCAGGGAAATCTTAGGCACGATTAGCCGTGTGCCGAGGCAGATATAAGTATTCTTATGCTATTACTGAGGTATTACTTGTTAAGAGAAAGAACACGACAACGACTGCAATATGAGCGAATGTTCAAAGGTGTCCATACACGACAATGCTTTGATGGCACAGGTTACGGTTAACCCATTCAGTCTCTTAGAAGATTTGCGCAGTCTCGCTCCAAACCGCGACACTGTAGGAATGTCAGATGAAATGATTCAGCGTTTCCTGCGAATCGACCCGAAACTCGGCACAGCGATTGAGGAAGCGGTTGTGCGGCAAAGAGAACTGGCCATGGAATTCGGACAGGACATGCTCTCGATGCCCGAATCTCAAATCGTCCCGATTTTACAGGCTGATTTTATTAATTTCTACAATCCAGCAACTGTGAACCCCTATGTCGCTCTGGCTGCATGCGGCCCTTGGATTATCACTGCGCACGGCGCCGTCCTTCATGACAACGGAGGATACGGAATGCTCGGTAGTGGACATGGACCAGGTGAGGTCATTACCGCAATGTCTCAAAATTGGGTAATGGCGAACGTAATGACACCGTCCTACAGTCACAAACGTCTCGCACACCGCCTGCAAACTGAACTCGGCTACACTCGGGGCTCCTGTCCTTTCACACGCTTCATTTGCATGAACAGCGGTTCAGAGTCAGTCACCGTGAGTCTCCGTATTGCTGACGTCAATGCGAGGAAAATGACAGGCCCAGGTGGACCACATGAGGGAAAGGAAATCAAACTCATGGCTGTTGAAAAGGCATTCCATGGACGCACGGACCGTCCTGCGCAAATCTCGCACTCGTGTAAATCATCATACGACAAAAATCTTGCAACTTTCCGGGACAGAGATAACCTCATTTTGGTTCCTGCAAATGATGTTGAAGCACTCGAGCAAGCTTTTGCTGATGCTGAAAAAGACAATGTGTTCATTGAACTGATGGCGATCGAACCCGTACAAGGCGAAGGTAATCCTGGTGCGTGCGTTGACCGTTCTTTCTATGATGCTGCTCGTCGACTGACGCTTGAACACGGTTCAATGTTACTCGTTGATTCAATACAAGCCGGTATTCGCGGCCAAGGATGCCTTTCAATCATTGATTATGACGGATTTCAAGACGCTGAGTGCCCTGACTTGGAAACATGGTCCAAGGCATTGAATGCCGGCCAATACCCTCTTTCAGTTCTCGGGTTGAATGACCGTGCTTCCGAAAATTATGTCGTAGGAATTTACGGCAATACAATGACGACCAACCCACGTGCACTCGAAACAGCATGCGCAGTTCTTGAATTGATTACGCCCGAATTGCGTGCCAATATACGTGACAGAGGCGATGAGTTTGTTGCCAAACTCAAGGTTCTCGCCGAGGAGATGCCAGGCGTCATCACTCAAGTTCAAGGTACAGGTTTGTTGTTGAGTGCGGAACTTGAACCACATCAATTCCCTGTGGTTGGATTTGATGCAGTAGAAACATGGTGCCGCAAACACGGCCTTGGCGTCATCCACGGTGGAACCAACGCCTTACGATTCACCCCACATTTCAACATCACATCTGCTGAAATTGACGCTATCATAGAGATAGTTCGTAACGCATTGACTCACTTCAGCGACCGTTCATGAAAGTGAAGTGACAATGTCTTCGCGGCTGAACTGCTTTGAAGCATAGTACGCAGCAAGGCTTGCATACAGCAGTGATGACATCACCCAAATGAGGACGTGCTCAGTAATCACTCTGTTCATGAGAAGTTCACGAAGTGCTAACAGAATGTTGACCACTGGAATGGCAAACCAGAAACCTTCAATGCCGTCTAAATTAATGACTTGTGTAAACAGTGCTGGGAAGAGAATAAGCATCAGTGCCGGTGCTAGAATTGAGCCTGCTTCTTTGACGCTGTGTGAACGCATGGCCAAGGCGAGTTCAAAAGCCACAACCATGACTGCAAACAGCAGGATTGAGAGTACGATCAGACCCACCGAAACGAGTGAAAGTTTTGGCAATCCTATGAAACTTGAAGATGCTAAATAACCAATCGCAAACAGCAAACCACAAATTTGTAGCACCACTCCAATACCAGTGATTGTTGCAACCGCTACCCATTTGCCCATGAGGAGTTCGAGGCGTGTACACGGTAAACACAGCAAAGCCTCGAGCGTACCTCGCTCACGTTCGCCAGCCGTCATGTCGATTGACGGCTGTATAGCACTGGAGTATGTCCAGATTGCAAGTACGAGAGGTATGAACAACGACAGTACCATACCTGCTTGCTCACCTGTTGTTGCAACATCACCCTGTGCTATGTCTCCATTCCAACGCAGTGGATCGAGGGTTTCATTGACATCGAGTCCACCATCAGATATTCGTTGGCGCACTTCAGAATCTTCCCATTCTGAAAGCGTCGCAAGTAACCGATACCTTGCCTCATTGGAACGTTCAGATGTCGAAAGGTGTAGAATTGCATACGACCATGTCTGGTTGTTTGATTCAAAGCGCAGTACCGCATCAACCGAACTGTTTCGTACCCGTTCGAGATCACCGGCCGGGTCAGAAAGCGTAGTAAGGTTTGGAAGAGGTTCAATCAGCGTCACAACTCCAGCAAACGAGAGGTTTTCGTGAAGATTCTCTGGAAAATCATCGCTTTGTACAATCACGGCAACCTCAAGCGCATCAAGTTCTGCTGCTTCGGATTCGAGTAGCACGGGAAAGAGAATGAAAAGCAGTGGGAACATGAGTAATGGAATGACAATGATGGCCATGATAGTACGCCAATCACGAGCGAATTCGACAATTTCTTTTGCCGCGATGGCACGCACCCTTCGGCCACTCCCATCACTCATCAGTTGATTCCCCCATTGTTGCCTTTGGCGTTCTTGGCGTGAATAATCGCCTCCACCAACTGCTTAGGACACCTTCCTTGTCGTTGTCTTCATGTCGCGGTCGAGCCTGATCGAGGGTAAGTGAGACATATGCATCCTCGAGTGTTTCGGTTCCTGTGCCTTCCAGGAGTTCGGTTGGTGAACCATCTGCGCGTAGTTCTCCGTTGTGAATAATCACTATTCGATCGCACACTTGTTGTGCTTCAGCGAGATGGTGCGTTGAATAAATCACAGTGCCACCTTCATTACGCAATTGCCTAACGAGAGCACGAACGGTACGAGCACTGGTAATGTCGAGGCCCGCAGTTGGCTCATCAAGTAGTAAGATGTTCGGGCCGTGTGCTAAAGCTCGCAACAATGCGGTTTTCTGTTTCATACCTCGTGAGAAGCCTTTGGTGTGTCGCCGTAGATTCTCGCTCATGTCGAGATGTTCAGCGAATTTTTCTGTTCGCGCCCACGCTACAGCGTCACTTACACCGTGCATTCGACTGTGGTAACGAATGTTTTCCCATGCAGTCAGTCGCGAATACAGCCCTGTGGATTCAGGAACGACGCCTAATTCCTGCCGCATCTCTTGTACCGGCCGACCACTGCTAAGAAGCACACTCCCAGTCGTAGGAGAATACACACCCGCCATAAGTCGCAGCAGCGTTGTTTTACCGGCTCCGTTGCTACCGACAAGACCAACAATCTCGCCGGAATGAATGTCGAGGTCGATTTCAGTAAGCGCTTCAACTTCGGTGAACTTTTTGGTAACGCCACGAAGACTGAGCAAAGTTTCCGCCATAGTATCACCCACGTATTCGACCACTTTCAATTGCCGTATTCAATCCAGGGTGTTTGACTTCAAGGTTACACGCACGCTGCAGTTGCTGCTTGAGTTGTGAAAAAATCTCTCGTTGCGGAACGCCCATCTCAACGAGGTTTCCTATCATGGCAAACGCACCCTGTATTGCTCCGGCATCGAGATACGCGTCGTTCGAAATGTGTCGCCTTAGGCGTAGTTGTTCCAGTCGATTGGACAAAAAATCAACCTCACTACGGATGCGTGGTCCATCGATGTGGGGTAGAGCGATAAGGTTGTCAACGCAAGTTCGCATCATTCCAATGAACTGATGGACGATTATGATGATTGCGTTAATTCAACAAGCACGCCGCCTGTCGATCGAGGATGCACGAACGCTATCATCTTCCCACCCGAGCCTTTTCGTGGTTGCCTATCAATCATCTGGACTCCATGTTGAACGAGATGTTCAATCAGTCCTTCTAAGTCTCCAACACGGAAGCAAAGTTGTTGAATTCCAGGTCCACGCTTTTTGAGAAATGCACCGATTGGGGTATCTTCACCGGTTGGTTCGAGCAATTCGACTTCTGGTGGGTGGTCTGTGGGTTTCGAAACATCCGTTGTAAAAAATCGTGTTGTGACTCCTTGGTCGAGTACGGTTTCATCTTCATCACCTTCCGATAAACCCAGTAGCCTCCAAAAAGTGCTACCAGTTTCCAAACTGTGAGTCGCTATACCAATGTGGTCGATTTGAATTGGTCCGAAATCCATACCATCACCTAAAATCCACTTGGAGCCATCCATGTCCCGAAAATATCCTTCATGGCTTGAATGATTTCGCCGAGTGTGCAATCATTCTTCACTGCTTTCAGCACATAGGGGAACAGGTTTTCACCGGACTCTGCGGCATTTCGGATGTCTTGGAGGCAAGTACTGACTGCAGCGTCATTGCGGTTTGAGCGCAATTCAGACAGTCGCCGGCACTGTTCATCACCAACCGTCGGGTCAAGTTTGAGTGGCTCAGGTACGGAATCTTCATCCATTAAACCATGGTTCACGCCGACAATTTTACGGTTTTCTGACTCAACATCGTTCAGATGCTGGTATGCAGCATTGTGTATTTCACGTTGCTGCCAACCCTGTTCAATGGCGTTGAGTGCTCCGCCCAGGGACTCGATTTTCTCAATCTGTTCGAGGGCAAGGTCATGAATACGTTTTGTTAAGGCTTCGACATGGTAGGATCCACCTAAGGGGTCAACGACATCAGCAGCACCGCTTTCTTCAGCGATAATTTGCTGTGTGCGTAAGGCAACAGTGGCTGATTTCTCTGTGGGCAAACCGAGTGCTTCATCATATGAATTGGTGTGAAGGCTTTGTGTTCCCCCACACACTGCAGCAAGAGCTTGTATCGTCACACGAGCAATGTTGTTGAGAGGTTGCTGAGCGGTAAGGCTTACTCCAGCAACCTGCGTGTGGAACCTCAGCATCGAAGATTTCGGGTTCGAGGGCGCGTACCGCGTCGACATCAATTCATACCAAAGTGTCCGAGCGGCACGGAATTTTGCAGCCTCTTCGAAGAAATCGTTATGGCAATTAAAGAAAAAGGACAACCTTGGAGCAAAACTGTCAATGTCCAATCCAGTTTTAATTGCAGCCTCTACATAGGCGAGGGCATTCGCCAGCGTGAATGCGACTTCTTGGACTGCTGTTGATCCTGCTTCCCTGATGTGATATCCTGAAATCGAAATGGTGTTCCATTTCGGCACGTGTTCAGAACAGTACTCGAAAATGTCTGTGATAAGACGCATACTCTGAGCTGGCGGGAATACATAGGTGCCTCGTGCTATGTATTCTTTGAGAATATCATTTTGAATCGTACCGAGAACTTGGTGTGGCTCGACACCTTGTTCTTCACCAATTGCGATGTACATTGCAAGGAGAACCATTGCTGGGGCATTGATTGTCATTGAAGTACTCACTTTATCGAGTGGTATGCCTTCAAGCAACTCGCGCATATCTCCTAACGCAGATATTGACACACCAACTTTACCAACTTCACCAAGGGACATTTCATCGTCCGCGTCAAGCCCGAGTTGGGTTGGCAAGTCAAACGCTACAGAGAGCCCTTTCTGTCCACGCTCAAGAAGAAGTTTGAAACGTTCATTGGTAGCTTTCGCACTCGAAAAACCCGCGTACTGCCGCATGGTCCACAAACGAGACCGATACATGGTCGAATGTATTCCGCGTGTGTATGGTGGTCTGCCGGCACCGCCCAGGTCTTCGGGAAGTATCGACAACTGTTCAAGTGTGCTTGGGGTGCTTTCTAAGTCCAATTCAAGACCGCTGAGTGTTTTCCAGTCCTCTCTACGTTGACTGACCATGTACCTTCCATGCGGAGGGACTTCATCAACACTCCCACTCAATGTTGGTGCCCGCCGGGCCCGTGCACGTGCCCGTGTGACAACTCATCATCGGTAGCTTTTCTTAATTCGACAATATCAACAGAGAATGTAAGAGATTGACCTGCTAAGGTGTGGTTGAAGTCAGCAGTTACAGCATCATCTGTCAATGTCGTAATTGTGAATGGAGAGGGGCCGTGTGGCATTTGGGCAACCAGTTGCATTCCCACTTCAAGTGAAGCCTGTTCTTCCAATTGAGCAAACTGTGAGCGTGGAATCTCCATAACGGCTTGCTCATCTCTGTCACCGTATGCGCGGTCAGAACTAAGCGTGAACTCAAGAGAGTCGCCTACCTTTGCACCCATGATTTCTTCTTCAAAACCAGGAATCATTTGCTTGTGACCGACCAAAAATGTGAGTGGTTCACGTCCTTCACTGCTGTCGAAAACATCGCCGCTGTCCGGCAGAGTTCCCTTGTAATGTACGCTTGCTACCATATTTTCACTTACTTCTAGTTCGGTCACTGTATCACCTTCGTGTTGTCATTCGAGAGACGAGGTCTCTAAGTTTGTCCGCAATATCTCGCGGAAGAATCTCTTCGTCGACTTTGCTTTCAATGAATGCAAGAGAATCAGTTACTCCAATGCGTTCACCCTTTGCCCATATCTGGCCGAGAACATTCGAGCGATGTTCTTCAGCAACAGTATCTGTATTCAACAAATCCTTCGCTGCATACTTGTACTCGAGGTATTTCTGGCGGTTGAGTTTTTTCTCTTGTTTCTGTCGGCCGCCACCTTTCTTATCGCCGCGTCGTCTCCTTCGCCGGCGGTCTGTCGAAGGCTTTGCCACCTCTGTTTGGATGGTCTTGAATACATCGCTTCGGGCGCCAGGAGTGGTTGTTGGTGTAGCATTTTGAGCCACTTCAGTGGGTGCAGGGGCTGGCTCTGCTGAAACAAATTCTACGGCTGCTGGAGCATTCTGAAGTTGTATCTCAGGCTTGATTTCCTGAGCTTCGACTCGCTGTGCTTTGGCGTTTTCACGTGAAGCCTGAGATTTCCTACGCAATTCTGCGAGACGTTCTTCTTTCGAAATTTTTTCGGGCGCTGATGCCTTTTTTTCTACCGAGTTGGTAAAGGTTGGCGACTCTTCTGGTTTCGATGAATCGACTTTGGCACGAACTGACGACTTGTTTTCAGCACCACCCAACCTTTTGAGAGCTTGTTCTCGACGCTTGGCTAAATCGTCGTGAGCGTTTTGCTTGTTTTGTTGCGGGTGCTGGGCTGGACGAGCGGCTGGAGCGTTACGACGTTGGGTCTGAGAACGTTCATTCATTCGCTTGTTGCGTTGGGCACTGGCATCACGCGCAAACGGGTTGAAAGGTTCATCTTTTTTCCTACGTTCGCCGCTGATGACTCATTCCCCCGTTACCATGTCGTTGATGACTCCTTAAAAACAATTAGCGTCGAAGCAATTGTCATACAGCCCAGGTTACTGGTGTTTGATCCGTTCGCAGATACTGATCTACAGCGCTCTGCTCGTATGAAGTCACTCGCCCGTTTTGATATTCAATTTTACCAAGCAACGCAATCATCGTGCCATTATCGATGCAATACATTCGTGGCGGCGCATGCGATGTAGAGTCCCGCTCCTCTGTCATCAGTTCACACATTTGGCGCAATCGAGAATTACAGGCAACTCCGCCCCCGAGCAAAAGTTCAGTTTTGCCGGTGTGTGACATGGCACGTTCGGCTATTTCGACGCATGCGGAAAAAGCGTGTTCTTGGAGAGACCAACAAACTGCACCCAACGGTGCACCGTTGTCCAGCAAACGTTGTGCTGCAGTCATGACTCCTGAAAACGCCAAGTCCATTCCACGGACTGCAAACGGTAATTCAAGTCCATCGAGGGAAGGATTCGGATTGTTTTCAAGCCATTCACTAGCGAGTTTTTCAATAACAGGCCCACCGGGGAAAGGTATTCCTTGAGTCCGCGCAAACTTGTCAAGCATGTTACCAATTCCAATGTCGAGTGTTTCACCCAGGACGCGATATCGACCGTCTAAGTGGGCTATGACTTGTGTGTTTCCACCCGAAACATAGAGCAGGACAGGGTCGTCACAACCGCATTGCTGCCTGCCAATTTCGATATGTGCAACACAGTGGTTCACGCCAATAAGTGGAGTGTTCAATCGGCTCGATATTCCTCTTGCGATTGCTGCGCCGACGCGCAGACAAGGGCCGAGCCCGGGTCCCTGTGAATACGCCACGATTCCTATATCGCCTGGATGAACATCATATTTCTCGAGAACATTTGTCAACAATGAGTTCGCTATGTCCTTGTGATGATCGGCGGCTTCACGGGGATGAATTCCGCCTTCGTCGGGGCGCACTGTATCGGAACAAGCGGGATGTGGATTGCCCAATGGGTCAACTAATCCAAATGAAAGGGTGTGGGCTGTTGACTCTATCCCAAGTGTCCATCCGGCCATCGCAATCAGTTCACCCACAGAGCCATTGTTCTTCAACCCTCAGCATACGCAGGGTATCATGCGAACAGTATTTGTCAACGCCGGTGCGATGGTACACCTTGCGGGCAGTGGTGTTCTGGCTGGCGATGCTTCGGTTGACACATCTCACTATGTTCATCCACCGGGAATGGGACTTGTCGTACATAACGGGACGATCGAGCGGATTGACGAGAGTGATGTGCTCGTTGAAGAATACGGAATGCCAACTGAAAAAAACACCGCAACGTCCGAAGACTGCGTTCTTTCGTTAGAGAACAGGGCAGTTATTCCCGGATTTGTCGATGCACACACTCATCTTCTTTGGACTGGTGACCGTTCAAGAGAATTATCATGGCGGCATGAAGGGAAATCATACAGACAAATATCGGAACTTGGTGGAGGAATCCAAGACACTGTTCGTTCAACTGCCGCAGCATCCAACGAGCGTTTACTCCAACTTGGGTATGAACGAATACGTAATTGTTTGCGTTCAGGTACAACACACATGGAGGCAAAATCCGGATACGGGCTGACGACGGATTCAGAACTTCGTTTGCTCGAGATTGGTTCACAATTGCAAGATATGAAGCATTTACCGACCCTTGATTTAACGTGGCTTGGTGCGCATGACATCCCAAAAGGATTGACTGCAGAACAGTATGTAGAAGAAATCCTATCGGAGCAATTGCCTCGTGTCTTGCAACAAGGTATTGCAAGGTCAGCCGATGTCTTCTGTGAACCAGGATGGTTCAACATCGAGCAAACGGAGGAAGTGTTGCGTGCCTCGAAAACAGGTGGATTGGAAATCCGCATGCATATTGATGAGTTCGTGGATGGGGGCGGTGGTGATTTAGCAGCTGAATTATCGGCTGATACAGCAGACCATGCGCACCATACAAATTTGGAATCACGCCATCGAATGAAAGAGGCGGGTGTCGTCACTGGCTTCCTTCCAGGTACACCTTATGCAATGGGGGCACAGTGGCCGGATTTCAAACAAGTTACAGAAAACGAGATACCATGGAGTATTGCTACAGACTTCAACCCGAATTGCAAAACGAACAGCATGCCGTTTCTTGGGTCGTTACTGGTTCAACGATGCGGAGTACACCCTTTGAACGCGTTAATCGGTGCAACTCGAAATCCGTCTGAGACTACACCTCATCCAACCGGGCAAACTCATGGACGACTCGAAGTTGGCGCTGTAGCTAATTTCAATGTTCTCGATAGTCCATATTGGGAGGCTTGGTGTTTGCAACCTTCTGAATCTCCAATCAGAGCCACGTGCTTGCGAGGGGAACTCATCAATCATTGAATCTCACATATGTATTTTTCAAATAGGCAATAATATAATGGATAATGTGGAGGGTTAAGGATGGAAATCAAAAACGTGCTGGTTGAGACTGTTGTCTGTTCAGGTGCCAAGGGAAAGGAGGCGAGGTTCAAGCGAATGCTGCAAGCACGCCAAGAATTCAAACGCCGCCAAGATGGGTGTCTTGCTGCTTGGATCGGTCAATCCATTGACGGTCAAGGTCTGTTCATTGTTCATTCTGTCTTTGAAGACAAAAAATCATGGAAACGTATTTCCCAAAAAATTGCGGATTCACTCGACACCAAAGATGGTGGTCTCGAAGGTGTTTTTGCCGGTCCCCCTCTTGTTGGCATGTTTGAAGCATCGCTTGATTCACTCAATTTGTCAGAGAAGGAATAAATCCGTCTTTTCGAGTGGGGCTTAGTGTCGCATAATGTATGTTATACGACATTTGATTCAAAGGGGATTGATTTACCTTGGCGCCAAATGCGGGGAATGTAACGCAGTAGTGCTTTTCAACATGCAAGCCGACGATGCATCGACACATTTCTGGTACATTTCCACGCAAAGGAGGGGGTATATTCGCTAAAGTTGCAAAAACGTCATACCTATGCTCAGAGTAGTATTGCATCGAAGAATCTAAGTCAAAGTCACCCGTGCTATGAACGATTGAGATGGCAACTACTGAAGGATTTTGTTTGAAGTGCAAGACCTATGGCCCAATCAAAGATGGGCAGCTCATCAAAATGAAAAACGGTCGAACGCGAATGGCTGGTTCATGTTCACAACCGAACTGTACAGGTAGGATTTCGAAGATCGTAAGTTGATGCATCCAGTGACAACCGATGTGATTTAATACACCGGTTCAGTCGGCAGATTACCTAGGGCTCGTGGTCTAGGGGTTATGACGTCGCCTTGACATGGCGAAGATCGAGAGTTCAATTCTCTCCGAGCCCAC
>JAKMGM010000082.1 GCA_022424925.1 Candidatus Poseidoniaceae archaeon | reverse complement strand
CTGGCGGAGAAACCGGCGGTAACAATACTGGCGGAGAAACCGGCGGAGAAACCGGCGGCAATGAAACATCCTCGACCGATGATGAATCCATTCCAGCGCTTGGCGCATTGGGTACAATGGTCGCCATGACCGTTGGTTTCATGGCTGCTTCTCGTCGATTCGACGATGCGTGAAGGCCTCTTCCTACGGAGAGGTTGAGATGGCCGAAAACGACGTAGTCGAGCGCTTGATTGAAGCTGCTCGACGCCTGTCGTCACAGTGTGATGCTGCCATTCCAGTGCTTGAGAAAAAAACCAGTGTCGCTCATGCGACGAACCCACTCGATTATGCATGGCCTCACCATGAACAATTCTTGCGTAAATGGGGAAACCTCGGCAGCCATACGCTTCTGCTTGGAATGAATCCTGGGCCTTGGGGAATGGCGCAAACTGGCGTTCCGTTCGGTGCAACTGAAGTTGCCCAATCGTTTCTTCAAATCAAAGCCAAAGAATTGGAAACACCTGCAAATGCGCATCCAAAGAGGCCAATCGTTGGCATGTCGCTTGAACGGCAAGAAATCTCCGGAACCAGACTGTGGAATCTCATGGAGCAGCATTACGGATCGGCACAAACAACGTTTGAGAATATATTCATTGTCAATCATTGCCCACTTCTTTTGCTGGGCGAGACCGGGCGAAACATAACGCCAAACACTCTTCCTTCCGCCGTGATGAACCCAATCCTTGCAGCGTGCGACGAGCATCTACTCGACGTACTCGATATCATGAACATCACTCGGGTTATAGGAGTCGGTAAGTACGCTGAACAACGAGCTCGATTAGCGTTGAAGGCTGGCAAAAGCGGCGAAGGCATCAGTCGAAGCGGCCGTCGAATTCGTATCGATACCTGTTGGCACCCAAGCCCTGCAAGTCCGCTTGCTAACCGCAACGACGGTGCTGATTGGCGTGAAAACGTCATTGCCGTACTCAATACGAATTCTCAATGAAGAACCGGCGAACCCTTCAAGTGCTTAATGCCACACTTAGTGTACATGGCAGAACTGCAGATGGCATGGGAACGACAACCGGACGACCGACAATGGGTGAAACCCGAAGGCGATGACCCCCGAACGGTCTACCAAATGCTGATGACCAGCGTTGGACGATTTGGCGACCACAAGTGCTTCGGATACATCCCCGCTAAGGGCGCATCGCGAGTCCACCTCACATACAGCGAATTCGGCGAATTAGCAACAGCGGTCGGTCAACAACTGGCGGATGTTGGTGTTGAGGCAGGCGAACGTGTTGCATTGATTCTGGACAACAGTGTGGAATGGGCTGCGATGGCGTACGGTGCTAACGGCATCGGTGCTGCATACACCGCAATGTACACCCACCAACACGGCGATGAGTGGGCATATATTCTCAACGATTCAACCCCCTCAATGCTTGCAGTAGCCAACACGGCCATCCTTGACAAACTCGTCAAGCACCTACCAGATGATGCTGCTGCATGGCCGAAGTGCGGTGTTGTTTTACTTGGTGATGAACCTGCAAACGAGTTGCCGCCAGAAGGTATTGATGTTCACGGATGGGCCGACTTTGTGGCTGCTGGCCGAGCCAGTGAAAACACGTTTGAAGTTGCAGACGATCCGTTCGCACTCAATACGCTGATCTACACCTCTGGAACCACAGGTAACCCAAAGGGTGTAATGCTTACCAACTGGAACACGCTCTCCAATGTACTGTGCGTTCAATCAGCATTCAAGGTTTATGTCGGTGACAAAAACGCTGCGTTCCTGCCATGGGCTCACTCCTTTGGAAGTACGTTTGACCTGCACTGGATGATACGGTGTGGTGTCCACATCAACCTCATTTCCGAAATTACTCGAATTGCAGATGAATGTATTGAGATTAAACCTGCAGTTTTGCTTGCCGTTCCTCGGGTTTGGAACAAGTTCTATGACCGGGTTAACAGCCAATTTGAGGAAGCGACCGGCGTCAAGAAATTCTTGATTGGTAAAGCCAAGAAATCTGCTGCAAAGCGAATTGAAAAGGCTGGCGTTGAATGCGATGCAGTTCCTGCTACCGGCTTCTTTGACAAGTTCTACGACAAACTCGTTTGGTCCAAAGTGCGTGCCCGATTCGGAGGCAATATCCGTTTCTGTATGTCCGGTGCGGCTGCGCTCTCACCTGACGTTGCTGCGTTTATCCAACAAGTTGGATTCAGCTGCTACGAAGGCTACGGCCTCACTGAAACCTCACCGCTTGTTGCTGCCAACGGATGGGCAGGACCAGGCACTTCGAAACTACGCTGCGTAGGTCGAGTTGCTAACGGCGTGAAGGTCACCATCGATACCGATGCATGGGACGACCCAGACCGACCGGATGAAGGCGAAATCATCGTCCACGGACCAAACGTCATGCAAGGATACTGGAACAATGAAGCAGCAACCAAAGAAGTCCTCATGGAGCCAGGCGTGTTCCGTACCGGTGACTTGGGTAAACTGTCGTCTGATGGGTTCCTCTCTATCACCGGCCGTGTCAAGAGTCAATTCAAACTTGAAAATGGAAAGTATGTCTCCCCAGCTCCGCTGGAAGAGAACCTCAAACTTTCACCGCTGGTTGAACAAGCGGTACTCGACGGTCGAAACATGCTCAAAACGTACCTCATTGTTCACCCGAACATGGACGCTCTCAAGACCGCACTCGGCAGTGCTGGCGTGGATGCATCCGGAAGCAACGCAGACATCTGTGCGCGTGAATCTACTCGTGCCTGGTTGCTGAATGAGCTCCGAGAGAAGAACATGCAAGCACCAGCATGGAAAGGCTATGAGCGTGCAGCAAACATCATTCTTGACCCTGTAGAGTGGACGACTGACAACGATATGCTTACGCCATCGATGAAGGTCAAACTACGTAACTTGTTGACGCTCCATGAGGATGCAATCAAAGCCTTTTGATTGAGATTTACTGCTCCTCAGGAACTTCGAACTTCCATACACTCAACGAAACGCCATCGATTCGTTGTTGACTGGACTGAACGATGAACGGTGATTTACGCAGTGCTTTACTCAGCACGTGGGCCCGAAGTTCGAGGCCTGCATTTTCCATTGCCTGTGCAATTTCACGGGTGTTTGCAGGACCGTTTGTTCGTAACCAGCCCACAATCCAGTCCGCTTCCTTGAGCGTTCGTTGGCGTTCGGGCGTCCATCGTTTGCGGACCATGTAGACAACTGCTTCGAGGTAGTGAATAAACCAGTGCAAGTGAACAGCGGTTCGACTCGGTGTCGCGCAGTTTATGAGGGGTTGACGAGGCGGTCAACTGGGGAGAACATGGCACGCCAACTCATCAACATTGAAGGCGTCGACCGAAGTTTCGGCCCTGTTGATGTACTGCTTGATATCAATCTCTTGGTACAAGACGGTGACCGAATCGGAATCGTAGGCCACAACGGTGCCGGAAAAACTACCCTTCTCAACACCATCAGTGAACAATCGCAAGACGTTGGTGACATCGAATATGCACCTGGAATCCGCATTGCCTACCTGACCCAAATCCGTGACATTGAATCGGATTCAACTATCGAGGAAGAACTCGGTCGCAAAGGACGGCAATTCCAAGAATTGGAAGAAGAGATTGCCTCCATTGAGGCACAAATGGCCGACCCTGCATTTTACGAAGGCGACTGGGAGACGGTCATGGAACGCTATTCCGAACTGCAACAAACACTTGGCGCAAGCGGTGGCGGTAACGTTGCGAGCATCGCCAAAGCAACCCTTGCTCGACTGGGTTTGGATAAGCACCCAATGGACATGCAGGTGAGCAAACTCTCCGGAGGAGAGAAAGCCAAACTTGCCCTTGCACGGCAACTGGTTGGTCTTGCTGGTGTCGACGTCATGTTCCTTGACGAGCCAACCAACCACTTGGATATCGAGACAACAGAATGGCTTGAGGGATTTTTGAAGGATTTCAAAGGCGCTCAACTCATCGTATCGCACGACCGATACTTCCTCGACCAAGTCTGCACTCGAATCGTCGAAGTGGACAACCTTCGGGCATGGCCTTGGAAGGGAAATTACAGTCAATTTTTACGCCAAAAAGTAGCGACAGAAGCAGCACTTGGCGATATGATTCACACCGTTGAGAAAAAAATTGCAGCGACCACCGGAGCACTGAAGCAAATGAAGCGTGCCAACAAGTACGACAAGTCCATATCTGCAAAACAGAAGATGATTGAGCGGATGCAACAGGAACTGAAAGCACTGCGGGCACGCGTTCCCAAGAAGCGAAAACCACTCATTCTCACCCTCGAAGCCGTCGATAAGGCGAGTATGGATGTCTTGCAACTCGATGGTGCAACCAAAGTATACGATGGGCTCGAACGGCCAATTTTGAGCAACCAAGATTTAGAAGTCCGAAAAGGCGACAGAATTGGTATTGTAGGTGGTAACGGCCAAGGAAAAACCACTCTACTGAAACTCATCAACGGGGATGAAAAACTGACCAGCGGCATTCGAGACTTAGCGCCGGGCTGTGAAATTGGATACTTCCACCAAGACCACGCAACGCTTGATTTCAACCTCACGCCGGTCGAACAGATTCAGCGACTCCGCCCTGACTTCCAGTACGGTGATATCCGTGCAGCGCTCGGACGGTTCCAATTCTCTGGAGACCAAGTGACAACGAAACTCTCCCAGTTATCAGGGGGAGAACGAGCTCGTGTTGCGCTGCTCAAACTGTTGCTCGAAGAAAACAACCTCCTGCTCATGGACGAACCTACCAATCACTTGGACATGGATTCCAAAGACACTCTTGAAGAGGCGCTAAAGGGATACGAAGGTTCACTCATCACCGTATCGCACGACCGCTGGTTCCTCGACCAAGTGGTCAACCGCATATGGGAGTTGCAAGACGGCGTCGTGACCGTCTACTACGGCAATTACACATCTTATATTCGCGCTAAAAAGGGCCTTCCGCCACTGGCAGAGGGCGAAGTGTCTCAAATTTGATACACAGTTGAGTCGTTTGCTGGTAAGCAAACATTCAAACACCTACCTACCGAATAGATTCTATGAAAAACGCCAATTTTGTGCTCGTAGTCTCAATTTTCTTCGTTTTACAATTGATGGCTCCGACCGGCAATTTCTCGGAATTAGAAGAACAAAAAGTGTCGAATGTTGCCCCTCAATCTTCTTGGGTTTGGGACGTGAATGTGGGAATAGAAGGCGGTGCCGTGGGCGTCGATGTATCACCTATAGGCAACGCTTACGCCCTCACTGTCACCCACGCAGGCGAAGGCATTGTGGGCAATCATACATGGACGAATGAACCCGCTGGTGGAAAATTGCTGATCATCGACCACGATGGTTCAATACTCTCAAACACAAGCCTCGTTGGGACGCCCGTCAAACAATCCGTTCATGCAGCAGGCATGGTCTTCATTGCTCAAACTTCATCCGGCATCATTCTGGAATCGGTTGATGATGCTGGTGTTCGAGAACACAGTTTTGAAATTTCAAGCACGTCACTGTTGAGTATTCACGCTCTGACTGCGAACCAAGACAGCGCCTTTTTCACCATCAGTTGCCCAACCGGGAACGGTCTGATTGATGTCGCAGGCCTCGACTGCACACTCGCCAATGACCGCCAACGCCTCATCACAATGGAGTGGGATTTGCAAGCCAATTCTACATCGGTCGCTGCGACAGCCCAATGGCTGTCACCCCTCTCCAACGGATTAGAAAGTGGCGGTCAAATCGGTGCAATGAGCGAAACCCTTGGTCCAAACCCTGCCTGTAACCATGCGCTGTTTGCAAGTTCCTCGGCACTGTACAGCGCAGCCAATTCACACTGTGGTGAGCGCGACCACAACACGGCATCGGATGCAATGTCGCTTCTCGGCACTTCAGCATCATGGGCAACTGGAAGCATGGAGGTGAGCACAGCACATGTATTTGCAGAACGAAACCTCAGTACCGGTATCGACCTTTTTGACGCCCAATGGACTGGAATCAAAGATTGCTCAATCGGCCTGTTGGCGGATGCTGAACTCATGGTCTTTGGTCATCAGTCGGCACTGTTTGTCGAAGGATGGAATACGGGTAGCAACACTGCGTGTGATTTTGTTTCATTCAACACTGCGAATGGTGTGTTATCCACATCAGAATACAGAGGTCTTGACACCAATATGGCGGTGCTTGGAGACACTGACTTTTCCTCTTCGTTCACCGTGAAATCTACGCGTGATATTCTTTCAATGGTCGGCACGAGTACGCCAGACGTTGGCATTGCAGCACTGTGCCACACGGGCACGCTCGTAAGCGAAGGACAAGCTGTTGTCTCCGGTGGTCAAAACGAACAAATCAGCATCATCGCATGGCATGAAGCTTCCATCACCAACGTGACGACACACGATGTCAACGCTGGATGCCCCCAAGCAATAGCGGCAAACGCCGGTAACTTTGCTCTACTCCAATACGATGGGGCACTTCAAACGCTTTCGATTTTCTCTGATGACTTGGATGGTGACGGGTTCGGAAGCACAAGGGATGCATTCCCTGCTGACGGTAACCAATGGAGCGATCAAGACGGAGACGGTTTCGGCGATAACGGTGGATTTTCAACAAGCGATGACTGCCCCTACACCCCGGGGACTTCGACCTCTGGCCGCCAAGGCTGTGGCGACATTGATGGCGATGCGTGGGCGGATGATTCCGATGCATTCCCTCATGATGTCACGCAGTGGGCTGATGAGGATGGTGATGGATTCGGTGATGAATCAACCGGCAATTTTGCCGACGATTGCCCCAATGTGTCAGGCACATCGAACCGCGACGTGTTCGGTTGCCCCGACAATGATTTTGACGGGTTTAGCAACGAAGGAGACGCCTACGCTAGCGATCCAAGTCAATGGGCTGACAGCGACGGCGATGGTTACGGCGATAATCCAACAGGAATCAACGGGGATAACTGCCCCTTGGAGAGCGGCAACAGTACAGAAGGCGTGCTTGGATGCAGAGACATGGATGGAGATGGCTACGCAGACATCATCGATGATTTGCCGTCTGAAGTCACCCAGTGGAACGATTTGGACGGCGACGGCTATGGAGACAACAGCGACGGTGCCTCTTACGACGAGTTCCCATTTGACCCGACTCAATCTTCCGACCTCGATGGTGACGGTTACGGAGACAACCTCGGCGGTACCCGGGGCGATGCTTGTATGACGGTACCCGGAACTTCATCCGAAGACCGCTTTGGCTGTGTTGACAGCGATGGCGATGGATGGTCGGATGAAGGGGATGGATTTCCAAATGACAGTTTACGCTGGTTGGATACGGACAATGATGGTGTTGAGGATGCGGCTGATGCCTTTCCATACGACCCATCTCAAGACATGGACTCCGACGGAGACGGTTTTGGCGACAATTCATTTGGCTCGAACGCAGACCGGTTCCCATTCGATTCAACTCAATGGTATGACATCGATGGTGATGGTTTTGGGGACAATCCTGAGGGCGCCAACTACGACGCTTTCTTAGCAGAACCAAGCCAATGGTTCGATGCGGACAACGATGGATGCGGTGACAACCCGCTCGGACGAAACCCAGACATGTTCCCCCAAGACTCAACGCAATGCAAGGATGAGGATGGAGACGGTCTGGGCGATAACCTCTCTGGTAACAACCCCGACCCTTATTTGTTCGATCGTGACAATGACGGGTACAATGACAGCGTCGATGTGCTTCCAGATTATCCATCACCGAACGACGTCGACGGAGACGGAACCATAGACGAAGCGGATGCCTTCCCTTACAATCCCCTCGAACAGAACGATTACGATAACGACAACGTTGGTGATAATGCAGACCCTGACGATGACAACGATGGTTACCTTGACGATGCTGAACGAAATGCGGGGACTGACCCACTTGATGCCTCTTCAAAACCAATAGATAGTTTCGAAATCATCATCCCAGGCACTCAAGTTGGTCTCGGTGCATGGGACTTGATTGGTGTCTTTGTTGGAGTGCCTCTTTCGTTGTGGATCGCTATCGGAATTGTGACACGAGGAGGCCGTGCTCGACGCTTCGAGACTTCATTGAGGGAAGCCACTCAACGGGAACAACTCGAGGAAATCGCATCTTCATATGAACGGGCGGTGATGATGAGGATGCTCGGCCCACATCAGGCGATTCGACTTGAACGCATGCGAACGGAATTGGATGACCTACTTGAGCAGGCGTTGCTTGACCAATCAAACCAGGCCGCAGCAGAGAAGGCCGTGCCTCATCTACCCCCAGATGTCGCTTACGAACAGCAACAGGGTTGGTGAATGAACACACCCGTCCACCCTTGAATTGATGAACTAAAGGTGCGTGGAAGCATCATGGCCGATGAAGACCCCGTGTTCGAGACGACGACCGGCCCAGTTCGCGTCATCACCGCAGCGTCGCTGTTCGACGGCCACGATGCGGCCATCAACGTCATGCGCCGACTGATTCAATCCTCGGGCGCAGAAGTGATTCATTTGGGCCATGACCAATCAGCCAAGGCTGTTGTTGATTGCGCTGTTCAAGAAGACGCACACGCTGTGGCACTTACCTCCTATCAGGGCGGTCACGTCGAGTACTTCACCTACATTCGTCAACTTCTCGATGAAGCAGGCTGCGCCCATGTTCGCATCTTTGGGGGCGGTGGAGGAACCATCACGCCTCCGGAAATACGAACACTCCATCAATCGGGAATCTCCAAGATTTACTCACCTGATGACGGTCGAACCATGGGCCTCATGGGCATGATTCACCATCTGATGGGTATGGCCTCACAAGTGGATTTGATTGACGAGGCACGTATTGCTTCGCTCGATGGTCCCGTGACTGCGGATGACATGGCCAAGGTCGGCCTTCTCATGACGCTGTCCGAAAGCGCTGATGATACGACGTTCAAGGCAGCCGTCGAAAAGGCTCGTTCATCCGACAAAGAAGTGCCCGTCATTGGATTCACCGGAACCGGTGGAGCAGGGAAGTCCAGTCTCTTGGATGAATTGATGTTGAGAATCCAACGCGACAACCCCGGAAAGAAGGTGTGT
>JAKMGM010000080.1 GCA_022424925.1 Candidatus Poseidoniaceae archaeon | reverse complement strand
GACTCACACCTCGTATTCCGCCCGAAGCAGGCAGCGTCAGGAATGTGATGGCTGAAGCGGTCTCCAACGGCTCAATCAATCGTTCAATTGGGACTTGACTCATCCATCCATCATGAACTTCTTCAATGCTTTTTCCGGTTCGCTGTTTAATGCTCGATGCTAACGAGTTCAAACGCCCAGTGTTGGTGAATCCCGGCAAGACATTGTTGATGGTGATACATGGTGGAAGTTCTCTCGACATACTTTTTGCCCATGATGCCATGGCTCCACGAAGTGTGTTTGACAGTCCAATGTTTGGAATTGGTTCCTTGACCGAGGTCGAAATAATTTGAATGATACGGCCGAAACCCTCGCTCTCCATGCCCGGGCTGATGAGTTGAGTGAGGGTATGTGCGGCGTGAAGATGTCGCGTGAACGGAGCATGGAAATCTGCCACGTCATTTTCGATGAGAGGGCCACCGGGCGGTCCGCCAGCGTTGTTGATGAGGATGTGAACATTCCCTGACTCCTCAAGTAGGCCATTGACTGCCGAATGTATCGACTCAATATGTTCGAGGTCGAGAACCAGATACTGATGCCGTCCGTTACCGAGCGATGCTAAGTCATTGCACAGTTTTGACAATGCCGCTTCGTTGCGAGCGCATACGGTGACATCCGCCCCAGCCTTTGCCAACATCTTCGCAGTTGCTGCTCCGATACCTTGACTTGCACCGCACACCAAAGCATGTTTTCCAGACAGTGCGCTTGCCGAAAAGGGATAGTCATTACCGAGGAGGTCCATGTCATCGGCAGAGGGTACTCCTCAAAGGCTCTTCGTCTTCAAAGCCAATCAAGTATTGCATCGAGTTCAACCAACCAATCATCAGACGCTACATCAATAATCGAGTAATGATCGCCTGGGAGCCACAATTTTTGAACATCGGCTCCTTTTGCAGCCATGATTCTCGCATACACCTCAGATTGCTCTTTTGGAACATCCGAATCTTGTTGTCCATGTATCAGAAGAACGGGTGATACTGGTGGGTTGTCGACGGGGTTCAGTTGACTCCAAAGGATTGGATTCACTTCTGGACTGCAGCCAATCCATCGTCGCACAGCATCGCCTTCATCTGATAGTTTCGCACGGTCTGCGCCTACCAAATCTGTGAGAGGTGCTTGGGCAATGGCAAGCCACGGTTTCCGTTCGGCTTTAGCAGCCAGCATGAGAGCGAGTTGACCTCCAGCGGAATGCCCCATGACCATCGAGCGTGTAATGTCAATGCCGGGAAGCAATGCAAGTTGGCCCCAAGCACGCATGACATCGGACAATGTATCCATCCAAACGCCCTCATCATCTTCACTCCAACCCTTGAACTCAATGTTCCAAGCAGCGACACCAGCCTCCGCCAAATCAAGCGCTATTGGTTTCATAAGTTCGCTTGTCCACTTGCTTTTCCAAAAACCTCCGTGAATGAGCATGATGCATGGTATTCCGACTTCCTTCTGGTAGGGCGATGGGTCGTCCGGCATGTACAAGTCAGCATACTGCCACTTTTCCGCACCCCATTGCATTCGGTCAACCGACATGTTTGGTTCTCAGCGGTTGCTCTCTATCACCCTTGCTCCTCAACTGCAATACAAGAATTGAAGTGCGGGAGTCGGTAGTCGGGGGTATGGAGAACACACTTGACATTGCTTTCAAAGACATGAACGGTGAGATAACTACGCTACGTGAACTCGGTGCTCCATCGACTGAACACTGGGTTGTGGTTAACGTTGCAAGTGCATGTGGCTTTACCCGTCAGTATGCAGGTCTTCAAACACTCTCGCAGCAGGATGGCGTGACTGTCGTGGGTTTTCCGTGCAACCAATTCGGAGCACAAGAACCCGGTACGCACGAGGAAATATGCGCATTCACAGCCGATACCTTCGGTGTTGACTTCCCGTTGATGGCGAAAACCGATGTCAAAGGAGAACACGCTACACCTCTGTTTGCTCATCTCTCGTCGTTTTCCAACGCATCAGGTAAAGGCGGTGACATACGTTGGAACTTTGAGAAGTTCCTCATCAATGCGAAGGGGGAAGTCACACGCTTTTCAAGCGGGACTGAACCTGAAGAACTTCTCTGAACTCACTCCGATGAAAATGCATCCGGCTTGAAGACCCAACGGAACTCATCTTCACGGTCGTAGTATGCTTTTATTTTTGGTTCGTTGGCCATCTTGCTATGAAACTCCAAAAGCGTAGGATACGCTTGTGCCATCGAGGCATCGATTCCATCAAACTGTCCGGAGTACATCATGAACACATTGAGGAAGGCTTTGATATCGGCCAAAGTCATATGTTCAGAGTCCGCTAACCAGCCCGTAGATGAGGCCTTGTAGAGTGATTCTAAATCCTTTAGCCCACGGTCAAGTTTCGTTCCTTCAACGAACATCGCTTTGCGCGCTGCTGAACGCTCTTCAAGGTCTTCTATTCGAAACGTGGGTGTGAATTCAGTTCGCCAACCCTGAATGAGTTCAAGAATTTCGTCGACCTTACCGCGGATGTACAGGTCTTCCGGTTCGAGCCCTGCTACCGCAGCTGCATATCGCATCAAAGCATTGGATTCTGCGATGGTTCCTTGCGGTGTTTTCAGTACCGGCAGGTATCCCCAAGGCAGGTCACCGCTTTCTTTCAGTTCGAGGTAGCCCTTCCAATCGACAGTTGTGTTTTTCCATGGAAGTTCTGACAGTTCAAGACACAGGCGAGTTGGCTCTGCATATCCCGGTGATTCAAAGTAAATGAGTTCGTGCATACGGTTTGCTTCAACCGCTGGTTGAAGAACACTTCGCACGACTCTCAAGGACTCACTCTTCGTCGGTCACGGGGGAAAAGTACGGTCTCTCGAACATTTTTCGCACCTGTGAGTTTCATCAAAATGCGTTCAACGCCAAGACCCCACCCTGCGTGAGGCGGGACGCCATGACGGAATCCAGCGACATAGAACTCAAACTCTTCTGGGTTGAGATCCATGGCTTTGAGGTTTTCAATAAGTACATCCATTCGGTGCTCACGCTGACCACCGGACGTCAATTCATCACGTCCGAAATTGAGGTCAAACCCGCGACTTAATTGTCGACCAGTGCTACCGTCCTCGCCCTCAACGTGGTGGATGTAGAACGGTTTGAGGTCCATTGGCCAGCGCGGTAAGAAGTAAAATTGCGGTAAATCCTCTGCCAAAAGGTCTGAGTTTTCTGCGTCGATATCATCGCCCCATTCGATTGTTCCACCCTTTCTCTGAATGGTTTCAATTGCATCACAGTACGACAATCGTGGGAAGGGTAGTTCAGGTACAATAACTTCAATTGGTTCTTCGCCTTGTGTGGCTCTGTAGTCGTTGATTGCGTGGATGTATGCTTGTGACTCAGCGTCTTCGGCGACTGATTTCCACATGTGGTGTATCATTCGTTCGAGAACGCCCATGACGTCTTCGTCGTTGGCCCATGAGCATTCGATATCGAAGGAGATGAATTCGTTTAAGTGGCGGTATGTGTCGTGTTTTTCAGCACGGAATGCAGGTCCAACTTCGAACACCCGTTCAAGCCCTCCGGACATACACAATTGCTTGTAGAGTTGTGGCGATTGATTGAGGAATGCTGGTGTGTCGAAATACATCATCGGGAATAAATCGGTACCGCCTTCAGTGGCTGTTGCAACGATTTTGGGCGTGTGTGTTTCAAAGAAACCTTCCTGGATGAGTGCTTCACGCCCGTACTGAAGTATTTTTCCACGGAGGTGAAACATAGCGTTGACATGCGTTCGACGCAAATCCAAAAATCTGTTGTCAAGACGGGTGTCAAGAGCGACATGGACAGTGTCGGTAACACCGAGCGGGAGTGGAGCCTCAGCTCGTGCGATGACGTGTACTGACGAAGCAATGACTTCGTAGGCTGGAGGTGGTACTGGTTCACCTTCTTTCACCTTTGGTGGTCGCTTTTGTGAGACGATACCCGTGAACTGCAGTGTTGATTCACGCGTCATTCGTTGAACCATGTCCAGTTCATCTTCGCCAATGTTGTCTTTTTTGAGGAACACTTGTGTCGTGCCCGTGCCGTCACGGAGGTCAACAAAACAAATGGCGCCTTTCCCTCTGTTCGCTTCCATAAAACCCGAAACGGTGACCTCTTGGTCGAGAAGTTCTGAACCTCTTTGTTGTATTTCACCAAGTGTGTGTGTTCGGTATGCTGTCGGAACCCAAGTAGCCATGGTACGTGGGTTGGGGTGGAGAACATCAACCATTCGTTTCATTTTGCTCGTGCAACAACCGCCGAAGAGGAATATACGTGCCATTTATGCTTTTAAGGAATATCAAGGGCTGCGCATAAGCGGTTTATTCATATACGGCGGGCATAGCGGCACGGACATGACTGGTGACCTGTTTTCTTCCGAGTCCGTAACCCGTGGCCATCCCGACAAACTTTGTGACACAATATCTGACGCTATTGTTGATGCTTGCCTTGCTGTTGACAGCAACGCACGTGTTGCTGTTGAAACATGTGTCAAAGGTAAGGAAGAGATGGGCCTCATTGTACTTGCAGGAGAAGTTTCTCTCAATGGCCAGGCGCCAGACTACGAGTCCGTTGCCCGTCAAGCGGCTGCCGATGTTGGTTACACTTCACACGCCATCGGTATGGATGCCACCACGTCACAATACACCGAGGTTCAGGTTCACATCACAACTCAGTCTTCCTACATCGCTCAAGGGGTCAATCAAGACATGCTGAGTCAAGGTGCAGGTGACCAAGGCTTGATGTTCGGTTATGCATGCACTGAGACCGAAGGCTTTGAACAACTCAAGGGTCGATTCTTCCCACTTGCAGCAGCGCTTTCACAACGCCTTACTCGACGCTTAACTGCCGTTCGTGAACAAGGTATACTTCCTTGGGCTCGACCTGATGGCAAATCACAAGTAACCGTTGAATACGACGAAGAAGGAAACATCGCACGGGTTCACACCGTAATCATCGCTATTCAGCACGATGACAAACTGAAGAATCAATTCGATGGCTCGGAGGAAAAGGAACTTGCATTTGTTCGAGAACAAGTTCTCGAGCATGTTGTCAAGCACGCCATTCCAGAACAACTGCTTGATGATTCGTATACGCTTGTTGTCAACGGAACAGGACGCTTCGCAGACCCCGGAGGCCCATACGCCGATGCCGGTCTCACTGGTCGCAAAATAATTGTCGATACCTACGGCGGAATGGGGCGACACGGTGGAGGCGCGTTCTCAGGCAAAGACCCATCCAAAGTCGATCGTTCTGCGGCGTATGCATCACGCTGGGCAGCAAAGCATGTTGTAGCCGCAGGGCTGGCTTCTCGCTGCGAAATTCAATTGGCCTATGTCATCGGAATCGCAGAACCCGTCAGTGTTCGAATCGAAACTTTTGGTACCTCAAGCGTATCCGAGCGTGAATTGTCCGACCGCGTGAAGTCGACCTTTGACTTCCGTCCTGGCGCCATTGCACGAGACCTCGACCTTCTCAACCCGATTTATTCAGTAACGGCATCGGGCGGTCATTTTGGACGGATTTCAGGTGAGGACGGAACCTTCCCATGGGAACGTATTCACCAAAGTCGAATCGACCAGTTGTGCGAGTGATGAAGCCGCCGTTTAACGGCCCGTAATGCCGATTCACTCAAGTGGTATGCATGGGTGGCTTGGCTTGGTCTTATGTCGAACCATCCACTTCGTGCCGTCGCTTTTGTGATTGTGTTGCTGTTTGCAAGCATGTCCCCTCTTGCGCTTCAAACGAGTGCACATCAGAGCATTCTGCTTTCTACAGACACCTCCCATGTCGTTTTGACAGGTGGCGAATCTGGGAATGTAACCCTCATCATTGAGAACAATGCGAGCTCCATTGAAACCTTCAATATCACCGTCGATGATTCACAACTCTCGTCTGTATGGGAGATTCTTCCGAGTGAAGATACGGTGGAGAATGTCTTCCCCACCTGGAGCAAGAACACGACGATTGTGGTCCGATTAAGCGAAGGAGCACTCCCCTCGGACAGCGGTTCATTCGACATCTATGTAACTGAACCTGATCAGAACTATACAAGCAGTATCACCGTATTCGTATCCGTTGCGCCTTCGTACCAACCATCGCTCGATTTGTCGCTTATGGGCGGGTCGCTTGCTTCGATGGATGCAGGCTCAAACGCCACATTTTCTGTTGGCGTAGAAAACCTCGGTTCGGTTCAAGATACGCTGTTATTGGATATTGAATACGAACCGGATTTGGCAGCATGGTGGGCGAACTACACGAGCGGCAACAACACCGGAGGCAACAACACCGGTAACAACACAGGCGGTAACGAAACTGGAAACAACACCGGTAACAACACCGGTAACAACACCGGTGGCAACAACACAGGCGGTAACGAAACTGGCAACAATACTGGAAACTCGACGGCTTCAACCATCGATAATGTGTTGATGTTCGGAAACAGTTACACATCGTCCAATTCCCTCAATTCGTTGCTCGAATCGATGGGTGTTACGAATGTCGATGCAATAGCTCCTGGTGGGAAAACATTGGCTCAACATTGGGCTGATGTCAATTCAACCGGCAGTACTGCGAACACAACACTGCGAAATACAAACATTGACTGGGATTATGTTGTGCTGCAAGACCAGAGCCAGATACCTGGTTTTTATCGCACAAACTCAGACTGGCTTGCAAGTAAGAACGGAGCAGTCCATCTGGGTGATGCAGTAACAGACGAAGGCGGTGAATCCATTCTCTTGATGACATGGGGTAGGCGCAACGGAGACGCACAAAACCCGGTATTGTATCCGAATTATACAACCATGCAGGAGCGCCTCGAGTCCGGCTACATCGATTACCATGACAACATGTCTGCCGCTGGAAACACGGTTTGGATTGCACCTGTTGGTCTTGCTTTTGAACACATTTACCACAATGTCATCGCAGGCGGCTTCAATGCAAGCGCCTCTGGAAACACGTTCTTCGACCTGTACAATCCAGACGGCAGCCATCCTTCACTTTCGGGTAGTTATCTTGCAGCATGTGTCCTCTACGCAACCATGTCGGGCGAGACTCCAGTTGGCTCCAACGACACAGTAGCACTTAATTCGACGCTCAAACTTGAACTTCAACAAGCGGCAGCAGCGACAGTTTTCAATGAAACATCACATCTTTCGTACCCTTGGGAGTCTACCTCTGCAAACACATCCAGCATGATGATGCCATCTGCTCGTGGACTGGGCGGTGGAATTCCGACCGGCTGGAATATCCAATGGCTCAACGACGAGTATGCAAATATGCCTGCAGGAAGTTCTCAGACTGCAAGCCTCAGAGTTTCAGTACCGAGCAACGCTGCACCAGACTACTACGGTTTCAGACTGTACAGTTCCTCGACGGGTGGAAATGTTTCAACGTCCACATTACTGGTCGTTCATGTCAATGAAGAACACGACCTCAGCATTGCTTTCCTTGAACAGGGTGAGCAGTTCATTCCCGGTACATCGGTCGATACTTCTGTTCACGTCACCAACACCGGTAACGCTGTGGTTGACTACGACTGGTCTCTTTCAGTCGAAGACGGACCTTGTGTTGCAATGTTGACGACTGCCTCCTCAACATCCTTCTCCCCTGACGACACTGTTGCGGTCGAGTTCCAGTTGTCAATTGGTGAGGAAGCGAGTAAATCAGATGATTGCGATTTGAAACTTGAAGGTCTCAGTTCCTCGAATTCAGAGCAGCATCAGGCCGAACCGTTCATGTTCACCGTTGATGTCGACGAACATGTTGAATTCTCACTGCTCGGTCCATCCAACGAACTTGAAATCACGCCTGGTATGCCAACAGCGTATGAAATGCGAGTCATCAACAACGGCAGCGAAACAGTGACATTCTACCTTGATGTTCAAACAGCAGCCGGGCTAACAACGGCTTTCTCTTCTGATTCGGGCACTACGGTATCTCCGGGTCAAACCGGAATTTGGAGTCTTACCACCGATGCTGATGCTGGACAATTCGGTTCAGTCATGCAAAACTTCTCTGTATCCTATGCAGGAGTCACTGCAGATGCAATGCTTGATTTTGACGTGCTTGGTGTTGGCGAGGTCACGCTATCTGGGCCACTTGACTCTCGAATACAACTACGCCCTGGTGAATCGGTCGTCACCAACTTCACTTTGGAAAACACCGGTACAACCGAACTCAGTTTGCTCGCTGCTCTTCTCGGATTACCATCAGAGGTCGAGGCATCGTTAAGCGACACTTCTTTGGTTCTCAGTGCCGGTCAATCTGCAACGGTTGAGATGACGCTCACAGCCTCTTCATCTGCTTCATCGGGAACATCAGCCTTGACCTTCGCTTTCGGAAATGCGGATGTTTCTGCTGAACTCAATCTCTCGCTTCAGATTCAAGAACGAATTGCCATTCTGCTCGGCTCAACAGTGAACCGAATTGTGGCTGGACCGAGTACAGATGCAGTTTTCACTTTTGACGCAACCAATATTGGAACCTCATCGGACACGCTCTTTGTGAGTCTTCATGACAACGGAGCTTCGGATTGGTTTGACTTTGAACTCTCTGCAACGTCCCTGCTTCTTGGCTCGGGTGAATCTTCTTCGCTCACCCTAAGCGTGCGGGAAATTTCTTCTGGCGCTCCCTCCGGTGGAAGTGATGTCGCCATTCACATACGCTCTTCGAGTGATTCAGCGGTTACCGCTGTGCTCAACCTTACGGTCGAGGCACTGGTAGCAGGTGCTGAAATCACTGTTCTTGCCGATGACGATACTGCTCCACCCGGCGGAGACATACACGGAACTGTGGTCGTTACCAACACCGGTACAGGTGAAGACCAATTGGTTCTCAGTACTGTAGGAATGGATTGTGGCGTGTCCGAAGTACTCACGCTTGATGCCGGTGAATCTACGCCTGCTTTACCGTGGTCATGCACACTTTCCGATGAGGATGAAGCTGGACTCAAAGAACTTCGATTCCGCGTTACAAGCTCTTCTCGAACCTCCTTTTCCACCAGCAGTGTCGAAATTTACACTGTTGAACCAGTTTGGGGTGATTCTGGTGTGTTGCAACTTGCGTTTGGTGAATCAAAACTTTCAATCCCTTCATCCGGTGGTTCTTCGGTCGTGCTCACCGTGACAAATGTGGCGAATGCACAAGTGGCAGGGTCACTCTCACTGGAAGGCATCGGCGATGGCCTTTTCGTCACAGAATGGACTCGTCTTTCGGATAATGTTTCAACAAATCAATTCACGCTGACACCTGGTTCATCCATGCAGTTTGTCGTAAGCCTTACTTCATTAGTTTCAACCAGCGTAGAAGCAACGGTACTCGCTCGAGCAACCTATCAAATTGGTGAATCAACCTCTTCAGACACCTCTGCCGTGTTGACCGCCTCTATTACGGGGCCAGAACTGCCGCCAAATGGCGTTCAATTGCCGTTTGACGTTGCCCTCAGCCAATCTGATTCATTGAATGCTATGTTTGGTGGGTGGTTGTTTTCATTCCTGATCCTCGCTGTTCTGTACTTGCGACGAGAAAAGAAAGACGTTTCTTTGGCCTCCCCGAAGGAGAGCGAACCAGAGGCTGAAGAAGAACCGGTTGAGGAAGTGACCCAACTTGGTTACAATGAATGTCGCCTTGAAGGTGACAAAGTTTCGTGTCCATCGTGTGATGCTCGGCTCGGCGTTCCACGAGGCAGTGAACCCCCGTTCCGATTCTCATGCCCCAAATGTACGACGTTGATTCGCGTTGTCGAGTGATCACGACTTGCGGTAGGCAAGGAGCAAGAATGCCGTGTGTCCAAACGGACCGTTCACCGGGCGAACGCCGCCTTTCGAGGCTTTACCCCACTGTCTTTGGATGAGTTCTCCGGCCCATTCAACTTCAAGGCCTCGTTCCTCACATGCGTTCCAAGCCTGTTCCAGTTGGCTGGTTACGGGGCAATAGCACACCAACCGACCGCCAACAGCGAGCATTGAAGAAATGGCTTTGATGGCGGAAGGGTGCTCTGGTAGGTCGAGGATAACTGCATCAAATGAGGCGTGTAACGCGCTGATGCGCTCAACTGAATCTTCGATTGTACCCTCAATATGATGATGGTTTGGAAACTCTGGCCACGATTCTTCACATCTGCGCAAGTTTTCAAGGGCCACTTGTGCGTGCTCATTCCGTGGCTCAACGGTGACATGAATTCCAGTCTGCCCAAGAATTCGAGCGATGTACATTGACAGGCCTCCGCTTCCAATCCCCGCCTCAAGAACCGTATCTCCAATACCGATTCCCATTCTTGACGTGATGAACCCAGCATCCTTGGCCGAGATGGTTTGTGCTCTACGAACCATGCCTTTGCTCATTTCAGGTAGTCGCATTGGGACTCTGGTCAGCACTTTTTGTCCGACGAGAACTTCGTCTCCGACCGCTATGTTGGAAAACAGAGCGTTGGTGTCAATGACGCCAAGTCCCTTGATTTTACGTACACCATCCATCATTTCGACAACATGGACTTTGCCGTCAGACTCAACAAACGCAGCCCAT
>JAKMGM010000056.1 GCA_022424925.1 Candidatus Poseidoniaceae archaeon | reverse complement strand
GTCACTGGATATTCCCGCCTCAGCCAGGCAAAGTGCGACCCCTCTAGGCATGCCTCCTGCGGGCATGCCGCCAGTTGGTCTCCCTCTTCCACTACCAACAGGAATGCCGCCTGCGGGCATGCCACCTGCCGCTCTACCGCCTCTACATCCTGCTACGCTTCCGTTGCCTGCACCTGCACCGGTTCCTGCCCCTGTCGCACCGGCACCTGTGTCCGGTCCTCCTTTGCCGCCCAGTGGGCTCCCTGCTGGCTGGACAATGGATCAATGGCAACATTACGGCCAGCAATGGCTCGACCGACAGTAAGATTTGCATGCAACTCTAATATGAGCACCTTTAGGGGGCAACATGAGCAGTATCGTCTTGTTTGGACCCCCCGGTGCTGGAAAAGGTACGCAAGCAGAACGAATGATGCAAGCCACAGGGCTACCGCAAGTCTCTACCGGTGATATGCTGCGTGCTGCTGTGAAGGCGGATACGCCAACTGGGCGTGCAGCCAAAGCGTACATGGATGCCGGGAAACTTGTACCCGATGAGGTCATTATTGATTTAATCAAGGACAGAATCGCTGAAGATGATGCCGCCGGTGGCGTCATGTTTGACGGATTTCCTCGTACGGTTCCACAGGCCGAAGCACTTGAATCGATAACATCAGTTACACATGTCATCGCCATCGAAGTGCCTGATGAGCGAATCGTTGAACGAATCTGTGGGCGGTATTCATGCTCTGGGTGTGGGAGCGTCTTCCATGACACCTTCAATCCAGTTCCTTCGAACGGATGTTCGTGCGGCAACTGGGCTGAAAAAAGACGTGCAGATGACAACGAAGAGACCGTAAGTTCACGACTCGATGCGTATCACGAACAGACCTCTCCGTTGGCTGAATGGTATCGAGGCAAAGGAATTTTCCACCCTGTTGACGGAGATCGGGCAATCGACGAAATCACTGGCGACATACTCGACGCTCTGAAGGCTTGAGGTGTATGAATGGTTTCTACAAAAAAGCGCCGTCGAAAGGGCAAAGTTAACAGGAAATTAGCAGCACAAGAGAGTCAAGAGCGCCTCGTAAAAATTCTTGTCGGCAGCGCACGAAGCGATGTATATCTCATGGAATCAAGCGTTCGCCATATTGCAAAACTTTCCCGTAGACATCGACTCGCAGTTCCGCAAACTGTTCGCCACCTCTATTGTAGGAATTGTCTTCAACCATTTCGACACGGTGTGAATGTCCGCACCCGTATTCACGCAGGCCAGCGTGTAGTAACTTGCTTGAGTTGCAAGAGTGTTCGCAGGTTCGGCGGTGGCCCGAAGTTTCATCGCAAGCCTCGTTGATACTGACGCATTTCAGTCGCACACTTCTTGAACGAGGGGTTCTACGGACAGCCGAGAACATGTCCGAACGCATTCCTGAATCAATACGTCGAGAGGCGCTGTCGCACGATTTTCAAGCGACCATTCGAATTGGTAAATCTGGAATAACCGAGACCCTCATCTCGGAGATTGATGCACAGCTCACCACTCGCAGTCTCGTAAAAATAAAGATTAATCGTGGTCTTTTTGAGAAAAAAGATATCCCAAATGTATGGTCACATTTAGCAGAGCAAACCCATTCCAAAGTTGTCCTGTCGCGGGGTAATGTCGGCGTTCTTTGGCGCTAGGCATTTGATTTGTAGGAAATACTCAATAGTCACCCCCATTTCGATTTTAACATGTACGGTGCTGAACTGCTGCGTTTGCGTAAGAGACATCCATCCCAATACATTGCATTGGGGCTATTGGCATTCACCGGAACGATGATGTTCACAACCCAGTCCATGGCTGCAGGCGGCGGCAGCTCTTCCGCCTCCCCCTTTACTCAAATTGATGATTCACAGGCAGTTTTGGTTGGGCTGGGGATCTTGTTGGGCGTATACGCTCTTATCATTACTGAAATTGTTCATCGGACTCTAGCTGCTGCCGTTGGCGGTTTGCTCGCAATTGGAGCCTTGGTCTACTATTCGAACCAAGCGTTCACGCTCGGTGAAGTTACTACCCTGATTGACTGGGAAACCATTGGATTGCTGTTAGGCATGATGGTGATGGTTGGAATCCTTTCCCACACCGGTCTCTTTGAGTGGTTTGCAGTACAGGCCTACAAGCAAAGTGGAGGTTCTGTGTGGACTTTGGTTGTCATTCTTTGTTCCGTGACCGCGGTTCTTTCCGCATTCCTTGACAACGTCACAACAATGCTTCTCCTAACACCCGTAACCATTCAACTGGCGAAGGTACTCGACCTTCGGCCGATTCCACTGCTCATTTCTGAAGTGTTGTTCTCCAACATTGGTGGTGCTGCAACTATGATTGGTGACCCTCCCAACATTATGATTGGTTCTGGTCTTTCTTCAGCAGCCATTGAAGAAGCAGCCATGAAAAAGGAAGGAGTTGTACAAGAAGGCTATCTCGAGCTGGTCAGTTCAGGCGTTACGTTCAATGATTTCATCATCGAAATGGCACCCGGAATTCTCATGACCGTCGTGCCGAGTTTCATGTTTTTGAAGTGGTTTTACGCTGAAGAGTTTTCAGGCAGCCGTGTTCGAGACATCGCTGAACTTGAATCAAAATACGGGATTAAAGACGCTGCAATGCTCAAAGTTGGTGGAACGATTTTGGTCTTGGTCGTTGTCAATTTCTTCCTTCATCCGATAACCCATATTGCAGTGTCATGGATTGCTCTCATAGGTGCAGTATTGATGCTACTCGCTACCGACCGCCACGAAATAGACAAGCCACTTGAACACGTTGAGTGGTCGACGCTGTTGTTCTTCGCAGGATTGTTCGTCTTAGTGCACGCTCTCGAATATTTGGGCGTTATTTCAGTCATAGGTGAATATGTTACGAAAGGTATCGAATTGTTCGGCACAGATGCAGATGGCGACATCGTTCGTCTTGCAGCAGCGATTTTGATTATTCTCTGGGTCTCAGCAATTGCTTCAGCATTCATTGACAATATCCCCTACACGGCAACCATGATCCCTGTCGTAATGCAAATTTCATATGAACTCAACATAGACCTTAGTCCGTTGATTTGGGCGCTCGCTTTCGGGGCATGCCTCGGTGGAAACGGTACATTGATTGGTGCATCTGCAAACGTTGTGACGGCAGGTATGTCGGAGGAAGCAGGTTATCCGATTTCGTTCAACGAGTTTTTCAAGGCTGGTTTCCCAATCATGATACTCACCACGGCAATTGTCTCACTTTACATGATGCTCGTCTATGTCATAGGTGCAGATGGTGGTGCTACCGTATGGAAGATGGTCTGTTTGGGCGTCACTGCATTTGGAATCGTATGGCAAGTGTCCCGTGGACGCTCGAAAGGCAAGAACTTTGCAGAATCTTTGGTTGACGATGACATGGATGCTTTGACTGAGATGGCCGAAAATGCTGTTGGCATCATTAAGGGAATGACATCGTCCGAAGAATGATGAACGCAATTCTCCGCTGAATTGAAGTGCCATGGGTTCATGGTTTACATCGGGAAGGCAATGTTTGAGTGCAAAATTTGTGGTCTTCTCTCTCTGAGCAGTACGGCATGCCCTGCGTGCGGAAGCCAGTTGTTGGTGGACCTCGCTCTTGAAGATGGAGATTCAAGCCAACTGCCGAATGAAGTTCCCGGGCTCGATGATGCCGTGGCCTCATGGTATGAACTTGAAGGCACAGAACCGCCTGAGGAAGCCGTAGATCAGCCCACGCAGGTCGCAACAACAGGTTCCTTGCCGTTCGGGTTTTCCGGTGAATCGAACACACACATATCTCGTCTTCCCTTTGGTGTTGGGAGTTATGCTACGGGGATGCCATTTGTAAGCGCAGAAGAGCCGCTTCCGCTTGTGAGCGAGTCGCCCGTCGATGTCATCTCACACGCTCCGCAACAGGCCTCACATCCTCCACCGATGCCACCCCAAAACACAGAACCTGAATCTGCTGCAGAGGTTTCCACTACCGTTCCACAGGCTCCGTCGATTCCTGAGCCCCCACTTTCGGACGCTGAAGAGCGTGTTTCGCCGATGGTATCTCATGGGGAAAATGGTGCACCACTGGTTCAACATGCGCCCAGTCAAGAACTCCCTGTGGAGGTGCCTGAAATGCCCTTACTCTCAGCCGTTC
>JAKMGM010000052.1 GCA_022424925.1 Candidatus Poseidoniaceae archaeon | reverse complement strand
ATCTTGAAGAGGAAGCCAATGCCTTTGAACTGGAAGAAGAACCATCTGGTGTTCAAAAACTTGTTCCGCCTATCATTTCCGATGAAGAACGTGCTTCACTTGCCGCACAAGCGGCTGCAGTGGGTGTTATGCAGGCAGCTTCGGATACGCAACAAGGCTCAAGCGGTTGGTATGTGGATGTCAACAGCGAGGCTCAATACTGGAACGTCAGCGATGACGGTGCATGGACTCGGGTTGAGTGACTTGGGCGATGAGCAGCCCCTTGGGTCTACGAACGACTGGGTTGAATGGCACTGGTTACTCGTTGCCGTACTCTGTTGGAAGGGCAGGGTGCTAAGTTCCCTCTTGGCGACGAAATTCATCGAGCCACTCATGGCGCTGATGGGTTAGTATCGAGGTCTTCATTCCTCGCCGTCCAATTCAAAGGCTAAGAAGAACTCATCAATGTCAATGACGCCGTTTTCATCGGCGTCGGCGGTATGGAATATATGCCGAAATTCATCGGTACTATACTCAAAGCCCAGTGCCTTCAAGGCGTTCTGAAATTCACGAAGTGTAAGATGGTTTTTGCCACCGTAATCCGCAGCATGGAATGCCGCAAGGCGTCGGTCATGTTCAGCAGGTGTGGAAAAGCGGAATTGTTTTCGGAACGATTGTACAGGTGTGGTTTGAATGGTTGAGTGTTGCTTACCATAGAGGTAGTATGTGGCTGCACCGGAAAACACTGCTGCACCGCCTCCAATGAATGCTTTCGAGCCGATAAAGGCAATGAGTATTCCACCGGCAATGATACCCCAAAGATGAATGTAAGGATACCACGGAGCCTTGTAACTGGGGTCCCACCCGTGTTCCTTGCTCGTTCTACGAAGGATGATAACGCACGAGTTAATCATAATGAAAATCATGATTTTGAAACCTGATGCCAATTTGACGACGTCTTTCAGCGGGACAAACAGAATCGCCATACCCATGGCAACACCTGTAACTAAAATCGGCCAGTGTGGTGTCTCAAATCGGACATTGACTTCTTCCAGTGCTTGAGGCAGAAGGTTGTCTCTCGACATAGCGAACAAGAACCGTGATGAAGCCAGTATCCCTGCGAGCGCCATCGAAATCATGGTGAGTACTGAAAGTATGGCTGCAAAGATACCAAATTCTGTTCCGGCGACTTTCTCAGCAAACACGAAAATTGGATTTTCCACAACCTTTCCGTCCTGCATCCACCACTCGCCTGGGATTGCCGCCATCATGAGGTATGCAATGGCAGTGTACAGTACCGTGGCAATGAGCAACGAAAGCATGATACCTGCAGGCAGGTTTTTTTCTGGATTTTTAACTTCTCCACCAATTGCGGCTACCTTCGTTACACCAGCATACGCTACAAACACGAATGCAGCAGCTTCAGCAATGCTCCACACCCCGCTATCAAACGCATGCGTTAGAGGACGCTTCGCATCGAAGTCATCGACGAAAAGGGCTGCTAAACATATGAACACGAGTAGACCTACAGTTGCCATCACAATTGGTGCTTGAATTGCTTTCACCTTTGAGACGCCAAAGATGTTCACGACGGTGATAAGCACCAATGCGCTCATTGAGAGTACCATTATACTGATTTCTACATCAAAATATGTTGTTACTGCGATGAGATAAGCGGAAAAACCAATCAGCGCAAAAGCCGACTTGAGCAAGAAAGACGCCCACAGGCCAAGCCCACTAATTGTTCCAATCAACGGACCATATGTACGCTCCAAGTACACATACGACCCTCCGCTTGAGGGCATTCCAGATGAGAGTTCGGATTTCGATAATGCACCTGGAAGCACTACTGAAGCCGCAAGGAGATATGCAAGCCAGATTCCCGGACCCATGATCTCGGCAGCGAAGGTTGGCGTGACGAAAATTCCCGGTAGCATTGCGGACAGAGAAATAATCACGACGCCAGCAAGTCCAGTTGTTCGTTTGAGCGTATTTTTTAGTTCGTCTTTCGCATTTCCGACAAGGGCTTTAGGCGATAAATCAGTCATTTGAAATCCCCGCTTTCCGACACAGAATGGTCGTACATTTGCCTTCAAACCGTGACGGAACTTATTATGTCGTATGTATTTACACTACAGGCTGTCGGAAAACGGTAATTATTCAAGCGACGGGGCTTTGGCAATAACTTTCATTTCTACAGCGATTGGTGTGGGTAATGCTCGGATGGCCAGTGTCGTTCGTGTTGGACCAACATGGCCTAAGGTTTCAGCCCAAACTTCATTGTAGCCCTTGAAATCTCTGTCCATGTCGACAAGAAAAGAAGTCACGTCCAGTACATCTTCGATAGAACCGCCTGCTTCTTCCAAGATACGAGTGATGTTTTCGACGACCGCATGGGTTTGCGCCTTGATGTCGTAGTCGAGCGCTACACCGTCCGAATCATGAATCGGTCCGCCAGGGATTGCATTGGTACCGGGTTGTCGGGGTCCAACGCCGGAGAGATACAGTAAATCCCCAACTCTTCGTGCGTGGGGATAGGCTCCCACCGGTTTTGGTGCGGCTTGACTGTTGACCGACTCGCCTTTGTCGGTTGGCTCCCACAGTTCAGGGCCGTTGGTTTCCACCGAACGTAGTTTGGATGCTTCTTCCGATACATCATCAACCGTTTCTTGTGCATCGAGCACGTTCCGCTCTCCAGCAAAATATTCCACATCGTCTTCATCGTATTCTTTGTCGCCTGCACCGGATTCAGCTGGGTCAAGGTGTACGACTGCTGCACCTGCTCCGTGCACTGCTTCGTAAGCAAGAACTTCTCCAGTGAGGTTGTTTCTGTTTTGGTTCATTCCAGAAAGCCACCACATCGGTTTGAAAGCAACCACTTTGTTGACGCGGATTTGTTGGTGAATTGTACGTGAGAGTTGACCGACATCCTCAAGACGACCTTCACTCAAGAATTCAAGTATTTTTCGATTCCATTCGTCGTCTTTCAGCGAATGGATTTTGTCATCCTTCGGGTCGATGTGCTTCGTGAACATTCTGTTTGAAAGCGACATTGCGGTCACGGCAACTGCTTTTCGACCCGTGGCCCTGACAACATCCATGCACGCCTTTGACAGCACGGTAGTTTCTGCTCGGTTTGCATAGACATTTGAGGATACAATCACTGCAGGGATTGCATTGTCCGGATTGAGAAGTTTCAGAGCCACAACCGAGCCGACATCGATTGGAAACCCGTGGTAAGCGACAGTTCTGCTTTTCAATCCGCGCTTTTGGTTCGCTTTGTTCCAAGCGTGCGCGAACTGTTCATCGATGTTGAACGAATACGGTATAGAGCCGAGGTCGTGGAAGTCATGGTCTACCATGACCCACTCGGGATTTGGGTCAGCAATAATTTGGTGGCCAATGATACTCGGCCATGTGGTTGAGTAGATGATCAAAAGGTCAGCCTCACTGTCTTTAATCCGCTGCGCAGCCTCTCCGAACGCATCGCGAAGCCGAGCCCATCCCTCGTTTTGGTCAGCAGCCAGCACAGTGTGCGGGTGAACAGGAACGATGTAGGAGCCAACCAATTCTCCTGTGCTCATTCGCTCGCCTCCGTGTGGAGACGCTCAGGCCATTCAACGATCGCATTTCCAGTCCCAATAATCGTGCCGTAGCCGTGAAGGATGCCGGGATACTTCGGGATGTCAAGGGTTGAAAGAAGCCAAGACAGTCCACCTCCGTCGCTTTCTGCAATGGCCTGTTCAGTGAACTCAGGCATTTCATCAAGGATACGTTGGGCCTGTCCCGACCGGAAATATTCAATCATACGCATGTCCCAAAGATGCATGGCATGGCTTGTTATGTGCTCTTTGCTCATGTCTTCAGGTATTGCGGATTCGGTTGTGAAATGGCGGTGAGAGAGCGAATTGCTTGCCAACACAACGACTTTCTTACCGCTTGCTAGAATCGCTTCTCTCGTGACTCGACCAAGTTCCATCATCATTTCTTGCATGACTTCTACGGAGTAGTAATCTCGAGAACGGTTGCTTGATACCACGACCAGCGGTTTGTCCCATGCGGGATTGAACATGTGCCCAGTTGTTATTGTCCCGTAGTCAACCCGAAAATCCGGGTTTTCCATCATCTTGACGGCTAACCCTGCTTCATGTGCCCGATCATGTATTTGCCGTGACAATTCCACATCGATGTTTAAATCGTAATGGTAGCGGAAAAGATTTGGAAACACTGGGTCGACCGAGAGGCTCTTGAACGATGGTAAGCCAAGAAAGTGTGTCCCGATGTATGTTTGCCAATGCGGAGAAAGCAAGACGATGGCATCGTATTCAACATCCGCAAGGGATGCACGAAGACGTTCATACCCCCAACGCAATTGTTCCCATCCGCCTTCGGCCGTGGGTTCATTTTGTTCTGGGTTTTCAGCGTAAACCAAGTGAGGTGGATGAGGTGCTAGGCAGCCTGCGACTATTTCACCCTTCGACATGGGTAAACCCATGCATCGGGGGATTATATCGGCATCGGAGAATACCGTCCTTCATCAGAAGATGACCGAACCCTCAAACAAGACGAGTATGTGCGGCTATCATGGACTCGGCTGAAGACAGCAACGATGTGCCGGTTCGTCAACCGTTTCTTTCTCGCGCCTTCGATTTTGACACAGGATTGCGACATATCATCGCTCCAGCAGTCATCGGCGCAGGACTCGGTGGTTTCTGGCAGTACAGCGTTATGCCGAACATCGGCGAACTCAATTTACCGAACCCAATACACGGTGCGTTCTTCATCAGCATTATCTTTTCACCACTTCTCTACAAAGTCCTTGTCGGTGACGAGATGTCGCGATGGAAAGAATACACACTCGGCCTCTCAACACTTGGTTTGCTGTTTTCCGTGATTTGGCTCTCAGGATGGGGCGCGGTTTTCTGTGGAGGCTATGGTGCGCTGTTGGTGTGGGTTTGGATTAGCACCGATTGGGGGCGCTACAACCTACCGCCGTTCCGATACGGACTTTGGCACGCCTTTGCGATTGATCTGGGCGCGTTTGCAGGCAGTGTCTTTGTGTATGGCCAATTTTAATCACGATGTGTAACTCTCATCATTGCTTGGGAAATCCCCGGAGCGTACATCGGTGCAATATTGCTTAATGGCGCCATCAATATCGTCAGCGAGATTTAGGTATCGGCGAAGGAACCTTGGCGAGAAATCCATGGTAATGCCAAGCAGGTCATGCAGTACCAGCACCTGTCCGTCACAATCCGGTCCAGCACCAATGCCGATGGTTGGAATGGATACGGCTTCACTGACTTTTTTGGCTAACTCACGTGGAATTTTTTCAAGAACAATCCCGAAGCAACCAGCCTCTTCTAACAACTTTGCGTCCTGTATCAGTTTGTCAGCTTCTTCCTCTTCTTTGGCACGAACAGTATATGTTCCGAACTTATAGATGGATTGGGGTGTAAGTCCAAGGTGCCCCATGACCGGTATACCAGCAGTGAGAATGCGCTCTATGGACTGTATGATTTCAGCCCCACCTTCGAGTTTGACTGCATGACCCTCGGACTCCTTCATGATTCGAATAGCAGATTCAAGTGCTATTGCAGAATTTCCTTGGTAGGTGCCAAACGGCATATCGACCACGATGAGAGCACGGTCGACTGCTCGTTGAACACACTGCGCATGGTAAATCATGTGCTCGAGCGTAATCGGTACTGTCGTGACTTGTCCTGCCATGACGTTTGATGCGGAGTCGCCAACGAGAATGACGTCCACCCCCGCTTTATCGACCAGTTTGGCTAAGGAAAAATCGTAAGCGGTCAGCATCGTGATTTTCTCACCAGCCCGCTTCATCTCTTGAAGCGTATGCGTGGTAATCTTTCGCGCTTCCTTGTGTACCGACATGGATGTGCGAAGGTTGGGTGTGTTTTGAAACCCTCGCCGGTTGTTATTCTTCTTCTTGAACCAGAGCGACATGATGAACCAACTCTTCGATGGCTTCATCCAGCGTCGGACTCGCAAGTATGTTTTGTTTCGCCTCAAGGGTCGAGAGGATCAACGCAGCAACGGCATACACAGAATCAGCATCGTGGTCAACAGTCCTGTTCACGCGCTCTGCAACCCACTGCTCCAGCAGTTCATCTTCGATACGGAGAACGACGCCTATTCGATTGAGTACATGTGTCATGAGGTCTTTGAGTATCGTCTGTTGCTCCTCCGATATGTCCTCATCAAGGGGATGGTATTCAACATCCGCACTGATGTAGAGCTTCGAGTGCTGTGCATCGTCTGGAATCATTTCGAGAAGTTCTTGGACATCCGGGAGTATACCGTCGTCGTCAAGAACAGTTTCAAACATCGGAGAACTGAACGGCGGTAGGGCTGGTGGTGTAACTTGGCCAACGGTAAAGCGTCGTCGTCCCACGATTTGGACAAAGTGGTTGCTCCCTTTGGTTTCATGGTGGAGTATCTCTGCTTCACAGCCGTGACTTCGGGGTCCATCCCAAGCGTTTGATGGACGAAAAGGGTCGTTCATCACGAGTCCGAAGTTTTTCTCATCAAGCAGGCAATCATCAAGCATTTGCCTGTAGCGCGGTTCAAAAATCCGTAGTTCTTGGATTTCACCCGGCATGAGTACCATTGGCAAAACAAACAGTGGCAAACTAGGCATGGTTGTGTGTGGAGAATACACCTTTTGAAGATGTGTTTAACTGGTTGGATTTGGGTGCTTAATGCAAACATTGGTCATTTCAGAGAAGAACTCCATCGACCATGTGCCCCCTTCTCTGCCAACGCCAGAATTTTTGACCCCTCCGAACGGTGTTCGCAGGTCTCGGTGGAGCCAGGTATTCACCCAAACGATGCCCGTTTCCATGCGGGCCGCTACTTTTCGTCCACGTTCAAGGTCGGTAGTCCAGATTGAGCCGGCAAGTCCGTATTCAGAGTGGTTCGCCATGTGAATGGCTTCATCCTCGTTGTCAAAGGTGTGAAGGGTCACCATTGGTCCAAAAATCTCCTCAGTTGCGCACCGAGAGGTATAATCGAGGCCTGAGAAAACGGTGGGGCGCAAGAAGGCTCCAACACCATCCGGCCCATGGTATCCAGTCATTTCCCTCGTCCCACCTGTGAGTACAATGCCTCCTTCATCGATGCCGAGTTTGATGTATGATTCCACCTTCTCAAGGTGTTCTGGTGATATCACTGAGCCCATGACTGTATCCGCATCAGCAGGGTTACCAATGTTGATGCGTTCAACTTCAGCGACGAACAACTGCGTGAATTCCTCTGCAATCGACGCGTCAACCAAGATTCGTGAACCGCAGAGACAGACCTGCCCTGAATTGGTGAACGCAGCACGAACTGCACCGTTTACTGCCGCTTCAAGGTCTGCGTCTTTGAGTATGATGGTGGCATTTTTACCCCCGAGTTCCAAGGATAATTTCTTGAACATTGGTGCAGCAGTCTTCGCCACAATCCTACCGGTCGATGTTCCTCCGGTGAAGGATATTCCCTTGATACCCGGTGCTTCAAGAATGGCTTGACCCACTTCAGGTCCCAGTCCATGAACCACGTTGAATACTCCCGCAGGTAGCCCAATCTCATCAAGCGTTTCAGCGAGGATATTCGCCGTAAGCGGTGTTATCTCGCTCGGTTTTGCAACAACAGTGTTGCCCATTAGCAGCGCTGGAGCGACCTTCCATGTGAGCAGATAGAGCGGAAGATTCCACGGTGTGATGAGGCCGACAGTTCCTACCGGAGAGCGGTGAACATAATTCATGGCGTCGTCCATTTCGAAAGTTACATCGCTTTGTTCACGGCCAAATTCAGCAAAAAAACGAAAGTTACGGACTGAACGAGAGGCATCAACTCGCCGTGCAAGCGAAATCGGTTTGCCCGTATCCATTGATTCGGTTTGAGCGATATGCTCGTGTTTTGCCTCAAGTGCGTCAGCAATTCGAACCAACCAATCTGCGCGTTCAGCTAGCGTGCGTGCACCCCATTCCGCTTGCGCTGAGTGAGCGGCAACGACGGCTAAATCGACATCGGATGCTTTTGAGCGCGGTATGTTGGCGATGCATTCTGCTGTTGCAGGGTTGAAATCTTCCAATGTAGCTCCATCAGTTGAGGGCCGAAATTCACCACCGATGTAGTTCTTGATGTCCAACATGCTCACAACTCCACATCGTACAACCATCGGTCTTGGTCGGGGTCCCACTCGTCCCAAGTTGGCAGTTTTTCGAGTTGCGGCAAGTAGTGCTCAGGTACAATTCCCGGTACGATGAAGGCTTTTTGTCGGTGCAATGGATATGGATTTCGTAGGTTAATGCCGAGAACCCCTAAGACGGCTCGAGCGACATACCAGACGGCTTGGGAATTCCAACCATGCGCAATTTTCACGACGATTCCAAGACCCTTCGGATAGTCTGGATGTTCAATAGCAAGGCCAAGCAGTCCGTCCGCTCCTTCCTTGGCGATGACTTTTCCTTCTCCTGCTTTGAGGACTGTAGAATCAAGTCGATTGAACCCGCCGACAAGGTCTGGATGGCGAACCATCGCTTCCCAAATCCAGTCGTTGTCTTTGTCGCGAACCAGTCCAGCATAGATTTGAGCTAATTCTGCAACTGTATTCGAAACGGTTGGCAGCCCACAGCCATCCTTGGCGATTCGTAGCGGCTTCCAATCTGGGCCAAGATACTTCCTCAATTCGACCATGTATGCATCGAACACTTCGTGCGTTGGGAGGGTGTAACCAGCGCGATTCCATCCTTTTTTTCGACATCCAAGTAGGATTGCAGCATGCTCGCCAGAACAGGTGTGAAACCAACGTCGCGGACGTCGGACTTGGCGGCCAAATTGAATCAGTGGTACATCCAAAGGCGTGAGCATCAGAGGCCATTCTTCCTCTGAAAGTAGAGATTGAGCGGCAGCAACGTGTTCAGTATCACCGTTGTGAGATGCGACTGCAATGGCTTTCTGTTCCCATGTTGTATCTTCAAGTTCTTCCGTGAAGGCTTTGAGCATGAACGGTTTCATCATCGATCGCCCATAACACAGAACATTGCCCCCAAAGGAGTGTATCACTTCGTCACCGTGAGACCATGCGATGGCCCCGTGAATGGTTGTCTCCGAAACACCGTTTCGACGATAATCGACGAGCGGCTCCCATGCGACTTCGCGGCCCGTTGGAATCCCTTCCACCCGTTCGCCGAGAGGCGAATCTGGGTAGAGCGAACTTCCGGGTTTCCCGGGTTCTACAGCGGAAGGCGTCTCGTGTTCTATGCTCAAGGTTTCACGCTCCGTTTAGCATCGCTTCGACTTGCGGTACGACATGCTTCATGTAAGCAGTCATGTCACGGCACACACGCTCTGAATCGTGATTGAAGAAATCAAACCATGCCATAATGCGGTCTTCAGGGTGGAAGCGTTCAACAATTTGTTGAGCAATTTCCTCAACGTTTCCGATGAGTGCATTTTGCGCCGCATTTTCGACCTTTGAAGGGTCGATGGTTCCCTCAAGTGCGCTCCAATATGCGCCTAAAGCAGCTTTTGCCTCGTTATGTGCCGCTACACTTTGTTCTTCAGCAGAGAGTCCCTCTTCGGCATTGAGGAATACAAAAGAGGTTCGGGGCATATCGCTTCTCCTCCATTCACCGCCATCGGCGTGGTATGCTTTACGCATGCGTTGATGGGTTGCATCGATGACTTCGGGTTTTGTGATGGAGAGGTTAAACACCTTCACGGGAGAAATGGTATTCAAAAACGCCTGTGCATTTGCATCGTGTGTACCTGCAACCAACTGCAACAACTCCCGGCGGAATGTTTTCGGGACAATACGTATGTCTTCAAAGACATATCTTTTCGGTATTTCTACGATGTCTGGGGCTTCGCTGAGACCTAAGAATTCAACTGCAGCAGATTGAACTTTCTCCCAATCTTCATCGCTGCGAAAATGTGTACGGGTGAGTGCGGTACGGTACGTCGAGTCTGAGTTGACAACATCACCTCGAAGGAGTCTCAAAAACACGTCACTGGCTTCCATGAAAATCTGACCACGCAGCGCTGGCCAGGCTGCTTCCTCAATCGAATTTCGTGGCACGATTCCATAGGGGCGAGCCATGAATTCAAATCGGCCTGCGGAAAAACCGATATGCAGTTTTCTGTGTTCATCGGCGTTTAGGCCGTGCAGTTGGAGTGTGTTTGCAATTCGTTCCGCTTGGGCAATAGGGCCGCCCGACGCCAGAATAGAGATGACTGCGCTCCCAATTTCGATGTTACGTGTCTGGCGGAACGATTCCATCGCCAGTTGCGGGAAATCGGTGCACAGTCCAACTTCACCTTTCCAGTGCGGTACAACAGGCTGAGAATTCGATTGCTGTGTCTCTGTTGATAGGTGTGCCTGAGCAATCCATCCAACACCAAACCCCAACGAGTCAGCAACTTTGAGTTGCTGAAAGTAATTTTCGAACATGGCTTGCTCTGTGGGAATGAACCCTGCCGAGTCGGGAGTTTGACTGATTGAGAAAAAAATGTCATGCTCCATGGGTGGCACCATTCCTCCCAGTCGAATCCACATCATAACGAGTGTGGCGAAATCCTTTGGCTTGCTTCACGATTTGGTGGTCGAATTGGAGTTGTTGAAATCAGCAAGGTCTTCAATTCGCTGACGTACAGCTATAGGGGTTGGCAATCCTGCGTTGATGAAGGTATGCAGGCAATCCGATAACTGCAGCATTGCCGTCTCATAGTCTTCCGAAATCTCAGCGATATCGGCAAGCCCCCATCGAGCGACCAACTGACCGGATAGGTCTTCGAGTTCAGCGGCAAGTTCGAGCGACTGTTCATACAAATCTTTGGCAGCAGCAAAATTGCCAATCGTTGCTTGTGAGTGTGCCAAGTCGGCCATGGCTTCGACTTGGGCCTCTTCGTCTTTCATCTTCATCGCTAATTCAATTCTACGAGTACCGTGAACGATTGCGGTATCGTGGTCGTTCATTCTCTTCGCACATGTCTCAAGCAGAGCAAGGCCGTACGAGATTCCAGAATCGTCTTGAATGGCTTCTCGAAGGCGAAGAGAACGGTTAGCGAATGTTTTCGCTTCTTCGTACTCTTTGACGCCCAAGTGGAGAAGTGCCACATGATGGGATACAGCAGCTGCCAAGGCCGTACCGCCTTCGATAACTTCTGCTTTGACCGCCAGTTCAGCAAAGACATCGACTTCTGCAGTTTCGTATTTGTGCCCTTCAAAATCAGCCCATCCCTGTTCGATTTCATCCTCAGCGTTATCTTTGGCATGGTGCAGCAACTTTTCTGAGAGTTCGTGGTCTTCAAGTTCACGTGCCAAAGGTATGAGTCGCAGTGCAAGTGGTGTGTTGATATCATCCATTGCGCCACCAGCGGTCAACATATCGAGAATTTTACGGGCTTGTTCAGCATCGACTTCGCCGTTCATGCACCGTCGCAGTTCATACGCGTCAAGAACCTATGCGTAGCGCTTTTTTGAACTGTTACTTTCATAACAGCATCCGCTCACGTCAAAACATGGGTGACTACGATGGGTACTTGCAAGGCTTGAGCCTTGCAGCCATCCTCATTCTCGCACCCATTGCACTGCAATCGTTGTTGACCGATGATGCGGATGTTGTCTATGTCGAAGTGCCAAGTGAAGGTGAAATCACGACGGTTTACATTGAAAACTCCTCCACGACCAATGATGCTCGTGCCCCAGAACTCAACCGCAGTGATGTCGCTCGAATCGCCTCGTTCAACATCAAGGTGTTCGGCGAAACCAAGATGAGCAAACCTGCTGTAGTCGATGTTCTGGTTGATGTTGTTCTGTCGTATGATTTAGTGGCCGTTCAAGAAATCAAAGATATCGATGAGACAGTACCCTATGATTTCCTTGACGCCCTGAACGCAAACGCCTCAACGCCTTGGGGCATGCTTCTCAGCCCTAGAAGCGGTTTGCAAGAAGACGACCGTTCATCTCAAGAGCAGTACGCATTCTACTACAACACCTCTGTTTTTCGAGCCATGGGCAACGGTACGCTTCATAACGACAGCGCAGCGGATTCGTTCCAACGTGAGCCTTTCATCGGTCAATTTGAACTCCTCGATGCGAACGGCTCGGGCACCGGTTTCGATTTGAGTTTGGTAACGATTCACACGAAGCCTGGAGACGAAACCATCGAAGAAATTAATGCACTGCATTCTGTTGTTCAATCCTATCTTGAAAACAATTCGGATGAAGAAGAAATCGTCATATTGGGTGACTTCAATGCAGCCTGTTCCTATGTATCTTCCAATGCCTTATCCAACTCGCCACTCGCGCATTCAAACTACACATGGCTCATCGAAAACAACATCGATACAACTGTCTCGGACAGTTATTGTGCTTACGATCGAATTGTGACAAACGGTGACCTCGACGGACGTCTTGTTGGGACTTCTGGTGTTGACAGGTCTTTCACTGACAGTGATGTGTCGGACCACTTCCCGATTTGGTTTGATATTGTTCGATGATTAGATACTGCGG
>JAKMGM010000026.1 GCA_022424925.1 Candidatus Poseidoniaceae archaeon | reverse complement strand
AAGAAATGTCGCGCCCTGTCGAAGACCCATTAGCCGATGCTGTGACGCCCAAAAAACAGCCTCGAGCCGAGGTGAAGAAAGCGAACACAGAACAAATCTCAGTTTGGGACATGGGAGGCGATGCAGGTACTGCGACAAAGGCTACAACTCCAACTCGGAAACAATCGCCCAAACCTGAGACGAAAACCGATTCAAAGGACTGGGCTGAATGGGACGAAATGTGAGGCTTGGACATGAACGAATCACTGTTCCGGTGGGTTGCGGGAATCGCATCCGTCTTACTTCTTGCTGCTCCAGCGCTCTTACCCCCGCCCACCGTTGAAGACGGTGCAACAGAAGTAGCCATGCTGCCACCTTGCGATGTAGAGGAAGGCATACCCTTTGTACAAGAGGATCAAGTCACATGTTACTGGGGAATGTCGCAAGACATACTTTCGTTGCCTAAAGCCATTGATGCCCTAAATGTAGAAGTCGCAGTAGCATGGCAAAAGCAGGGTGCATGGATTGGAATAGCGGAAGCGTCGGAAGCTGGGAAATGTGAGCTGAAAGAAACGTACTATGAATGCGGTAAACAGAGTATCAATCTCGTTGCCGGTGGAGAAGCCTCCGGAAATGAATTCGTATGGAAAGCAACGAGCGGGGAATACCGATTTGTTGCCGGAGGCGATGATTCACAAACACTACAACAGTTTGAAGTTGAATGGTCGTATCAAGCGACCCTTGAGGTATCTGCTACCCTCTACATCCTTTTCGCAGTATTGCTAGGAGGCTATGCTGCGCTCGGAAGCAGCGGCATCAAGAAGACAATTGCACGGTTTCAACGCTAACAGGGCATGGTCGTCTCAACGATTCAAGACATCCCCACTGGCATAGAACAGCGACGCATTCAAATCATGAGGGTGTCTAGGTAACCATGAGTTGAGCAGTGTGGTCGACATAGACATAGCCCTAACCCTTCTACAAAACAAACTACGCAGGCGGATTCTTGAACGCCTCGTTCGAGAACCGCACTACCCAATGCAATTGGCCAAATTACTGGATGTTAGCCATCAAGCCATCAAGAAGCATTTGAAACTGCTCGAGCGAGATGGATTTGTTACCAAGAACAAAGTGGACAGCGTGAAAGGTGGGCCGCCCAGGTCGTTGTACAGTGTACAACAAGCACTCTCGTTACGTATCGACCTGGGTCCAGATTTGTTTCAATGCGAACAACGCAAACTGCCTCCTGGTGGCCCAATGCGACTTTCCAATCGTCTACCGAGTTCGACCGAAAACGTCGTACGATCGGTGAGTGGACGTAAGAAAATATCAGTTGGAGAAGGTATGGCGCACATTCAACACCTCAATGAAATTCTTGAAGGAATTGATGCACAGCGTGACGCAGTCATCGCACTGCACCAGCACATTCGTAACCGGGTTTCAGCAGGAGTCGAGTCGGATTTTGATGTCTATGAGCAACGAACAATGGTCCACAGTCTCATCGAAACGCCGGAGCGTAAACTCGACCTAGCCGATTTACGACGAGAACTTCAACTTGGACAAACAGAGATGGCCACATTGCTCGATGAAGTGAGGAACAGGCTTGAACGTCAACTCGCCGACAGAGCGGGGCAAATCGTTGCTGTTCCCAACAACTCAAACCTTCGGTTCTGGCTCGGCTCTCTTCCACAAGGGAAGAAGTGAAACCGTCATTATCTGTATCGATATCAGTCTTCAGCGCCTGCCAAAACAGACACAAGTGAAGATTGCTCAGCCTTACGGTCCAAGACATCTTGTCGGCGTCCGCGTCCAACGAGGAACACGACGCCGAACAACGCAATGGTAAGCAGTATAACAGCAAATGGCAATGCAGTCTTACCGACCACTTCACCAGCCACATCGAGAATACCGCCTGAAGATTTGAGCTCTTGTTCAACAGCCTTGACGTTGTCATTTTCTGTTGACTCAACGATTTCGTTCAATGGGTCAACGACAACATACACACCGTGACTTCCAGCAGAGACAGGATACAGGAGAACCAATTCGATTTCCTTGTAATCTTCTGTGTCATCCGGTGCAAGAAGTGCGCCGATGACTTGTCGCATCACAATACTCTCGTCGTCACACCCGTTCTTCTTGATGTCGTTAATCGTGTCCTGATCGGAAGCATCCTTGTATTCACAAAGAACGATTTCGATATCTGTCGCATGCGTGTTACCATCGTTTTGGAGAACAACACGAATTGGGATGGTTGAATCGACATCGGCTGTGTCATCTGAAACACTCACTTCGGAAATAACCAAGTTCGGGGCCCGCAATCGCAATGTCACGATGAACTCGTTTGTATCGAGGCTTTCAGCAGCCCACGATGGCGAGTCATCATGGTCTCCACCTTCGAGCATGTTGCCCATCTTGGAGACGACCTTCAATCCAATCGGACGGGTTCGTAATTCTGCTGACGGGTCAATGTTCACAATTGCAACAACAGGCAAGGTTGTGTACGCTTCCATCATCGGCATGAAGTATCTATCTTCCGATTCGAGATATACGCAGCGATCTGATAGATCGGCAAAGGCCACGGTTGGGTCAATTGCTGCGTCTTCATCGCCGTTCAGGCTTTCGACTGAAGCAACCGTTTCACACGCCTCTTCTGTGGTCAAGTCGGTTCCGATTTGCTTCACAAGTCGCCATTCAACTGACCACTCTGACAACGAACCCATTCCGGGTAATTCCTTCATGATTTGAGTGTCGCCGTCGACGTTGGTCGTGTGGTTGTTGAGCGTTGGCCAATCTTGTACGTTGCCGTTGTTGGTGATGTTCAGGGCGAAACTGACAATCCTTCCGGGTGCCGAGGTCTTCACGGCGTTGTCGACAGTTGAATCCATGCTGATCTGCATGTCGTAGAATTCTTGAACATACACTGGCATGGCTTGCGTGAATCGAAGACGAGTCAATCGACCGCTCGCATCAGGGTAGGACTCTTCAGAGAAGGTCTGGAACACCACGGTGTAAACACCGGCCTCAACCTGGTCTGGAACGTTCATGGTTACATCGAACAGTTGATTGGTATCTCTTGAAAGTTCATCAAGACTGTCCCGCGGCACTTCGATGTCCCAAATGACGTCGACGCCTGCAGGGTCAGTCACTCGAGCGAGTCGGTAATCGAAACGGTCAGGGCCGTTACCAAGGTTGGTGACCGTGGTCGGTAGAACGACTTGCTGACCTGGATTCACTGGAAGAACTTCTTGCCCATCCAGAGTAATCATGTCTTCGTCAGCGATATCTGCACTTGCAGTCAACTGGTATACGTGGTTGACATTCGTCGACAGAATCTTCGATGCTGAAATGCGTGGATAGCCATCCAAATATGCCTTGATAATCACTGCTGGGCCAAGACCTGCCGACGCCTTCGTAGGTGCGCAGACCTCAACACTCACCTCGTACGTGACAAATTCAGCTCCTGGTGGAATGTTCCAGTCTCGAGGTTCACTGAGATCGACGGAATTTCCGCCCGGTGCGTTGGAGAAGTCAACATTGAGTACCCAATTGTCTTCTCTCCATGCATCCATCGAGATGGTGTCTGGCTTCGCTGCAGGAGCACCCGGAGTTACAAAGACTAATTTTCCAGAATCGAAGTTCTTGGTTACGTCAACTGGGTATGTTGCACATTCGCCCGGATCTACATACTCGCTGGTATCGAAAAGTTCCATGACGATGTTTCCAGTCGAACGAATCGAAACGAAAACACCGAGTTCAAGCACGTCGTAAGTTCCCTTTTCAATCGACTTGATTGGCTCACCTGCTGACCAGCCCTTGAGATAAATCACAAAGGCGCCGGGGTCTTCTGATGTTGGGACAAAGACTTCCAAATTCTTCGTCACCGATTGTCCGGGATCCAACTCTACACTGGTCGGGAAGTTAACTGTCCAGCCAAATTGAAGCAGCCATTCTTGACGGCCCTCGAGGGTATATGGGTCCCAAAAGATGAATTCGTCGTTCACGTTACCAGTGTTGGTAATGGTGATTGAGAAAATCGCTGTTTGACCCTGTTCCACGTCGGCCATGCTGTGTGAAGTGTCCAGATTTATGCCGTGTACAACGTCCATAAGCGTTCGAGTGACGAGGTCCGATTGAATTGCAGGGTCCTTGTACGACTTCGCCGTTACTGATATGTCGGCAATCTGGTCAGCATCCGCTTGGTACACTGAAGGTGCGCGAACACGCATGTAGAAACGAATGTCTTCACCGCCTTCGAGATAAATGGCGGTTTCAGGCAGAATTGACGTGTGGTTATCAGCGAAGAACAGTGTTGCCGTCCAGTTTTGTGGAACGCCGGAAATCTCGAGACCGTAAGTGTCGGCTACGAGGTCTTTCGGACCTGGTGTCGAGTTGTTCATCGACATGTTGTAGATGGTCTGTTGTCCGGGTTCAATTACGTGATAAAATGTTTCACCAGGTTGGAACTCGACATCGACTTGGCCAGTGAGTACGTGTGAGTAACAAATCGTAAATCGATTGTTGTTCGCTTCCTCGCTGCACTTATTGGTGTCTGACCAGGCAATGTGCGCCCCACTACCGAGGTCATTCGAGAACGCTGGCGGCATACCTATACTCGGTTGGCTACCAGAATTCGGGCCAAGTTTGTTACTTGCCCACGAGGAGACTGGTACATTTTCCCAAGGGTCAAGCGCAGTGATACCATCGCCTGTGCGGTCGGTTGAATTCAGTCGAGTGTAGATGATTTCTTCATCAGCGGTAGCGTTTCCAGAGTCAACCCAAGCGATGTGAACGTTGTTTTGGTCATCGGTGAGAAGAGCTGGGAATACGGAGTTGCCACCGAACGGTCGGTTGCCTGGTATTCCACCGTTTCCTTCAACATTGGAAATCGGTGTGTCTTGAATCTTCTTGATGGCGTAGGTGGACAGACCTTCATCAGCCCCGTCCCAAACACCAGCACCTTGGAGGCGGAGTTTGGTGTAGAACACCTCGTAGTTGACGCCTTTCTCAAATCCATAATTACGACCGTCCATCCAAGCAATGTGTGTGTTGCCTTGCATGTCGACACCGATTGAAGGGTGGAACGAGTAAGCATCGTCAATGGTGACACGTGTGTCGTTGACAACCACGAGATGTCCGTCTGCGCCTGGGCCGGTGTCTTCGACATATCCGCCGTTAACTACCGAGTGTCCTGGAGCACCTGGTGTCCAGGTAGGGTCGTTGTTCATTTTGCCGTAGGGGTCGAGAACCGACATGTAGATTTCACGGGAGTTGTTGGTTGAGATGTAGACCATTGCTTCGACGAGAAGAGCCATAGCGTTGTTTCCGCTGGTTCCGGATGGGAATTCGTAGGCTTGTCCACCTGCGTCTGAGCTTCGTAGCGTGTTACCTGGACAGTTTCGTGTCTGTGTTGAAACGATACTGTTGGGGCATTGTACAAGGTCCATGAAGTGAGATTGGATGTTACCTGCTCCACCATAGGATTGGCCGTAAAGACCGACCGGGATGACGCCTGCGTTGATGCAGTTGTCGTGAGCCTCTTCGATAGAAGTGAGGTCATCTGCTTGTTGCGATGGATCGCCGTCTTTTGGACCTTCATCGGAGACTGGAATGACAATCTTTGTTGCATTTGGGTTCCATCGGTGATCGTCCTGTGTCGGAGGGTTTCCAGGAACGTTGCCTTGTGCGTCTTTCCAAGAGAGGCAAGCCCAGTTTGAACCTGGACCCCAATCTTCACCGGAGTAGCCAGAATATGTGTTGCCGTTGTAGACCGTTCCCGGAAGTTTTCGAATGCCGCCTGAATCATCACCAGGGGTTTGTCCCAGTGGAGTAGCCCTTGGGCCAGCGTTTTGGTTCTTACCAGCGCAGTTGCCTGAGTTGGCAGCACCGGGTAGTGTGTTTCCAAGACCGTAAATGGTCTCGTAGACCGTCATGTTTGCAGTTTCGAGCATCGGTTTGATGCCTTGGAAGTATCCGCCCGATGCGAAGTTTCCGCCATAGACAACGGTGCAAATGTCGGCCCATTCGGAATACATCGAACCAGAAGTATCGACAACAAAGCTGAGTTCGACCTTACCGCCTCGAGTATCGTCCCAAGCAATTTGAACGTAGTCGTTTGCGTCAACAACCACGTCTGGGTGGCCTTTGTGTCCGATAATCGGCGTTAGCAGCGTGTCATCAAAATTGGTGATGACTGCGCCAGTGCTCAAGTCGGGTGAAAGCATGGTGTAGTAG
>JAKMGM010000137.1 GCA_022424925.1 Candidatus Poseidoniaceae archaeon | reverse complement strand
CGAGAAATTCGTCGCGCATATGACAAGGCGGTACAGTTACCGTCAGCGTTCGTGGCTGCATTTGCGAAGGCCAAGTCCGAAGCGTTGATTTCATGGCAAAAAGCACGACAGAACTCAGATTTTCAATCTTTTTTACCACAACTTGAATCTCTCATCGAGATGACAAAAAAGAAGATTGCATTCTATGGAGGGGAATCGAATCCGTACGATGTTTTGTTGGATGAGTACGAAGTAGGGATGAAAGTATCAGACTATGATCCACTGTTTGCAGGCCTACGTTCTCGACTGGTTCCACTTTTGCAAAAAATCACTGAAGCACAAAAAACACGGCCAGACCCAACACTTCCGGAAGAAATGCGTTTTTCCATTGATGGACAGACGGAATTTTGCCTCAAGGTTTCCAAAGCAATGGGCTTTGATTTTGAAGCAGGACGTATGGATGCATCAACCCATCCGTTTTCGGCCGGTCTTTGGCCAGGCGATACACGATTCACCACTCGCTTCGATGAAAAAGACCCGTTTTCTTGCCTGTATGCAGTCATGCATGAAACTGGACATGCACTGTATGAACAAGGCTTGTCTCGTACCCACTCGCTAACGCCTCGTGGCGATGCAGTCTCGCTCGGCGTTCATGAATCTCAAAGCCGGTTTTGGGAAAATCAAATTGGACGAACTACGGCGTTTTGGGACATTGCTCTTCCTTGGTTTCGTGAACAATTTCCAGACGCTCCGAACTGGACACCTGATGAACTGAACAGGATTGCAAACACAGTTTCGAAAGGGTTCATTCGTGTCGAAGCCGATGAAGTCACCTACAACCTGCACGTAATGCTTCGGTATGAAATTGAGAAGAAAATATTCAATGAAAACTTGCCGGTCTCTGAACTACCTGCCACCTGGAACGCCATGTTTGAAGAGTGGTTTGATGTCAAAGTGCCGAATGACACCATGGGATGTCTGCAAGATATTCACTGGTCCATGGGAGCATTCGGATATTTCCCAACGTACACATTAGGCAACCTCTACGCTGCCCAATTACTCGAGGCGATGGAGCGTGAACTTGGAGATATTGACACTCTTGTATCTTCTGGCGACTGGTCGAGTCTCTTGCAATGGTTGCGCCCGCGCATTCACGAACAAGGAAGTAAGATGTCGCCAGCTGAACTCATTGAATCAGCCACCGGTTCACCGCCTTCACCTGAACCGTTTCTCCGATATGTCGAAGAAAAGTACGGTTCCTTATACGGACTGTGAACATCACTCTTCTTCGGAGCCGAGCATTGCGTTCATGCGATCGGTTAGTTCTTGAATCGCATTCATCAAGTCATCTGTTCTGTCATCCTCATTATCGGTTCCAAAGGACAATCCAAGCATGGTGACCATTGCGCCCGAAAGCATGACGACCGCTGGCATGTAGACGTCTGATGCTGACATCACGCTGTCAGCTGCTTCCATCCATCCAAGCAGTGCTCCAATAATGAACACGCTAAATCCGATTACAACCTGCTGGTATCCTTCGCCAATATTTTCTTCGAGCCAACTCACAGTCTATCCCTAAAAACGGATTGTACAGTTGAGTGTATAATGTTGCCGCAAAATGCTTGAAATTAGCGCATAAAGTAGGATTATTTCCATGGCCCCATGAGGATTGGAGTACCCACTGAGCCAGGTTCTACAAGGATCTGGCCCTTCTGTCCAGTTTTTTCAGTCCGTTCAAACACAGGGATTCCGGCAACGATTGTCATTCTTGCCCATCCGGTTAACGCTCGACCTCGGAATGGATTCCAACCGACACGTGTCCAACTGTTTTCATCGGTTACTTCATGCTCGTTTTCCAGGTCGACCAGTACAAAATCAGCATCTGCTCCAATATCGATTCGTCCTTTACCAATCATGTTGTAACAGTCTGCTACATTGGTCGACATCCACTGAACGACTTGTTCAAGCGTACATTTTCCGGCTTTTGCATGCGTCAACATAACGGCAAGCGATGTCTCAACACCTGGCATACCGCTTGGGGCGCTTGGAAAACCAAGTTGTTTCGCTTCCAGCGTATGCGGTGCATGGTCAGTTGCCATGCATTGAACAGTTCCGTCCAACAGTCGCTTCCACAAGGTGTCTTTATCCGATTGATAACGGATAGGCGGGTTCATCTGTAATCGTGTCCCTTGTTCAATGACATCTTTGTCTGTGAATGTGAGATGCTGTGGAAGCGTTTCAGTGGTGATGATTGCGCCCTCCTTTTGTTCTGAAGGAAGCGATGTTTTTCCGTTGAGCCAGTCGGCTTCTATTCCAGAAGTGAGATGGAGAATATGGAGGCGATGGCCATAGGTTTGCGCTAATTCAACGGCTAACTGGGTTGCCAGTAATGCAGTGACATCATCCCGCCATTCCGCGTGTGCTGCGATATCGGTACGTGCTTCATACGCTGGGAAGCGTTCATTCAACCTCTTTTCATCCTCAGCGTGAACTGCAATAAGTCCTGCAGTTTGGGAAAAAATAGTATCAAGTGCTTCTCGTTCATTGACAAGCAGTGTGCCGGTTGATGAGCCCATGAAAATTTTGATGCCACATATGCCTGGTATGGCAAGAGGTGCTTCTGGGGTTCCGACTGCTTCTTGCAATTTTTCGACATTGTTCGGCGTTGCTCCAATGAAAAAGCCGTAGTTATTGACACATTTTGCTGCTGCAGTATCCAATTTCTTCTGCATCCCAGTCATGTCGACAACGGACGGCTTGTTATTCGGCATATCGAGAAAGGAAGTCACTCCACCGCTTACAGCGGCTGCGGACCCACTGCCGAGGTCTTCTTTTTCAGGTTGACCGGGGTCTCTGAAGTGAACTTGAGGGTCAATTGCCCCGGGAAGGAGATGCAATCCTGAACCGTCAATCAGCAGTTCATCATCGCTGTGTTCAAGTGTTCCAGGTTCGGATATATCTGATATAACGCCACCAACGGCTCGAACATCTGCCAGTTTCGTAGCGTGTGGTAACACAACGGTTGCTCCCATAATGAGCATGTTACCGCTCATATCTTCTCTCTGCATAGCGGTGTTTGAGCGAAAGCACTCAATGAACTCTCTCGTTTGTAGGTTATCTGCGAAGGGCGGATTTTGGACGGAACGCTTTGCACACGTTGTCCACAGTATCGATGTACGGTCCGTCGATGAGGTCGACGCAATAGGGTACTGCTTTCCAAATTTCGTCGATGGTCTCACGAATGGATTTTGGTCTTCCGGGCAAGTTGAACAACAGTGATTTCCCACGTATTCCTCCGAGTTGTCGTGAGAGGATTGCCGTTGGAACATAGCGAAGAGATATTGCTCGCATCTGCTCACCAAAACCAGGAAGCAATTTGTCACACACACGTGCTGTAGCCTCTGGGGTGACATCTCGAAGTGCAGGACCTGTGCCTCCGGTTGTTACTACGACATGGCATCCAATATCATCACACAATTCGATTAAAGCCGCTTCAATGATGCTTTGTTCATCCGGTACGCATCGATAATGCACCGTTGTTGGGCTTGCTATCCCTTCCTTGATGAAGGATAAAATCGCTGGGCCACCTTCGTCGTTGTATGTACCCGAACTTGCTCGATCGCTGACTGTCACGATACCGATGATTGCATGGTCGCCGACATGGCCTGTATGTCCGTTGAAATGCTGGGTCAAATCCACAACTTCACCCGCTCAAAGGTCGCCATATTTGGCTTGGATATTTGCATGGAAGTTGTCCAGCAGCGTGTCTTCGAACAACTCAGTTTGGCGACGCATCTTGGTCGAACGAATGTGCAGGAATGCAGCACCAACAAAGACGATGATAATCAAAGGAATGACCGCTTCAAGTTTGTATTGGTGCATGAATTTCACGATGCCTTCAGCGGTGTATGCCCACGTAACCGATGCGATTGAACCACCGATAATCGTCGCCGATAGAACACGCGTGAAGTTCATTCTCGAAAGTAAACCGAGCATAGCTCCAACCAAGACTCCAGACGCCATGAATGGAATCCATACGAAGACGATTAACCCCCAGAATCCCCACTTGTTGATCATTTCACGCTTTTCATTGGCCATGTATTCAACAGTAGACAGCGTATCACCAAGCAGTTTCGTCTGGAGCATTTTACCACCAAAACCGTCTTGTTTTGCCACTGCAACGATTCTCTGGTCGTTCTTCATGTCGCGCTCGACTCGACCAGCACCAGCACGATCCGATAATGTTGAAATTTGGTTACGCCCTTTGACAATAAGTTCCTGTGAGCCTAACAAGTCTGCGTTTCTGTTTGAAATAAAGTGATGCAACTCGGTTTGAACTTCGTCACGCGTTTTCTTAAATCTGAAGAACGCAAATCGTTGCGTCGGCCGGTAAATAACGGAGACGAAAATGACCCGGTCATCACTGGTGACAACAGCGGCTTCCATTTTCAAATCTGGCCGGCGTGCAAAGAACAACTCCAGACTTTCTCGCACTTCGTCTTCGACTCGAGAGAGCGTGTGGAGTTCGGAAAAGAAGTCTGCATAGTTTTGCTCTTCTTCATCATCTTCGTCTTCTGCCGAAGTCCCGATGCCTACGCCGGATTCAAAATCAATTGCTTGGTTGACTCCAATGGTGCGTACGGTTAACTGAACCGGCTTGAACACACGGAATATAGCAAATTCATCGAGTACCTCACGGAGTACTTCGGCACGCACATCTTTGCTGTCGGAAAGAGTGGACTCCGTGTTTTTGTACGGAACCATGATGTCTATCGACAGGTCTCTGGGTTCAATTTTGTACAACTCCCAATCGATGTCGATGTTCAGTCGATGGGCCGTTTTGATAATCGAATCTTCAACCAAATGTGTAATGTGGTTCCTTGAAAGGATATCATCACTGTCTTGGTGATACACCTTGTACATCAGTGGATAAATGATCAGCAGTGATATGGCAGATAAGGACAGTGAAGAAAAGGCCATCCACCATGCTGGGATACCTGCAGCGCCACCTGCGAGCATGGCGGTCTCACGTCCACCGCCAAGTTCGGCCCCAATCAAGACGTATCCCCAGTTACCGAGGTCTTGGACGCCCCAGCATGACCGTGCACCGGTCTCTGTCAACCGGACTTGATGTTTCTTTTCAGAATCAACAAACGGGAGGAAGGCAAAGGTTTGCTTGGAAATGTCAAGTTCAAACTCAACGGTCTTGAAGATTTCTTCACCGCCTTCAACGATACTTGCTCCAGTAATGTTCGATTGGTTATACACAGTGATCGAGAAGTTGAGTTGGTAATGTCCTTCTTCCAGTTCCCCGAACGGTGCCGATAGATACAGCCGGCCGGCATTGTCTTCTCCTTGGGGCTGAACAAACTTGTTGGTTGAATTTGTCCAAGATTCCACTTCGTGTTCGCCGTCCTCAAGATAATCTATTGTGTATGTACCTACTCCGTAGCCCGATGGAAGATTGTAGCCGTACATCGAGAACCGTACTGCGTCCTCATTTGGGAATATGAGAATCCACGGTTCGTCCGTAATTTCATCGCATTCGCCCCCGATATCGAGGAAAGTTTTTGATGCTGCGTGGTCGATGGCTGTTGAGTTTCCAAACGAACCTGATGTCATACCGAAAATGAGTAGTGTGTACAGGACCGTGTAAATGATTCCAGCGGCTAGAACAAAATTTTCTTTCTTTGCCAGCAGGTTTTGTTTGGTATCGCCGCTTCTACGGTTGCGTATTTCGATCAATTCCTTGGCGATTTTATTTTTCGCTTTGGTTTCATGGTCGAGATGCTCGGCATCTTCGTGAGAATCGCCATTGGCCTCGCCCATGCGCAGAGCAACGAGACATAGCACATGAACCCAACGATGGAAAAAGCAAGATTAAGCGATTTCAACAACTTTGCGACATAGAATGCTCTCGCAGTTTGAGTTGAGGTGGGTCAGGCCGGACTTGAACCAGCGACCTCGGCATCTTCAGTGCCGCGCTCTCCCAACTAAGCTACTGACCCGTGCAGGTGTGCGAGAACCCCTGCCATATCAAGGCTTTTGCCAAAGAACGCTGGGCGAAACAGCACGGAGTTCATTCAATTCCATCGAGAATGGCCTTTTGCGCTTCAAACAGAGCATCAATGCCCCCGTCTGCACGAGCAAGCAAAGCAATCAGTTCATCACCGGAGAACGTTGATTCTTCACCCGTGCCTTGAATCTCGACGTACTTCCCGTCTGCAGTCTTAACGACGTTCATGTCAACATCCGCATTCGAATCGAGGACATAATCCAAATCGAGGTAGACTTCACCTTCGATAAGGCCTACAGAAATGGCTGCTAAGTCATGTGGGATTACCGCATTTTCATGATTCATTTTCTCGGTTTCAGAAAGCGATGGAGGTGTCCATCCGGATTTGCGCTGGTCTTCGTTCGGTCTCATGTCCAGCGGCAAGCATTGCCCTTGAGCAATCAGTCGGCGAACTGCCAAGCGTAGCGCGATGTTTGCCGCCGTAATCGAGGCACATCGAGTGCCGCCGTCAGCGTTGAGTACGTCACAATCGACATTGAGTGCAACCGGTCCAAGTGCTTCCAAATCGACTGCAGCACGTAGAGAACGTGCAATCAACCGTTCAATCTCTTGGGTGCGTCCTTTCGCACCGCGTCGTTCTCTACGGAATCGTGAATCTGTTGAACCTGGAAGGAGAGAATACTCCGCATGAACCCATCCTTTGGTCGAATCACGGGGAAACCATCCAGGAAGTCGTGCTTCTTTTGTACAGCATGCGAGAACGACGGTATCACCTTGGCGATAAAGAATCGAGGCCAAGGCATTCGGTGTGAAGTCGATTTCGACTTCGACATGTCGCATTTCGTTCGCATCGCGTTCGGTGTTAAACTCGGTCTTGAATTTCGCCATACAACGGCCAGTACCTCCTCATCATCAAGTCTTCTCCTCAAGACGACCAAGTTTGTAGGCGCGCACATTGAAGAATACAACGGTGTTCGGAACGCTATGAGCCAACCTAAAGTCGCAATATGTGGTGTTGCTCGCACACCAATCGGTAAGTTCATGGGCGCATTTTCAAGCATGAAAGCCGTTGATTTGGGTGTGCTCGCCGTCGAAGAAGTTTGCAAGCGGGTAGGCATTCATCCAGCCGACGGGGTAGTTGACGAAGTTATCTTTGGACAGGTCTTGCAAGCAGGTGCAGGTCAAAACCCAGCTCGCCAGGTGGCGCTTGGAGCGGGTCTCCCGGTTACGACGCCTTGTGTAACCATCAACAAGGTATGCGGAAGTTCTCTCAAAGCCGCAATGCTTGGAGCGAACAGCATTCGTGCAGGTGAATACAATGTCATCATCGCTGGTGGAATGGAGAGCATGTCGAATGCTCCGCACCTGTTGATGAACCACCGTAAAGGAGCAAAAATGGGTGATTCAACACTCGTTGACTCAATGATTCACGACGGTCTTTGGGATGGCTACAACGATGTCCACATGGGAACAACCGGAGAAACCGTTGCCCAAGAATGCGCAATCACTCGCCTGCAATCAGATACTTTTGCGGCCCGCAGTCATCGACTTGCAGCACAAGCCCAATCCGAAGGTTGGTTTGATTGGGAGGTGTTTCCGGTCGAAATTCCTCAACGCAGAGGGGCGTCAATAGTTGTTTCACAGGATGAAGGTGTTCGTCCGAACACCGATGTTGAATCACTTTCTGGACTGCGTCCAGTGTTTCAAAAAGATGGCCAAGTGACAGCAGGAAATGCGAGTACTTTGAACGACGGTGCCAGCGCAGTTGTTCTTGCAAATGCTGACTATGCTAAGCAACAAGGCTGGGACATCATCGCTTACATCGACGATTATTGCACGAGTGGGGTTGCTCCGGAACGCGTCATGAGCGCGCCCATTCCCGCAGTCCAAATGCTGTTACAACGAAACCAGTTGGACGTCTTAGATGTGGATATTTATGAGCACAATGAGGCTTTTGCCTCAGCATCGTGTGCAGTTGCGCAAGAACTGAACATTCCTGACGACCGATTTAATCTTCATGGTGGCGCAGTCAGTCTTGGTCACCCAC
>JAKMGM010000135.1 GCA_022424925.1 Candidatus Poseidoniaceae archaeon | reverse complement strand
GCATAGTCTACTAAAACCATGCCTAAGCCAGAGACGACCCGTACAGACGGTCATTCAAACTCAAGTTCAAGGCCATACGCGTTTCACAGTTTGCGCATATAAACTCGTGATTGTAGGAATTCAGCGTAAAAAACAGGATTTCTTTCAAACAGTTCGCGTGAACGCTTGTATTCCAGTGATGTAACGACCGAGAATGAGATTGTGTATATCATGGGTGCCTTCGTATGTTTTCACGGATTCAAGGTTAGCCATGTGCCTCATAACTGGATATTCATCCAAAATCCCGTTTGCTCCATGGATGTCTCGGGCCACTCGAGCAATTTCCAATGCAATATCGACATTGTTCATTTTTGCCAATGAAATCTGTTCATTGAACCATGTCCCTTCATCTTTCTTGCGACCGAGGTGGTAAGCCAAGAGTTGGCCTTTGGTAATTTCTCGCAGCATCCAAGCTAGTTTGTTTTGGACGAGTTGGTACGATGCAATCGGGTGATCGAATTGTATACGAGAAAGGGCGTAGGTTTTCGCACTGTGGAAACACGACATTGCTGCCCCTAAAGCACCCCATGAAATGCCGAAGCGAGCATTGTTCAAGCAGGAGAAAGGACCGCGCAACCCTTTGACATTTGGAAGCATTCTGTCCTTCGGTATCTTACAATCTTGAAATACCAATTCGCTGGTCACTGATGCCTTCAAAGAGTGCTTACCTTTCATTTCAGGGGCGGAAAATCCTTCATCATCTTTCTCTACAATGAACCCTCGAATAACACCGTCGAGTTTCGCGCAGACAACTGCCACATCGGCAATAGTACCGTTGGTAATCCACATTTTTGCTCCGTTGAGAAGGTAATGGTCGCCCATGTCTTCAGCTTTCGTAATCATGTCGCCTGGGTTTGAACCATAATCAGGTTCTGTTAGGCCGAAACAACCAATCCACTCACCCGATGTCATTTTGGGCAGGTAGTAGTTTTTTTGTTCCTCGGAACCGAAGTCCCAAATCGGGTACATGGCAAGAGAACCTTGCACAGAAGCAAAAGATCTGAGGCCTGAATCACCGCGTTCTAGTTCTTGACAGATTAGACCGTATGCAACATAAGAGAGCCCGGGACACCCGTAGCCTTTCAGTGGAGCACCAAGGACACCCATCTCTCCGAGTGCAACCCTCCATTCATCAAGGAAAATACCTTTTTCGCATGCATCCTCAATTTTGGGAAGTACTTCTTCATCCACCCAATCCCGAACCATGTCGCGAATCATGATTTCTTCTTCTGTAAGTAGGCTTTCAATGTCGTAAAAATCGACTCCTTCGTAAGGTTCCATGCTGTCCTCTCAGTTTGGGGTTCACTCGGGGCTTCAAGAACCTAACCCTCTCTACCTTAGAAGAGTGCCATCATTTCTTCTTGAGGCCACGAATCTCAAGGTACTTACGCTGAAGATAGGGACTGTTCATGTAAATGAGCCCTACAACGACACCGGGGACGGATATCGTTACTGCAATAATGACCATAAGTGAGACCATATCCAATTCTTCCACATCGCTTATACTCTCAAAGGAAACAATGTTGCCAAAAGATGTAACAATGAAACCGGATTGTTGTTCATTTTCCCATACGAACTCGATAGAACGTCCCGAAATCACTGCATCCCAACTGACTGCATCTTCAGGTAGAATCTGTACGAATGCTTCAGTGATCAAGGGCTGTTGGCGAATCATTGAGAATGGAGCCATGTGAACAAGCGTAGAGCCATCATGGCCTCTTGACACACCTATGAAATCACCCGATAACGTACTCAATTCACCAATTGACCTCATTGTCGATTGGCTTGGATCATTCATATCAATTCGAACTGCCTGCGTCTTTTTTCCACTCGCAAAACCTACGCATTCGTTCAAGGTAGGATCTGCACAATCAACACCAATCCAAGTTTCTCCACTTGTTCCGGACAAAAAGGTCACTTGATCGAAAGAAGAAACAACAGCAAGGCCGTCGTTGAGGGTCGACACAACGCACACGTTTTGGTTTCTGTGACAGGATATATCGCTGACCGGCGAGTCCTGAGTATCCGCAAGTTTCACCATCCCAGACCCTTCAGAAAACTTCCAGAGGCTTCCATCGACAGCACCAAAATAAGCGAAATCTCCCGCTGCCCTCCATTCTACTGCGGTCATGTTCAGCCCCAAGAGTGCACCAGAACCGTTGACTGTCGAGATACCGTGAGTCTCCGCAGTATAGCGTAACGCCATCCCAAGATCGCCAGTGAGAAGCGCTGTTTTTCCTCCAGGATGCCAAGCCAAATCATGCAGTGCTGCATTCCGATTGGTATTCAGTTGAACATCTTTAGAACGATCGCCAGCATCAGTTGCTGAAATACGGTGAGCAAATCCGTCTTCCCCGACCAACAAGACTGACAAACCATCCGGTGAGACTTTTCCTGCATGAATGCCGATGTCATAGTCTTCTAACGAATCTATAAGCGTGAGCTCAATTGCTGATTCCGGCTCTGCAGGTACACCCGGTAACAGCAAGATTGTGAGAACCAAACCCAAGAATATGTATCCACGCATGATGTGCCCATCAAGAACTATCAAAAAACCCCTCCGATGGACGAAGCAGCATATACCAGTGGCTGCAACGGTGAGCCTTATGGCAAAGAGACGCTTCGCAGAGTCATGGAGCGATTCGCAGTCAAGCGCGGTTTAGAGAAAAAGATTGGCGGTAATGCCGGTTTAGCACGTACAGCAACACAGTACTTTGACGATATCCAAGTGGACGCTGAAGGTGTGTTCACAGGTTCTTTTGCAATCTTAACTGAAATAACCGGCTATTTTGGTGATGATGGAAAACTGGTTATGGATGTAGCTCAAATGAAAGGAGAAGACCTCAACACGTTTCTCTCAGCCGAAGGTGGACGAGAAAAAGCGATGGAATCGCGGAAAAGATGGTCCTCATTCCTCGATGAAGTGACCGGTTATTCCCCCAAACAGCGAGGCGACAAAGCCAAAGAAGACTCTAAGAAATTTTCAAAGGCCAAATCGGCTATCAAAATGGCTCGGAAAATGATGGAAATGAGTACATCCATTGACCAAGAGACGATCAACAAGGCGAACGAAATGATTGACCAACTCCAAGAGATGATTGATTCGGGTAACCCACCATCTGAAGGCCGTGTCAAAAAACTCAACGATTTAATTTGAACGTGTGATCGTATGGGCGTCGATGCAGCACTCGAACCCTTTCTTGAGGACAATCCTAGAATTCTCGAGTTAAACAGCGAACAAAAACAGCGCCTAGCACTCATGGTTGGCGAAGTCGAAGAGACCGTGGGAATCGAACATTTAGTGAACTGCTTGGCAGATTCTACGAGCATGGCTGGTGATGGAATCATACGTTGCTATGTTGGTTTTGAACCCTCAGGTAAGGCACACATCGGTTGGAAAGTTCTCTCACTGCAACTCCGTCGAATGCTTGATGCCAAAGCCAATGTCCTGATATTTTTAGCGGATTGGCACGCATGGGTCAACGATAAATTCAACGGTGTCATGGAAGATATCCAGACTACTGCAAGATACATGGAAGAAACCTTTCGGGCTTTGCTCGACCATCCGGAAGAGGGCGAAGGTCCTGGACAATTGCGATTTATCTGGGCGTCAGAAATCATGAATTCAGGTGATTACTGGGCACGAGTTCTGCGAAGTTCAAAGGGCGCTACGCTCGCTAAAGTGCGAAAGACATTCACGATCATGGGGCGTGATGAGGCTTCATCCGACCATGACTTATCGAAATTTTTCTATCCAGCAATGCAAGCTAGCGACATTTTTGAGATGAACATCGATGTCGCATTAGGAGGCATGGACCAACGCAAAGCTCACATGTTCATGAGGGATGTTGCTACACGCTGGAACTGGAAGAAACCGACGTGTTTGCACACCCCAATTCTATCCTCGCTCAAAGCGAGTGGCGTTCGGATGGAAAGTTTTGACCATAAGATGAGTAAATCCGACCCCTCCGGTGCCATTCTGCTCCACGATGAAAACAAAAAACTGCGCAAAAAAATGCAAAAGCATGCTTACCTCGACCCTGCAGACCCACATTCTCCCGTGTACGAATTAGCGGAACATGTCGTTTTCCCCGAATGGGGAGAAATAGTCGTGACGCCGAATCCAAAGTTTGGAGAGCCGTCCACGTGGAAGGACCTAGCTTCGTTCAAAGATGCTGTTGCTGACGGAACGCTGCATCCCTTGGATGCAAAACTTGGCGTTGCCGAAGGAGTAAGTAAAGGCTTACAAAGAGTACAGGAACACTTCGAGGACAACCCCGAAACCCTTGAAGCGGTAACTTCACTTGGTCAGAAGTGATTCGAGCACGGTATCATCGACTGAATCCTCGTTTGAATCGGACAAACCCTCCTCAATGCTGTGAGCCTTGAGATATACCATACGACGAGTGTCTCGAATAAAGTCCCGGTTGACAAGCGGGTCTATCGCAACCATCGCGTTCATTGTCAGATGATCTCCTCGCCCGTACTGGCCGACATATTCGTCGAACACGACGACCTGGAAGGATTCTTGATTGAGTGCCATACCGTTTCGAGTCATCAACGGTGAAATGACCTCAAGGTACTGTACGTCTTCGTAAAAGTTTTCTTCGGCTACCATCGAAACATCGGTCGGGTCCTTGTAGTACGACTTGGGTTTCTTCGATGTCTGATCTTGCATGATTGCATCCAAACAGTTCTTACAGTATTTCACCTTCTCACGAGGGCGAGCCAGACGTTCATTGATATTCCACTTCAGCCCACAATCGTTGCACTGATGAGAACTCACTTTCAGCCAACCAATGGCTGGACTTGAACGAACGACAACTGCATCAAAGCTGAGGAGTCGATTGCGGTCTCGCATTCGCAAATCGCTCATCTCAAAGCGCCTGTTTGCAGGAAGGGCTACGATTCGAATTACGGGGCGAGTTACCAAGTTACGCACTGAAAACTGTTCTTTCAACACCTGATTCCCACATGCAAGGGTGTGCTCAATACTTTCCGAGAGGTCAACGTCTAGGTCGCCGAACTTCTCTATGTCTTCCCACTCAATTTCAAAACCGAAAACCGGTTCATCGCTCACTGAGAGCGAGTCGAGGTCTGCCATATATTTCGGACTTTCAAACAAAAGTCGCCATGATGCGAGCGTCTTTTGTTCATCTTCGTTAGGTTCTGTTGGGTCTCTCTGTCTCATGGATTTCATCCCTGAGTTACGACGGTTAAGAAACCTTGTGGCTCGAGTGAACATGAAGCGACGCTGCAACTCTGCGTGTGCTTTCGAAACGGAATACTGCGTTGAAGACCCACCGAATAAGGTGCAAACGTTCAAGAATCTCGTGCGAGTCGAAAAACCATACAGGAGTCTTAATGCCATGTCCAACATCATCGTCCTCGTCAAACAAGTACCTGACACCAATGCTCGAATCGTACTCTCTGGAGACCGGGTCGACTTGTCTGCGGTGAAAAAGGTGATGAGTCCTTACGACGAGTTCGCTGTTGAAACTGCACTACAGCACCGTGAAGCAAACGGTGGCGAAGTGACGGCAATCACCGTTGGCGATGCTGGTGCAGACAAAGTTTTGAAAGACGCTAAGGCGATTGGAGTTGACCACATTGTTCGAATCGACTGCGATGAAGCACTTGACTCCAACGCCCTCCAATCTGTTCTGGCAGAGGCAGTCAAAAACATGAATGCCACAGTAGTTTACTGCGGTAAATCCGCCGCAGACACCGGTGCAGGTTCAACAGGACCTGGTTTGGCTGAGCGCCTCGGATGGGCATCGGTATCCAACTCAACTGCCGTATCATTTGGCGAACAACTCTCAGTTGTTACGCCTGCTGGTGGCGGCAATGCCCGATACGCAGTGCCACTTCCGGCTGTTGTCTCGTGCGACAAAGGTAATCTCAAGGTACGGAAACCGAACGTAAAAGGAATTATGCAAGCAAAGCGTGCACAGGTCGATGTCCAATCCATCGCCGCCCCTCAAAGTTCTGTAACCGTCGTCTCACACTCCATGCCCCCAGCAAAACCTGCCGGGAAATCGTATGAAGGCGGCGCTGCTGCTGCAGATGTCGCAAAACTGCTTCGCGATGAAGCAAATGTAATCTGAGGTGAAAATATGACTGAAACTATTGTACTTGCTGAAATAACCAAAGGCGCCGTCCATCCGACCACTGCTGAACTCATTACCGCTGCACAGAAACTTGGCTCGCAACCCATTGTCGTCGTCCCTTGCACTGATGCAAGCATTGCAGACATCGCTGCGAGTTACGCTGGCTCGGCTCGAGTCATAGCGGCAAAATCCGACGTTTTTTCCAACTATGACGCCGCAGGATGGGCTGCTGCACTCGATGCAGTCGCTCCATCAGGTGTGCTCATCGCTTCCGCCTCACCGCAATCCAAAGACCTCGCCGCCCGTATAGCTGCCCGGAGAGGAATTTCTGTCGTGCAGGACGTCGTAAAAATTGACGGGAACAACCTTACTTCTCCAATTTATTCCGGCAAAGCGATGCAAACTGTTGCCATCGACGGAGATGCGGCAATTACTGTGCGACCAAACGTCTTTGATGCTGTATCGAGTGATGGCTCAGCAGATGTTTCAGTGGTCGATACGACAGGTGATGTCGCAACTGCTGTCATGGAAATCATGGAGCGAGCTTCAAGCAGGCTCGATGTGGCTGAAGCAAATATCATTATCTCTGGTGGTCGAGGAATGGGTTCACCAGACAACTTTGTCCACCTCGAAGCCGTTGCAGACACACTTGGAGCCGCAGTTGGAGCGTCCCGTGCAGCAGTCGATACGTGGGAAGCAATCCCTCACTCAATGCAGGTCGGGCAAACTGGAAAAACCGTCAATCCAAACCTGTACATCGCCGTTGGAATCTCCGGCGCCATTCAACACTTGGCGGGCATGCGCTCCTCAAAATATATCGTTGCCATCAACAAAGACGCTGATGCGCCTATTTTCCAGCACGCTGACTACGGAATTGTAGCGACATGGGAAGAAGCATTGCCTGTGTTGCAATCTACGCTCTCCTCGATGATGGCTTAATCAAGAATACTTACCAATTGTGTAAACACCTGAACCGGCATCATCGCCAACGAACGGGTTTGTACGTTTCTCATGACCGATTGTTGTTAACGGTCCGTGGCCGGGGTAAACAATTGTCTGCGGATCCAATGGCCAGAGTTCAGTGTGAATTGAATGAGCCAATACGGAAAAATCTCCCCCAGTGTCGGGTAAATCAGTTCGGCCAACTGAACCAGCGAACAAAGTATCTCCCACGAAGAGGTGGTCAGGACCTCCGTCAACCATCAAACGTAAGCAACAACCGCCGAGTGTGTGGCCTGGTGTG
>JAKMGM010000069.1 GCA_022424925.1 Candidatus Poseidoniaceae archaeon | reverse complement strand
ATTGAAGTCCGTCCTCCCACAGCGCCAAGTCCCGCTTTTTCGAGTGTCACGAATATAGCCGGCAGTAAAATTAACGCACTTGCCGCAGCAACCCAAAGCAAGATTAGAATGACTGTAATGAACGGGCGTATAGCCTCAATAGGGATTTGGTATGCTGTGACCATACCCAAACTCGTGACGACTGCAGCCTCGAGAAGTGACATACCTGTACCTATTGCTGCGCTGCGAATAGCCTCAATTCCACCTCCAAGTTCTCGAATACGATTGGATATGTGAATTGAGAAGTCCACACCAACGCCAACAAGAATCGACCCGATCATGACCGTTACCAGCGATAAGTCAACATCCATACGCCACATGACCAACCACTGCAGCGCAACAGTAGCAATCACGGGCGAAGTGGTCCATATTGAGTATTTGATGTCCTTGAACACAATCGCCAAGGTAAACAGCGTTAATATGACGGCAAAGCCCAATGAGGTCCACTGTGAACCGACAATGAGCTTGTTGACTTCGATGGTCGTTGGAGCTACACCCGTTAATTCGGTTGCGTAATTACCGGGTTCAGTTCCTGCAAATGTTTTGGTGTGGTCATTGATGGTTGCTACGTTCGATGAAGTATCTGCGACTGGTAGATAGGGCATGTCGACCAAAATCAAACTTCTATCGTAATCTTCACTGATGAAAATCTCACGCGTCTCGTCGGTAATGGATGAGTAAAAGACGTTGAGTAAGAACACTTCACTCTGTCGGGAAGCCGGCAGCCCATAGGCATCAGGTGATGTGAGCAAGTCCCAAAACGAGGCGTCTTGGGTCACTGAAGTGTCAAGTAAAATACTGGCCGTATCTTTGACATCTTGCGGTATGAGTGGTAACGATTGAACAAATTCACTGCACCCCACACACTCGACAGTTGGTGCAATTCCAGATGACTTCATCAAGAATACAATCGATACAGCAGTTGTATCATCAACATCGTTCATGAGGCCTTCCAATGTGTCAATTTGACGTAAATTTTCAGCAGGGTCTTGCTGAGAAACCTCAATCGATGTATCACCGGTCAAGTTTGCCTGAACAAGAACCATACCCAACTGCCCAGAATTGAACTCACGGCTAAAATTAACCATCGATTGAACCGATGGTTCATCATACGGAGCCATCTTCAACATGTCAATATTTTCTTTGACATTCGCTTGACCATATGTGGCGGAGACGAGGATGAGCAACAGAAAAACACCAATAACGCCGCGATTGTACTTCACGGGTATTTCGACCATCAATTCAAAAGGCTTGAGAGGAGGGTGCTTTGGTTTGCGTAAGTCCAACAGCAATGTCAGGTTTGGCACCATGAAAATCGTTAGAACATAGACAACGACAATTCCGCCTGAAAGCGCAATTCCGACGGTCTGAATAGGAGCCATTGGAGTGAAAACAAGCGATATAAATCCAATAATGGTCGTTATAGCAGACAAAAACACTGCTTTACCCGTAGAAGACAGGGCACCTCGCATTTTTTCGGCTTTCGTACCTTCCTCTTCGGCGTACCTGTTGGTGATGTGGAGACCGTACGAAACGCCGAGGGCAAGTAAAATTGGACCCACGATAATAACGGTCATCGTCACCTCATAATTCGACCAACCAATGATGCCGAGGGTCCAAAATACCGCACACAGCGTCGGTAAACCGGCAATGGTGACGACCTTAAATCCTTGAAGTGGCCGGAAACCAGTCAACCCAGTTTGAAGTATATCACAGTGGAACACGAACAGTCCAATAGCAACCAAGACAACCGCTACCGGGAAAATGTCCCAAAACATGTCGAAAGTGCGTTCAGTAACTGCATTTGTAATCGGAACTGGACCTGTAAGCGTCATTTTCAAAGACAGCGTCTTCAATTCACCACGCTCATACCGCTCCATTTGCTCGGTTGTCATTACACCAGTATTCCAAACGCACAAGCCTTCAGCAGCATCTGGACTGCCGTCTGCATTGAATACACACGGTCGTTCAAGCTCAGAAATTCGTGTGATATTTTCGGTTGTGCTTCGAATGACTTCCTTCGAAGACACGGCATCGGAAACGGCGACCGCCATGATGGCCCGGTCCAATATGCCGTCAGGAGTATCCGCTTGGTCTCCGGAGATGTCTCTAGCAAGCTTGTCAAGACCGGGGGTTGGCTCGCCGTTGTCTTCGTACATTTCCCCGATGACGAGGTCGATGGTGGCTTGTGACGGAATATCATAGCCTCCGCCGAATTGTTCATCGGTAAGCGCCAATGCGTCGTTCAATTCAGATGCTGCATTTGCAGACAGACAGTCGTCCTGACCCAAACCGCAACCCAACTGGCCCAGTTCCGTAATGAACGCTTCGCGCACCCGCGGAGCACTCGAGTTCACTTCTTTGAGAACTGTCGATAAGGAAAGAATGTAGATTACTGTATCATTTTCAGCGGCACCATTGACAACGCATTCAAATGAAGAAAGACAGGGATTGAGTAGATTCTCAATGTAACTGATTTCCTGTAAAATACGTTGGTCCGTGATGTTACGTCCATCGCCAAGTTCGATGTAGACGACCATTACATTTGTTGACCAATCTTCTTCTACAAGGGTCAACAGCTCACCGACTTGACTACCGTCTGGCAAATACACTTCAAGGTCACCGTTGACGTTGAGGTCCGTTTCGTTCGGGTCATCATCAAACTGCGTTAGATACCGATCAAAAAAGCCCGAATGGCTTACGAAGAAAAGCGTCATCATGAGAAAAAGAACGACGGTTGCAAGCGGGAATCGAGTAATGGCGCCAATAGCACCGTGCTCCTGCCACTCCCGCTTCAACCTGACCGGCGCATCGAGGACAGCATCGATTGCATCTTTGGTGTTAAACTCCTTAACACGAGCAGTAATATCAACTGCGCTTGATTGAAGACGTTGAGAGCCACGCGCCCGAATATCCTTAATCGTAGAGCCGACACTCGCCGAATTGAAACCAGCACCTTGGCTTGAATCTGGGTTGTTTCCGGCCTCACGCTCTTCCGACATGCTGACCCCTGTGTGATGTGTGAGTTGGGGTTCTTCAAATGGTTGCCGATGGAATGTGCTGCTATTGGTACGAAGTCTGTGTGTCACATGACGCTACATGCGTTGGATTGAAAGGTAAACCGTTACAGCGCTGTTTGGACCCGCACCGTTCATGTGTGCAGGGCCAGGTGAGGCACATGCCAGCCCCAGTACTGAACGATAAACGATGGTCAATCGACCTTGAAAAGCGCATCCAAGAAGCCCATACCGCAGATCCACAAGCCTACGCAAAGCGTTATGCCTTTCAGCCCGAAAGTGGGAAAGAAATTTTTGTCATTGACACACCACCACCCTACCCATCAGGTACATGGCATATTGGCGCTGTTGCCCAATACTCAATGATCGATGTGATTGCACGCTCTCAGCGTCTCCTCGGCAAGGAAGTGTATTTCCCATGGGGCGTTGACAGAAATGGAATCAACATCGAGTTCACTGTGGAAAAAAACACGAAGCGAAAAATGAAAACCTACGACCGTGCAGAATTCATCGAACTTTGCAGGGAAACAATTGAAACATTCACGCAAGCCATGAGGAAAACAGCGAAACGTGTAGGTCTGTCGTGTGATTTTGACCGTGAATACCTTACTGATTCACCCGAATACCGAACCGTGACACAATCAATTTTTACGGAGCTTTTCAAGAGCGGTGCAATAATCGAAGACCTTCGACCGAACATCTATGACCCTGTGGAGGGGACGACGATCGCTGATGCTGAGGTTGAACGACTTTCCCGTAAGACCCGTCTTGTCGACATATCTTGGTCGTGCGATGACGGAACAGAACTTGTCATTTCCACCACGCGGCCGGAATTGATTTGTGCGTGTGGCGTCGTAGTTGTTCACCCAGATGATGAACGCTACGCACATCTCGTAGGGAAAACCGTACAACTTCCGCTCCCTGTAAATGGTCGTACAACATCGGTCGAAATAATGACCCACGCATCCGTGAAATCGGACTTTGGTTCGGGTATTCTCATGGTTTGTTCATTCGGCGACCAGAACGATGTTGCAGTGTTTCGAGAACTCGGACTCACACCGTTTCAAGCCATTGATTTAGAAGGGAAACTCACCGAACTTGCAGGGCCGTTTTCAGGAATGAAGGTGGCCGAAGCACGAAACGCTGCAATTGAGTATCTTGAACAGCACGGTAAACTCGTCAGCATGGTCGAACGTGAACAAGAAGTTCCAGTTTCCGAGCGAGGAAAGAACCCTGTTGAAATCATCCTTCTCAAGGAATGGTATGTCCGCCAAACCCATGCCCAAGATAGAATGCGGGAGCACCTCGAGGAAATCGAATTTCATCCACCACGTAACAAACAATTTTTGTTGGACTGGATGGACAACATTAGCATTGACTGGCCCATATCTCGTCGTCGATGGTACCACACAGAAATTCCAATTTGGTACAGTGAAGATGGGGAGAAAATCATTGTCCCCCCGAGTGGCACATATGTGCAGCCTTGGCGTGAACAACCACCGGCAGGAAGTGAAGTTCTCAACCGAGCTTCACGTGAAGTCCTCGGTTCTTTTGAAGAGATGAAAGAACAACTTGGAACGCTACGTGGGGAAGAAAAAGTGTTCGATACCTGGATGGATTCTTCAAACTCTAATTTGTTTGTGAGTGGATACCTCAACCATCCTGAAGTGTTCAAAAAAGCCTTCCCAACTGCTCTGCGACCGCAAGGGAAAGAGATTGTGCGGACATGGCTTTACTACACGTTGCTCAAATCGAACTTGCTTCTTGACCAACCTGGGTTTAAGCACGTTTGGATCGACGGACTGGGAATGGACCCCTGGGGTCGAAAAATGAGTAAATCTCTTGGAAACGGTATCGATGCAGATTCCGTGCTTGAATGTGGTGCAGGAGGGCGAACCGGTTCGTGGAAAGTAAAAGGACCTGAGAAAACGGTTAGCCTACGTGCCAACAAAATTGGCAGCGAATGCTTCAGACTCTGGAAGGCCTGCGATGCGCAAGTTGGCGATGATTTCCACATCAATCCTGAAGAAATTGAGAAAAAATACTTTGGAGTCCTCACGAAACTCTTCAATGTAGCCAGATTTGCGTCACAATTTGAAATCCCGACTGACTTAGACACGAACCCCGGAGACCTCGCCATAGAGGACGAATGGATTCTTGCAGAATTTGAGAGCACCATGGACAGTGTTCGCAACGCATGGAAAAACTTGGACATCTACACGGCTACGCAAGCCCTGAAAACCTTCGGAACCGGTGTGCTACCAAGCCACTATCTCGAGATGGTCAAATCACGGCTTTATGATGACGACAAGATTGCTGCATGGACCTTGCACCGTATTGTGAGAGATTTCATGTCCGCATTCACGCCAATCTGCCCCTTCTTTACCCATCATATATCTGAAACACTGTATGGAATATCTTCCGTGGATATTGAGAACTTCCCCAGTACGCCGGACGGCTCTGTGGCACTTGGCACAGACAAAGGAGACCAGTTACGAACTCTTTCGTCACGTCTACAAGCGTTTAACGGGGATACTTGGAACACGAAGAAAGAGCGAGGAATTCCGCTTAACCAGCCTGTCCAAGACATCGAGATACCCGAAGAACTGGTTGCCTTTACCGGTATTCTCACACGGATGCACCACCTTGAATGATTACTCTTCCTCATTCCACTTGAGAACTGCCTGTCGGGTGGGGGGCATATCGAGTTGACCGAGCCGGAAACCAACCAAACGCAAACCTCGGTTGTGCTGGACATTGGTGGCAAAAAGGTGCTCGGCAAGACGTAAAAAAACTTCAGGTTCGTCCATGGCAACGGGGATTGAACGACCGTGCGTGTGCGTTTCAAATCCAGTATAGCGAATCTTAACTTCTGCGAGTCGCCCCGAAACACCCATCTCACGCGAACGAGTCAACACACGTTGTGTGAGCGAGCGAAGAACTTCAAGAACTGCTTCATGGTCGGTTTGGTCGGAGGAAAAGGTACGTTCTTTGCCAACCGATTTCCGGCTTCGTAAGGGACTGACTTCAGCACTGGTCGTGCCATCAACGACACGTGTGAGCCATGACGCAAAACGTTCACCTGCCATTCGACCCAAGGCCAATTCACCATGCACATAGGCTTCATCAACGGTAACCAGTCCCCATTCTGCGAGTTGCGTTGCACGCTTGGGACCAATGCCTGGAACTTCGCGTAAGGAACGCCCTTCAAAAAAGTCTCCAATCTCATCTGGAAGAATGCGAAAAATCCCTTTTGGTTTGTTGACCTCACTGGACATTTTGGCAAGAATACGTGTCGGTGCAATACCGAATGATGCCGTAAGACCAACCTGTTCCTCAATGGTATCTTGTAGTGCACGACACAGGGCAAAAGCTGCGTCCCAATCACCGTTAACTGCCTTTGTCACATCCAAGTACGCTTCATCGATACTGGCCTTCTCAAAAAACTCTGCAGGCGCTTGTAAGATCTCCATGACACGACGTGACGCACGGCTGTAGAGCCCCCTGCTTCCACGGATGTAGTGACCTGGCCCGAACGGATGACCCGGGCATCGTCGCCAAGCCTCACTAATTGGCATGGCGGAATGGATTCCAAATGCCCGTGCAGCATAATTACAGGTTGAAACAATACCGCGTCCGCGACCTGCTTGTGGGTCTGAACCGATTATCAGTGGCTTGTTGGGGTCAAGGGAGTGGTGCAGAATTTCGACGGCAGCAAAAAAGGCATCCAAATCGCAATGAACGAGAATCCGCTCGTGTGAAGAAACTGACCCTTGAGGCGGCGTCTGCTCTTCTGACACACCTACCGAATATTGACCACAGTGCTTGAAGTTGATGTATTCTTCACAGAACAACACTTCAATCGTTGGCGTCAGATAAACCAATTTTTCTTTCGGGCGAAATTCAACTGGCAGTTCTTCAAGGGGCTGGAGAAAGGGGTTTTGGCGACGGATATGCCGTGGATTGGAAAGGCGCATACCGTAGATTTAACGCGTAGAGCCGTCGTACTTTCACCAGACCCACACGGTACTTTCGTGTGAAAGTATTACTTGAGTAAATGTGAATTGACTGTCGTCTCAGCGCGCTTCCCACCAAGGACGGCCATGACCGCTAAACCAATGTCCTTGCCAACGCGGGCTTGAGCCTCAAGTGTCGCCGCCCCTATGTGCGGAGTACCGTGAAAATGGGGATGCTGAACCAGTTGATATTCTGGCGGAACCGGTTCCTGTTCAAACACATCAAGCGCAGCAGAAGCAAGTTGACCCGACTGCAATGCAGAAAGCAGTGCATCTTCATCGATAATGCCTCCACGTGCACAATTAACGATATGATTGCCGCATGGGATGCCATCACGAGATTTTCCCGGCATCAAATTCAGACGCTCTGCATTCACGAGATGATGTGTTTCTTCACTGAAGTTGCAGTGAATTGAAATGTGAGTGCAATTTTGAAACAAAGTATCTACATTTTTGTGCAATACTGTGTTCTGTGCCCTTGCAACCTTCGCAGGAAGATACGGGTCATAGGTGTGAACCTTCATGCCCAGTTGCTTCGCTATCGAGCCAACGCCCTGAGCAATTCGCCCAAAACCAATCAGCCCCAAGTCCTTACCAAACAGTTCGGTGCCCTTCATCGCTTTCTTTTCCCACTTACCTTCACGCATGCCCCTGTCGGCACGAGGAATGTGACGAAGCGAGCCAAGGAGATGTCCAATCGTGAGTTCAATCACCGATTGTGTTGATGCCCGTGGGGCGTTAACGACGGGAATGTTCAACTCAGCCGCCGCCACGATATCGATGTTGTCAACACCAACACCTGCTCGTCCGATGACTTTCAGACGAGTACCGCTGTTAGCTAGTACTTCACGCGGCAATTTCGTAGCGCTACGAACGATGATAGCGTCGAATTCTTTGAGAGCCCCTGCCAGTAAGTCTTCGGGTTCGATGAAACCGAGTTGTACCTCATGCCCCGACTTTTCAAGGAGGGCAACTGCATCTTTTGCCATACCGTCGGTTACAGCGATTCGAGCCATGGGCGCTGGCTTTCACGAAAGGACATGAATCTATGCTTTCATTCGTACTGGAACCCGATGATTGAAACACTCGGGCTGTTTCGCCGAACTGAAGCAAGATGGCGACCGTTGATACGAATGCGCTAATTTGGGCGGCTGGGCTTTTGTCCATTCCAATCCTCTTGGCGCTACCGATGCGTATCGGTTGGAGGTTCTTTATCGGGGTCGGGCATGAAGCGTCTCAATACCGAAATACGGTGCTGCAGATTATCGATGCTGGACGACAAGTGGCTCCGTTCCGAGCAACGCTCGATGATGTTGCACGAAGCCTACACATACGTCCAAACCACCAACGACTTATCGAGGCTGACCTGTTTCACCCACTAACCGTATCCCACTTTTTACTCCTGCCGGCAATTATCATTTTTCCTCTCGCAGCAATTATGGCTTTGCCGGTAATTCTCGTTGGATTACCGGTACTCTTGGTCATTGAATTTATCTTCATTCGAAAAGAGGTTCTCGTCAAAGGGCTCAAATTCATTGAACGAATGATGCACTGGCAAATCATCCACATTCCGAAACCACACCGTGGGCTATCAGAAGATAAAGCAAAAATGAACGAATTTTCTCAACATGTCATACATTTCAACCATGTCCCCCAAGGCGCATTCCTCGGTCTCTTCGCTTGGCTCATCGTTCATTGGACATTCAATTTCCAGTCATGGGGAATTGAAATTCTGTTTTCTACGATGCTGTACATCATCTTACTCGGTGCACTGGGTGTGCTCAATGCAGCATTTGAATCGGATTTAGTGTTCGTTGACCCATCGAAAGGACGTCTCGTTCCCGTAGACCAGTGGCTCGAGAGTATCCTCAAACCGCTTGTTGGGATTGGTCTCTTATTCCTCATTGTGAGAAACCTTCTCGATGAATCGCGTGATGGTAATGCAGTGCTGTTTGCACTCACTGTGCTCGGACTGCTCTACGGTGCTGCTGTTGTTGGCATTGCCTTCAGATGGGGCTATTCAATTTGGCGTGGTTCTCGAGTACGAGATGAGTTTGGAGCACAAGTCATTTCCACACTTAACCCACTCTCCTATGACCTAACACGCTCGAAAGGACGGATTGAATTCCATGTTCGCATGGTAATGAAGGAGCGGCTTAGCGGTTTACAGCAAGCACCTGCCGAACAATTGAGCTTTGCAGATTTACAATCACTGCCCTCAAGTGAGCATCGAGGCAATATTCCAGAAAACCCTCTATGAGTCTGATTCAATGGTCGCATCGAGAACGTACTCTTTGTCCTCACGATTTGGATTGACCCTGTACAGTGCGTAACCTGCTCCAAGCCCACAGAGCAGGAACAAGAGACCGAGGAAAGCTGCAACACCAGCATGCTTTGACAAAACAGTTCCTAGATCTGTGAAGAACCCTTCTGAATCATCATCAGAGGAAACCTTTGGCAGGATTTCCTGCATGAGCGCTGACTGGTTGTAAGCCTCTCGAGTGAATGTTAATTGTCCTCTGTATGAATCATCCCAAGCATCTGAAGGTGTTGTAGGATCCAAATCTGAATAAAAATCAGGCCGTTGCGGTATTGAAATGTCAACAGGTGATGAAAGATCGAGGGTGAGTGCCACATCGACAGTGTAGGGGATACTGGCCTCGAAAAACTCTGGGTCTTCAAAAAGCCCGAGGAAAGCGGCTGCCTGTCCAGTAATATCGAAGTGCGCCCACGTATTCCAGTGCTCCGAACCGACCTCAAGATCGTAAATCCAAGTATCTGATACACGAGTTCCAGAACCTTGTGCATCATTCGAGCCGTCTTCTCCAAGGTCGATTTCCATTTGCAGACTGCCAACTTGAGCGGTCTCGACATCAACCTCAGTTGGTGTAAAATACGCAACAAGGTTGTTGGTTCCATTTGGAATCCAAACATAATGCGAATCTTCTGTATAGTAAACCGCTCCGCTTGCACCGTTGTTGAAATGATTCCAATCTCCCTTCCATGCGTGACGAACACGGTCTGTATCCACGGAAAGTGTTTCAACAGTCATGAGTGAAGTGTAGATATCGAAAGCGTCCCAAACCGTGTATTCAGGGTGGTCGACGATACCGTCGTCATTTTGATCCCGCATGAGCTGTAATGTGCGTGCTAGAGCGACTGCTTTGTCCGTATTGGTAAGACCATGCCCAATTCGCCAATCATGGCATTGGCCGGTGGCACTGCGATAACATTCAGTTGGAATATCATTGCAAGCATCGTCATCGTTGCCAGCTTCACAAGCGTTTGCCATTCCATCGTAACGAGCAGTCAGTTCCAAAATCAGTTCAAGTTCATGGACACGCGAGAAATTAGCAGTATCCCAGTCCTCAAACTGACCGTATGCAGCAGTGCCTTCACCACCAACCAATGAATCTCCCTCATCATGGTCATCACGATGATAATCAGCTACGCCAAGTGATGGTGCAGCATCCAAAAGTAGGCCGGCAATTCCGCCAACGTGAGGCGTTGCCATACTGGTTCCAGAAATAGCCATGTAGTACAAATCACCTTGAAGTTTCGTCGATGCATCGATGGCAGTTCCTCGAGGCGCAGTCGCCCAAATGTCACGCCCTGGGGCGCCGACATCAGGCCAGGTGTGCATTTGATTCATGCAACCGCGAGATGAAAACGAAGTGACGGCCGAACCATCGTGCGTCAATGCTGCGACCGATATGGCAGAGGGCGTATTGGCATACACGTTGGTTTTGAGACCACCTGCACACTCACCACCGTTGCCACCTGAGTTCGATGCTGCAAAAATAACAGCGACACCGTGGTCATAGGTTAGCATCTCAGTCAATTGAGCAACTGCACCGTTGGGGTCGTAATCACCGTCTGTGCCCCACGAGTTTGAAACGACGCGAATGTGGTATTCATTTTGTCCAGGAATGGAGTGTTGGTACGTCCACTCAAGGCCTTGTTCAGCAGCAAAAATGGAAGCACCGTCACCCGTACCAAGGGCGACCAGTTGTCCACCCTTCGCCACACCAGCCCTGCGTCCCGCAGAAGCGTCACCGTTCCCAGCGATGGTTCCACCGACGTGCGTTCCGTGGCCAGAAGAAGTGTCAGAGTTACGGGTTTCAGTCCACACTCCGTCCCATTTTGCCGAATAAAGGGTCTTTTCACCCGACCATGGTTGCAAGTAGTCATAATCCGGATGACCAGCGTCAACGCCCGTGTCCAAGTCAACGATCGCTGTACCGTCGCCATCCCACTCGGTGAAAGCCATATCCATGTCAAAAGCTACCGTTCCGTCCGTGTTGATTATGGCACGATGCCATGAGGTTGTAGCGTTGACAACATGCGTCGTCTCGTGCATCATAATTCCAGGGTCTGTTGGTTCTCCGCCAAATTCTGCTGGAAGGTAAAAGAATTCTAATTCACGGTTGAGCTCGAGATATTCAACTCGCTCCCATTGACTAATGGTGCGAATAGCGAGGGAAGTAGCTTCGAGAAGACCACCATCGATGAGTGGAGCATCACCCAAAATTTCTGCACCGAGTTCTTCGAAGTGCAGAAGGTCTTCTGGTAAAACCTCGGAATTCAATTGGAAGATTACCGACAAGACCGCTTGGTCATCGACGCTATTGAGTTCGTTTTCCAAGGCAGCGTCCATACGCTCAAAATCTCCAAGCGGATTCAAACCGTCGGCAAGAGGTGCGGCGGAAACACCAATCAAGAGCAATTGTAGGGTGCACACGACCAAAAGGCTACGAGCAGAGCGGTTATGCATGGTTGACCGCCGTTGCACCGGTACTAATGCCTTCGCATAGAATGCGTCTACTCCATCCACGGAATAACATCGGGAATCTCTGCAAAAAGATTGGCCGGAAGGGCTACTTTAATTTTCGAAACCGAACCCAAACCGGCTGTGACTTTTTCTTGCCATGATGCAAAATCTTCGTAGGAATCCATCTGCAAAACCGGGTTGTGTTCACGATTCCATGACAAATCTTGCAACGCAGTACCTGGTGGTTCATGCCCTGAACAAACAATGAGATGACCGGGGAGTGATTTGAGTTTTTGAAGCGAATCCCAATGTGCCCGAACACGCCCACTTGGTAAGTCATCACGCCCAACGCCGCCGTCTCCAGTGAACAAAAAATCACCAGTGAAAAGATGTGTGGGCGTTTCGATGAGAACATGATCGCTGGTATGACCGGGAACGTGGTGGAAATTCAGTTCCAATGAGCCCAACATCAACGGCTCGTCTTCATCCAAATAATGTGATACGCCGAGGCATGAGGTGTCCTTCCACATGGCATAATGGCAGTGGGTGGATTGCCGAAGCGATGAACAAGCAGTAATGTGGTCAGCGTGCGTATGAGTAGCGATTGCGTAAGCGAGGGTGAGATTACGTTGGTTCAAGAGCGTGAGATAGGACTCCAAGAAATCGTACACTGGGTCAATGAGGATCGCTTCTTGAGATTCAGGGTCTACCAAGAGGTACGTCCGTGCCCACCCGGGTTGGTCGATGTGTTCGAAGGCCATAATTATGCCAGTGAATGGTCATACATGAACAATGCCCTCGAACTTTGACGGCGATATGCGAGCATTGATGAAACAGGACTACCACCCGCATCCATGCATCCTACGGAAGTGGTTCATTTGGAGCATGATGGGAAAGTCCTCTTGGTCAATAACCGAGGTGAAGGGCCTTTGAAACCTGTACAAGGGCGCCAAGAAGGTTCGGAATCCATTCGTCTACCTACACGAGAGGAAATAGACGCTATGGGTGTTGAGTGGAAGGAAATACGTACAACCCGCATCGAACTCAACACAGAGACATACCATGTAATCAAGGGTTATCCTGACATTGCGTGGCCGAAACATTGGGCGTGGAAAGACGAAATGATTGCAGATAACTGCGTACATCCGGTTGCACGTGAGGCTGTGTATCGTTCCATACACCGATTGGTTTCGAAAGTCATGATTTGCAACGACGCTGGGCAGGTCTTGCTTGCAAAGGTTGAGCGCGGTCACTTCAGAGGATTTTGGACTCTACCAGGTGGATATATGGACCACGATGAGCATCCGAGCACTGGTTGTGTTCGTGAAACATTGGAAGAAATCGGTTTGGAAATCACGCTTGAGGACACCGAACCAGTCGTCACTCAGAATATTTTCACCGAAGATGGAATCTCATTTGTTTCGTTCACGTACCGATCACGATGGAATGGCGATGTATCCATACTGACTTTACAAACCGAAGAAATTGCTGAAGTGCGATGGTTTGATGCCATTGATGCCAAAAATATCGCAGTTTCGTATTTTGACAGAGAAGCGCTAAGAACGCTCTAACTACAGGCCGATATGAGCCCGGGCAGCTGAAAGTGCGTCATCAAGGCCTTCAGGATAGGAACCGCCGCCCTGAGCTAGAGTAGGCCTTCCTCCGCCTCCGCCCTTGATGTGTGGAGCGACAGCACGCAAGATAGAAACAGCGTCATACCTCTCGCTCGCTGCAGTTTGCTCTGTAACGGCAATCATCAATTTACCGCCGCCTTCGCGTGAACCCAGTACAGCGAGTGTAGGTTGGCTTGCGTCGAGTGTGAGTTCTTTCAGCATTTTCGTCATTTTTTTGAGGTCGCCGGTTACTTCCATAATCACGATTCGAACACCGTCAATCTCAGATGAATCCGAACCACCTCCGGAGGTTCGAAGCCGTACAATTTCCGCCTCAAGTTGCTCAATGGTCTTTCGCTGCTCCCTCCACTCGTTGTAGAATCGCTCTGTGGTTTTTGGCAAATCGTGCGATGGGATACCGTAGACTTCGCTTGCTTTACGCAGCAGTTCGTCTTGAATGCGAGCGTACTTCAAAGCCGCTTGACCTGCAACAATGTGAAGACGTTCAACGCCGTCTTGGACTGCCGAAGAACGTATGATCCGTATCGAACCAATTTGACCTGGCTCGTCATGGTGAGTCCCTCCACACGCTTGGATATCGTGGTCTGAGATACGTAAAATCCGTATCGAATTACCTTTCGGTGCGCCGCCTTGGTACAAATCAAAGCCGTATTTCTTGTCTGCATCCTTGCGATTGAGTTCTGACTTTTCAGTCCGTTGGACTTGACCTAAGACCTCGTTAGCAATCGATTCAATTGCATCTAAATCTACTCGCGTCAATCGGTTGAAATGTGTGATGTCGAGTCGTCCCGATTCAATCGATTTGTTTGCTCCTGCCTGGTAGATATGTGGACCAAGAACTCTACGTGCTGCTCCACCGACGATATGCACGGCAGTATGGTGATCCATCAATTGCTTTCGTCGATTCCAATTGATGCTGCCATGAAGCAGTTCTCCAACCTCAAACATACCGTTGACCAGGTGCACGACGTGTTCTCCAACTTTACGTGTATCGAGTACCTCAAGATGTGTTGAGTCGGTGTGGAGATGGCCAAAATCGCCCTCCTGTCCACCTCCTTCTGGGTAAAAACACGTTTTGTCGAGAATAACTCCATGCGTCGCCCCCTCTGGTATCTCATCACCAACCAAAGGCAGGCATGCCAACACACTCGCATCAAATTCACGTTGCTGGACATCCTCGTAATACAAAGCAACCGTTGATGGAAGTTGGGGGTGGTTTGCAACGAGCGGTCGTTGTTCAGATGCTTGCGCGGCTTGTTTTGCCAAACGGGCATGACGCTCCGCCATTTCGGCAGCAAAACCCGTGCGAATATGCAAATTATTCCAACCTGCATTCTGACCTAAAGCCACGACCATGTC
>JAKMGM010000092.1 GCA_022424925.1 Candidatus Poseidoniaceae archaeon | reverse complement strand
CGTCAAGAACCATACGGCACGATTGTCGCATCTCTTCCATTCGAACTCGGTAACGGTCGTAACAATCTGCACCTTTCACCGAAGTTGGCTTCTCAACGGCAGGCTCCCAGTCGATTTCATCGTAAACCGAGTATGGGTGTGCCCATCGAACATCGTAGTTGACGCCGGCTGCGCGAACATTCGGTCCAGATACGCCTGCATCAACCATGGATTCTGCATTCGCATAACCCACACCCTGTAATCGAACGAGCCAAATGGTAGATTCATCGAGCATCATTTCATATTCATCGAGTCGCTTCTCGAACAGTTTTGTCTTTGCAATAACGCGGTCTGCAAATCCAATTGGCATGTCTCGCTTAACACCGCCAATTCTCGGATAATTATAGTGCATCCTTGATCCGCCAAGTTCCTGCAAGAGGTCGAGGAACATTTCTCGGTCTCGCATGCACCAAGTCATGAGTGTGAGGTTGCCAATATCTGGTCCAAACGCACCAAGCCACATCAGGTGAGATGCAAGGCGTTGCAATTCAGCAGAAATGAGGCGTATGTATTCAGCACGTACCGGGACTTCAGCCTCAAGCAAATCTTCAGCCGCATAGATGTAAGAGTTCGCCCAGGTCATGGCGCTGACATAGCAAAGGCGGTCGCAGTACGGAGTGACTTGAGTGAAATCTCTTGATTCACAGATTTTTTCAACACCCCGATGAATGTAACCAAGTTCTGCCTCGGTATCAACGACGGTCTCGCCGTCAACTTTGACTCGAAGTGTCCACAGTCCGTGCGTCATCGGATGCTGGGGTCCCATTGTAATCCACATTTGTGCCATAAAAATCCCTCACTTAACACGGCCCTCGTCCGCAGGTTTGCGCAAGAACCCTTGCGGGTCGTCGTACATTTCGTTATGATCGTGGTATCGCAACTTGTGTTGCTTTTGCAGTGGATGGAACCCTTCGGGACTGTCGTTCGGATTGAGGACGCGATGCATGTTGACGTGACCTTCAAACTTGATACCGACCAAGTCCCAAGTTTCCTTCTCGTTCCAATCAGCTCCTACCCAGATACTCTGAATCGACGGAACCGATGGTGAGTCGCCTTGAGGAAGAGGAATGAACACTTCAAATTCCATCGGAATGTCGAGTCCTGACAGTGCTTCAACATCGTGAACTGTGCACGTGTTTGGAGTTTGGTCTTGAATCGGTTGTCGCAAGAAATGGTACGCAACTTCCCAACCTCGCTCGTCTGAGCCTTCAGGGAAATGCGTTCCTGTAACCATCGAGCAATAATTGACGCCGAGGTCGTATTTCATCCATTTAGCCAATGCAAGCCAGTGCTGTGGAGGACAAACCATGCGTACAAAAGCGTATTTTTTGGCATTAGAGTGGTTTTCAACGGATGCTTCCACGCCGCTTCCTCCGAAACGTTCGTTGATGGCTGCCTGGCACGCTTCTGCAGCCGATGTGTTCTGCTGGACCGATATTGAACCGACCATTTCAGTCCTCTCCTACGATAACGGGTTTCTCGCTTACGCGCTGAACGCTTGGTGCACCGCCGATTCGTATGATTTTCTCTCGCAAGAGGCCAAAACCATCAATCAACGCCTCAGGGCGTGGTGGGCATCCAGGAATGTAGACATCAACAGGGATAACGGTGTCAACGCCTTCGAGAATGTTGTAGGATTGGAAGTATGGGCCACCTGAAATGGCGCATTCGCCCATTGCAATGCAGTATTTGGGCTCGGGCATCTGTTCCCAGAGACGAACGACTTTGTCGGCGAACTTTTTGGTAATCGGCCCGTTGATGAGCAAGACATCGGATTGGCGGGGCGATGAACGGAACAGAACACCGAATCGGTCACCGTCAAACCGGGGTGTAGCGGCTGCTGCCATCTCGATGGCACAGCACTTAATCCCCAAGTGAAGTGTGAACAGTGATTTACGTCCTGCCCAATTGAAGTAGCGACCAGCAAGAACACCGAGGAACTTCTTGATGCGAGTGGCTTTGAGAGCTTCGTCGGTGACGCCACCAACCATCTCAACCAGTGCCCGGCTGTTGAATGCTGCGAAATTTTCTCCTGCTTCTGCCAAATTATTCACCTCAAATGTAAATGCGACCACGCTTGCGGAACACGTACCATACGCCTAGCGACATAATGGCAAAGAAAATGCCCAGCAGAGTTAGAGCGCTTTTAGCGCCTTCTACGTCACCGCCAGCGGTGCTGGTTGCATCGGATGCAACCATGCCTCCAAGGACGAGGAACATGAATGCAACATCGAAAACCAAGAAAATAATGGCATACCAATAATACTGGAAGTGAAACTGAATCATTGCATCGCCAACCGGTTCACTCCCGCACTCAAACGTTGTCAAACGACGTGGGTAGAGGCTGTGGTCACGCTCGTAACCTTCCAAGAGGTACGAACGAGTGATGTGAGGTCGTGCGGGGTCGACACGAGGCCGGACAACCCATGTGATGAGAAAATTCGTCAGTGGCATGATGATGCCAAGAACCGTCAAAAACCCAATCGAGAGGTACGCACTTGGAACCGATTCGAGTCCGGACATATTTTCACCCATTAGCAAAGCATACGCTCCGCATTTTAGGCGACTTGAGGGACTCACATAAGTATTCCCAAAACATCATGATGGAAAGCGGACAAAACCCCAGAATGAAAACGGGTCACTGCAAAGCCATAGTGCGGACCTCAAGACCGCGAACGACCTGTTATTGTCCGCAGGGCGAGAACACCCAAAAGGAGTACAATAATTCCAGCACCGTAAGCGCTGACTTCATCGGCTTGCAGTCCAAGGCCATACCACCCTGCGTCTACGTCTCCATTGATGGTGAATTCAACGTTTTCTCGATCAACTACACCGGTTTCAACGGGTTCAGCAGAGAGCGTGAAGGTGTAAGAATCAGCAACTTCCGCTCCAACAGGAGGTCGCACGATGACTTCGATCGTAATGGTCTGGCCTACGTCGAGTTCACAAATGAAATCCCGGACATCTGTATCACAGTAATTTTGGCCGCTCGGTTCGTCCAACTCAACAGCCCATCCGCGGAAGCTTTCCGATGTGAATACGAGAACTTCGCCTTCAATGTTGCCGGAATTGGTCAGGTTGACGAGAATGACTTCCTTGTTTGGATAGGAAATATCCCGCTCTGTCGGCGTGTTTTGAAGGTCGAACTCAAAATCATAAATCACCTGGACATCAAGAGATATATCGAAATGTCCCGAGCGGTTTGCAGCATTTTTAGTACTGGTGACAACGACTTCAAGCAGGCCTCCGTCACCGGTTTCGGCGCCTGGATTGACGGTGAGTTGCAGTTCAAAATAGAGTTCAAATGGACGCGCATCATAACCGCCGCCGCACAAGCCAAGTTCGCACATCTGCGTCTCTGCACCGTCCTTGGTCGATTCAACTATTGGCTCCCCGGAAGAGAGCATGAACATGCTTTTGTTTTGGTCCCAAATACCATACCCTACTGGAACGTCAATAATCCCCTCGACCGGTAGACCGTAAAGCGTTAGTTCTCGGGTTGCGATGCCTTCGAGACCGGATATCTCAAAGATAGCCCTGTCGTTCCCGTCTCCCGTGTTTTTGACCCATAGACCGTAGGTTTGTGACCCCGAGGGAGGAAGAAGGGCTGTGCCTGAACGCTGGTCAAGCCCACCGTCAACCAGTCGGACATCCATTGCAAAGACGCGATCGGAAAGGATGGCGAGGAACTTGAACTCTCGTTGGTTGTCGGGCAACCCGTCGTTGTCCTGGTCGCCAGAGTTGGACGAATCATCTTTGTTGATGACACGGACAGTAACACGGGTTGACGACAATTCTTCTTCACCATCAATGCTGACGACCATGAAGACTTGAACTGAGGATTGAGCCGCAACTGCAATGCCTTGGGAAGGGGAGATGATGTTGCCGTTGCTGTCCTCGCAGTGAACATCCCATTCAGGTGACGCTGTTTGGTCTTGCTCTATGCAACGGTAATTGTCTTCGATGTTGCCCGTATTGTGAATGGTCAATGGGAACTTGACAAGCGAACCCGAGCGGCCGGTTTGTTCAAGAGCCGTTGCTTCAGCTTCAATGCCATGAATCGCTTTGACTGTCACGGTTAGCGTCACTTCTGCATACGCCACGCCTCCACCAGCAGGTAGAACGGAAAAGGCGATTTCAACTTGCTCAGTGGCGAGGGCATTTGCTGGCAGTGTCACCGTCACTTGAACCGATTCGCTCTTGTCTGAGCCGTGTTTTGAGCCTACAGATACGGTGGTCGAATCCAGTTGTACACTCCACCCAGCAGGTGGGGCAGAGGAGGAAACTCGCAAATTATCGGCTCCGTTTCCTTGATTGGTTACGGTTAGAGAAACCGTGTCGTTTGAGCCAGGCTCGACGTTGTTCAACGATGAGGAGGAAAGAGAAATTGAGGCGCCAAAGGACTGACCTACAATGACCCGTAGCTCTTTCGAGCACTTGACTGTGTTTCCGTCTTTTGCAAGAATTGTAATCACAGATTCATCGCCAGCTGTCACTGAATCATCGGGCATAACAACCAAATCAAACGATTTTGTTCCTTCGCCGCCGGCATAGGGAAGCAAACCGTTCGAGGCACCATCAAAGGATACCCATCCGGAGCGGCTACCGGTTTTCCCCATGGTGACTGTCCAGTCGCTGTTCCCCGTATTCTCAAGAGATACACTCAATTCGGATTCTTCTCCGGGGTCAACGGTCATACTTGATTTGCTAAGGGACATGCTGCATTCATGAAGTTCAGGAACTGTGAGGTCAAACTCTTCGACATCTGATGCCTCTTGTGAAGGGTCGTTTGTGACGGCACCGGTGATTTCCCAACAGTACTTGTTGGCTTCTTGGCCCTCTGGAACTTCTACCGAAACGGTAATGGTTTCAGATTCCTCTTGGTCAAGCGCAACCGTTTCATCGCTGAGTTCGACTGTGAGGTCGTTGACGTTTCCGATGCAGCCGCCCGCTTCGGCGAGTGAGAGGGAAATGGTTTCGTTGGTCTGACCGGTATTTTCGACAACGATTCTATACTCAATCACCGATTCACCTGCCCATTCTTGATTTCGCTTAATTTCACTTTCCATCGAAAGATCGACCCCGAAAACAGCAGAACCAGAGCCATCACCAGCCGTTGTAGTCACGATTTTGGTCTCGGTTGCGGGTTGGCCAGCAACCTCAGGTGGCGTCGGTGTTTCGGTTGCTTGAGCAGTGATGGTCGTGTCACAACTTCCTTCAGCAGTTTGGGTGAGTGATATGATCATGGTCGTCTCGCCATAGTCGCCTGAATCGACAACGCCTGGGATCGGCTGGATGCTTGACGTATACTGGCTGCATTCTTGAGTGGCTTCCTCACTGGTTGACAATGACAACGTTACTGCGACTGGACCGTTATTGTAAATTCGAACCGTGTATTCGCCTGCTTCGCCAGGATTTACCTCAAGACCGTTGGCTGGACTGGTTTGAATGGTAATATTTGCATCGCGACCTTCGTCAGCCAATACGGTCGGCGCGACCATTGGCAGAATCGATAAAAGGAGGAGACCTGATAAGAATAGAGCACGTTTTGAAGCGTGTCGATATTTGCGTCCTCGGGGGTCCATGACCCCCGGTGGAAGCCTTACTATCAAAAGGCTACCCACGGATGTCTCAAAGACGAGAACCTAAGTTATCAATTCATGCTTGAACAAAACTTGAGACGGGTGCTTGGCAATTCACGCATTCTCCAAGCGAACCTGCTGTGCACGACGGCTCGTCTGAACGATGGTAACGGGCGCCACATCCGGGACAGCCAAGCATAGGTCCGGAAATTGCTTGGCGGCACGACCAGCACATCGGTGCAGCAACAGAATGGGCTTGTTTAGGTTGTGACGGGGCTACAGCAACAGGGGCCACGATTTGAACGGGGGTTCGAGATCCTATATTCGGCGTAACTGTTCTCAGTTGCATCGGTGCAAGGCTTCCCGCAGTTCTACGTCGTGACAGCAGAAGACCACCCACGAGAAGCATAACAACGAGCAAACCGACGCCGATTGCGCTCACTGGTAAGGCTTGGCCAGAAGTACCGGTCGGTTCGCCAAATGCAGAAAACTGCAAGGTGGCCGTCGAATTCGTCATCTGTTCAGCACCCTGTAACCCTAAAGTGAGCGTTCCGTCGCCAGGACGGTCAGCACGGACAAGCAACCGAATATTTGCGGATTCACCAGGTTCCAAATTGATGAGGTCGCTTCCGTCCACTGTAGCAGACCAATCTTTCGAACCCTCGACAACCAGCTTGTGTGAATAAGGGGTGTTACCTACATTGGTAAGCGTCACCTGAATCTGTTCCTGAGAGCCCGTTGTCAATTGTGATGTGCGCTCCATAGACCATGCCGATTCTACCACCGTCGCCACCAGCAACCCGACATTCTGTGTCGATTCAACCTCGTCTCCGGCGAGTTTGAGAACAAAGGAAGGTTCAGACAATGGAGCCATCGAAGAGGAAATGATGATTGTACACGTTACGGGTACCAAGTCACCATAGGCAATATCGCCCACTTCTGAACACTCTCCGAACAAGCCACTGGAAAGAGAAACGGATGCTGTCGGTTGCCACACTACGTTTGCTTCATTGCCAATCAACCACGTGAATTCGAGAGGTACACCAGTTGGATGTGAACCGCTTCCAAAAGGTGTGTCCCATGAGGTCTCACCATATTCAAGTTGCACGAAGTTAATGGTCGGTTGCGCGAGTTCTTCGACATTCAAAGTACCAACCCAAGACAACCGTTCTGTCGCACTGTCAAGGTGGAATTTCACTTCTCCCGAAGAGCCTGTGCCGTCGCCTGAGATACCGTACAACAGGTTTTTTGACGTCGTCCAAGGAAACTCAAAAGCCTCTAAGTCTGATGTTACAGACCAGCCTGAGGGCAGTTCAAAGGACGGGGTGAGTGAAAGGTCGACATTGCCGCGGTGCTCAAGTGAAAACAACATGCTGAATGAGGAGTCTGGTCGTAAAACGCCTATATTGGATTCCAAATCAATGTCAACATCCTTGACCGTTTCAACTTTGATTGGAATGTCAAACACCCAGCTCTCCGTCACTTCAGTTTGAGATATTGCGGTCAATCGTATCATTCGTTCAGCACCTGCTCCAGTCATGATTTGGGGTGGGGTGAACGACATACCTATCTCGCGATGTGTGTCCTTATCGATGAGACCGGTTGAACCTGAACTGGCACCTGGCACGCTGGAAAGTGTGTCAAAACCTGCATCCCAACCGGCAGGTGCTTCCAAGAATAAATCATACCCAATGTTCGCATTTCCAATGTTAAACAGCCGTATGTCGATGCTCGTGGGCTCGGTTGGCGAGACCGGGACAACTTGGTAATCGTATTCAAGTTGAAGGTTCGGTAATTCGGGTACGACGAAATACAGCATGTAAGGATAGGTCACTCCATTATCAACATCAATACCGAGCATATCGATTCGATATGTTCCCGGCAAAGGAGGAGTAGGATGGACAAGCGTCACCACAATGTCGGCTGATTGTTGACCTTCCAGCGAAAAATTCGATTCGTTCGAACCAACATACCACGACATTGTTTGGCCCAAATTTTCGTCAAAAACGCTCTGAGTGAGCAAACTGGCGTTGGTTGAGACAAGCGCTGTATTCGTCAGCGCAACATTCCATGATGTCGTTGATTGTGAGGTATTTAGCAGCGTAATCGTTTGAGGGTCAGCAGAGAGTTTGACCCCTGGTGCCGTCACGTTTACCTGCACATCATGACGGTTGTTGTTTTCCAAAATCTCTTCGATTTCATCGCTTGAGTCAATGATGAACGAAAGGGTGGATTGACCTGCAGTTTGAGGCGTCCAATACCACACCTGCGTTTTGGTTGAACCTGCTCCCAGTTCAATGTTTTTCGAATCGATTGGAACACCGTCGACTTCAAAATCCATATCGAAAAAGTTAGCCTTCACGTTACCGACATTGAAGACTTTCGTGGTCACCTGCAACTGGTCGCCCACTTGTGGAATCGTAACCGACATAGAGAATTCGTCTTCGAGAATCGTTGGGTCAGGCCGTAAATCATTGACTCCGTAGCCCATGACTGCGAGCGCAAACGGTTGCGCTCTGCTTCCACCGTGGAACGCATCGATCACTTTGACCGTCCATATCCCGATTTCAGCGTTATCAACGAGTACAACTTCGACATTGTTGACGGTGTCAGACACTCCGTTTGTCGTCGAACGGCCGTTGGCAAAGTCATTACCCAGGAAAACTTCACCGCTCGGGTTGGTAACTTCAAGATTGAAGTTGTTGACCAGTTGTGTATTGGAAAACGGTGAACCTCGTTCGTCAGACCAAGCCAGTACGGTTTTGAAACCAGAATTACCTTGTGAAATATTGAACGTGTATGTCTTGGTGTTTCCAGTTCCGGAAAGCACGGAGCGGTCGTCAACCCAAATGCCTTGACCCGAACTCGGAGCAAGCGTATTGCGTAGGTTGAGGCGACCCCAGCCTTCATCGTCATTCGGAATATCTCGAGTTCCGACGTCTTCAGCGCCTAGAATGAGCAACGCTTTCACCAAAGCGCCTTGAGGCGACGGTCGCTGAGCGATTTCTTCGAGGTATTCTCGAACCATAACTGCGGCGCCAGCTGCGTTCGGAGTCGCCATCGAGGTTCCCGTGTATTCAAGATAGTAGGTGTTGGACCACGTTGCTGTTCCGGTATCGCCTGCTTCTTGGGCTCGACATGAACGAACATAACCACCTGGGGCGATGATGTCCGGTTTAATGCGCCCATCATCGGTTGGACCTCGAGAAGAACCCGACATAATCGAGTCAGGCGCTCCTGAATACCGATTCTGATGGTTGCCGACCGTAATCGTATTTTTGGCGGTTGAAGGAGCGCCAACGGTTCCAGAATTAGGACCGTCGTTACCTGCTGCGAAAAGGATGGTCAGACCGTTTTGACCGTTGTAATAGCGGTCATAATAATTTGCACGGTCATCGACATCTTCGCTCTCTGAAGTGTACTTTCCTTGGTCGCTTTCCAGTGACGAGCCCCACGAATTGGTGTGCGTGTAGGCGCCCGCAGAATACGCAGAATTGAGTAAATAATTCAGTGAAGGGGATTGGAAATTACCCGTGTTATCGTTTTCCATGGCTTGGAAATACAATTCAGCTGAAGTGGCAACCCCGGAGTAGCCACCTTGGGTTCCATCGCCAAGAACCGTACATGCAACGTGTGTTCCGTGCCCCGAATGTTTGTCGGCGGTTGAGCCATCGCCAATCACATCGTTACTGGAAAGAACGCGTGAACCAAAATCACCGTGGTCTTCGTCAAGTCCAGAGTCTGCGACGGCGACAATTTGACCCGAGCCGTCCAACCCTGTTGTGAAGTAAGTGGTCATCTGCGACGTTTTCATGTGTGTACGTGCCTGGTTGTTATCACCAGAAAAAACAGGTTCGAATCGAAGTGTTCTCAAGGCAGGTTGTGCCACTATTTCGAGCAGGCTCTCGTTCGATAGGAGGCCTTGGTACCGTCCTTCATCCCACCGGTGGTATTGAGAGAAAGCAAGCGGAATAAACGATTCAACCTCTTGCTGCAATTCGTTTCCAAACGCATCGGAAAACTGGACGCCTGATTGCGGGCCAGCGTCATCTCGCCAGCCCTCGATACGCATCGATGCCCCAACCAAAGATTGCGCTCCAGCCTCGAGCATGAGTATGTCCAAAACCTCGCTTTCAACAAGCAACCCGAGTGGTACTTGATGCTGTGCAACAATCCCTTCGATACCGTTGAGATGTGCAAGTGCATGCGGCGTTCCCTGGACTAAAAGACCGGAAGGGGCGATGAACTCTCGAATAGTGAGCCCGGGAACGGAACTGATGTCTTTCCGAACATCAAGAAGCAATTTTTCATTCGACACGATAAGAAGGCTGAGATCAAGTCGGGGCGAGAGCCATTCGCTCGGAAGAGGGCGATTGAGTTCGAAGCCTAAGGCATCAAATGTTCCAATTCGGCTGCTGGCAAGGTGTGGCCTTGACTCGAGATGGTCAACATGTTCAGCATGGCCAACCGCATCAGAAAAAACACCTTCGACCAAGTCAAATTGAACCCACTCAATACCGCCTTCCGACTCCATTTCGGACGGTTGATACGTGGTCTGATTGACCAAAGGTGAAGCACTTTGAAGGAGGAACAAAACAACAAGCGATACTGCAAGTTGTATCGAACGGATTCGCTGCATTTTACTTCCTCCGTTGGTTTAATCCTTTCATGATGCGTGTATTGCGAACTTATGATACCGGCCATGTGGTACGATCAGCCTTGTCCATAAACAATTCAATGCTCCAAAACCCAACGGGATGCGACCATGTTTCTGAGGTGATTTGGCCGTTGTAATTGGTATACTGAAGATCTACACTGATGATGTACTCATCCCAGACCGAATGTCCAATGACCATCATTTCCAATTTATCCCCTGCCAAAGAGGAGTGGGCTTCGATTCGTTCAGCCTCAATGGACATGAAATCAAGCACCTCGCCATCTGTACTCTTGAATTCAATGAGGAGCGACACATCAGTGATGTCTCGACTTCCGACATTATGAATCTCGGACATCATCAAATGTCCGCCTCGCTGAAGATATGTCGTCTCAACATTTACTGCATCACGCGGTAATGCCCAGTACCAGCCACTCACAAGCACGCCTATGAACAAAAGAAACACGATACCCGCTAAAGCGACGCGGCTTGGACTAATTTCTTTGCGAATTTTCTCAAGGGTCTTGGAGACGCGCTGCATGTCCTCATAGGTCTCAATTCCGTCTTCGTCGAGGGTATAGCCCAAGGATTCAATTTTCTGCAATCTCGCAACATCCAGTAAACCGAGCGATTCTATATCGGACTCCTGTACGACCATGTCGCCATGTTCGTTGTACGTGATTGAAGTATCGTCAACCATGCAATCACCAAATCAAGGCCAAACCACTGGCGATAACCGTCGTTATTGGTTCGACGAGTAGAATATGACGTGTCTCAACGCTGTCACCGGTCAGTGAGCCAACCAACGAGAGGTCGGTCACCATTCCATTGACGCCAATCGATGAAGCAGTTGGTAAAACTCCGGTAAACTGTGCGTCGAGTAAAACGGCGCGTCCATTGAACGAATAACCTTCCAAGAACCCAGTGGTATAACTCGGCTCTACAGTTGCCTCAGCACTGGCGACAATACGGCCATTGGTGATGTCATCAAGTACGATTAATGGATACTGAAACGGGCCCGTGTAAATATGAATCGTGGCCGATTGTAGGTTTTGTCCTATGATTTCCACGCGGTCAATCGTGACTCCCGGAGAGGATGGGGTGTCGGTCTGCTTGAGATAGAGTCGGCTCACCCCTTCACCCGAAGAGGCAACTCGAACACCCCAATCATCGGTCGTTTCTAAAACGAAAGTAGAGGGGAGGTCTTCCGCAAGCAACAACACATCGCCTTTGGTATCCACAGAGCGACCCGTCGCTTCAAGATACAAATCCATGTCATCGGTATTGGATTTGTAATCGAGTTCCATCATGCCTTGGAACGACACTTCTGCGCGAATGTCGAACTCTGTGTTCGGTTGTGCTGAAAGATGCATCTCACCTGGTAAATCACGCATGAAAGCTGTAGCAGGCCACCAAAAACCATCAACAAAGCGCATCTGTTGAATCATCAACGATTCTGCAGAGTGTCCGTCAATCTGGTATTGAGAGGGAACCATGAGGTCGATGAGGAATATATCTCCAATCGTCGTTGAGAAGTCCGTCTCTTGAGGTACACCAACAATGAGTGCTTCGACGCGGCTGAGTTCACGTTTGTCAATGAATGTTGCATGCGCTGAATCGAGTCGAGTGCCTAAATCGTAATGCATATCGATCGAAACTCGAGGCACGGTGAGATTATCCTGGGTTGAAAACACAGCGTTTGCTTCGACATTGTGTGGCTGTGTGGTGTCAAGGCCTGCGATGATAAATTCAAGGTCCCGTCCTTCAAGACCGTTCACGATGATGCTCAATTGTTCTCGTTCTGGCTTCCATTGTTCAAGGTTCACGTCGAGCTCATATACAGGTAAGTCGCCAATCATGCGGAAATCGTACTCCATAAGGATTTGACCGGTAGGGAGGCTTGGTAACCACGAGCGCAAGTGCCAAGAACGACGTAATTCAAAGGTGATACCAAGGTCTTCCCATTTGGTTAGATTCACGCCTTCAATTTCAGAATCGAGTACGATACCGTCTTCAAGTGCTCGCAAAAGAGGGTCGAAGGTCGTTATATTGGTCGCCTCGAAAGCCTCGGTGACCAGTTCGTATTCAGATGGTGTGATTTTGTAATCTTCAAGCGCTAGGTCAACTACAGCCCGGCTGGAGAGCGTATAGGTCGGCATTCGGGATAGGTTGAACGTAACGACGGTCGCTTCGAATACTTCCATTCCTAAACCGTGAGACCATGCAGGTTGCGTGGCAATGTTTGAACCCTTTTGGACATCCATGGTGACATCAAACGCTTCGCCAGTTGTCAAATCGAGTCCAAGCGACATGTTTTCATTTCCGGTTTCTAATCCACCCAAGTCAACGACGGTCGAGTAAACAAAATCATTGACCAGAGAACCAAAGTTAACCAAGTCACCTAAGAAAAAGGACAGTGCTTGAACACCATCGCCTTCATCAAAGGTTGGCAACTCAAGGCCAGTTGAGTCAACGCCACTGGGGTAAGCGACGGTGATATTGGCAGGAAGAGGGTCGATTGCTATCCGGCCGTTCAAGCCTTTGAATGCGTCATCATACGCTGTTTCATCTTCGAGAAGAATGTTCATCGGAGAGGATTCTGCACGAATCAGTTCAATCCTTGAGTTTCCTTCGGGACCGGTCGAACCCGGTGAAAGGGGAGAGAGTCGGCGAATACTTGTGACGTCGGAAATAGCCGTGCTTAGACTGGCCTCGCCCGTGAGTTCGTTCACCCAAAAGCGAAAGTGGTCGCCGTCCATGGTGAGTGGTTGTGTAGCGTTCGTGAGTTGAACTTCAATCGACTCCATAGGCGTTGATGCAACATATCCAACAGTGTCGCCCAGTATGAGTTGGAAGGAAGATGGAAGGCCATTCAGTCGAATTGCGTTTCGTTGACCTTCTCCGTTTCCGCCGTATGTAATGGTGCCAATCGGATCTGAAGCAGCGTATGTGAGCGCCTCAGCTGTTTGTGTGACGTTGAACGTACTCGGTCGGTTGGAGAGTGTTGCTGACTGCTGATTGGCATTGGCCAGGTCGCCGTCATCGTGCAACAGGTGTCCAATCAGTAGGGGTCCGCCGGTGATGCCCCGCAATTCCATCTGTCGCACATCATTGATGGGGTCATAGTCGTGACTGACACTGGAAATTCCGCCGATGCGGGCGCTCATTGCAACGGGAACGAGTGGCTCTTGAACGCCGAGCCGCCCGTTCACGGTCTCGATATTCGTGTCCTCCGACAACAAAATGTGGTCAATCTCGGGGAGCCAGGGTTGGTCGCTGCTTGAAATTGCGATGGAAACAGAACCAATTTCCATAGGGCTACGAGTCGATTCAGGGAGACTTAATTTGACTTGATTGAAGCAATTCAGACGAACAGCACCGCCAGATGCTCCTGCAGTCCCTACAATGGATTCCGGAATTCCGTTAACCACATCACCAACATCCAATATAACTTCAACAACGGTAAGCAGAGCGTTGTCAAAAATCTGAGCAATCGTGTTAAGATTCGGATTATCGTATTGTACCCTACTCAATCCACTTTCGGGGATTTGGAAACTACCTTCGACGATAATGACTTTCGGAACATTGGCAATATTGAGTTGAATTGAGGAAGAATCAAGGTCATAACCGCCGCGTTTGAAGGTTGATTTGTATTCCAACAGGTCAATCGATTCGGTCGCTACGATGGCAACGAGTGTATTCGGTGGTGCTGCCGGATTCACTGGCAGAGTTGGGTCGTTGACGTTGTTTTGGTTGTCACCAGTAAAGTTCTTGATCGCAATAATCATTGAGAGACGTGATGGAATTTCACCGGGCAAATCGACTCCACCTGGTTCTTCACCTATCATGGTAAAGATCGCATTGATTTCATCGGGATGAAGGGTTCCGGATGGGAGTCCTCGAATCCAAGTTCTCGAATCCGTCGTGTTTCCAAAAGGTGAATCACCCTCGGTGGTGTTCGAGCGGTCCTCAAAATAATGGAGGTACATGTCTGAGCCGTAGTCGGAGAATATTTCCACAGTGTCGAACGTGTTCGCTCCAAGATTGTCGTTACGTAAGGTGATATCAACCTCGTTTGGAAGACGCGTGTCTCCTTCTTCAGGATGGAAGCCAGCGTCAATATACGCTGTTTCAAGAACAGGCGCGGTCGTTCCTCCGCCGTATCCGTCAAATCGAATGAAGCCAACACCAAGGCCGAATCCACATTTGTGGTCGTGACTTTCGGCCTTGTGGTCTGCAATGGGGTCGTAGTAATCTGAGCCATCGTCGCAGTTCGATTGTTTGTTCGAACTGTCCGCGTCTGGATTGGAGGCTCGAATGGCATACGGCGCTGATATAGAGGTTAAACTCAGTGTAGATGAATTCACACCTCCGTTGGTTAATGAAGTAATGAAATCAAGTACGTTGGTGATGACGGCATTAACACTGAATGTGATTTTTTGCAAACCAACGCCAAGCGTGAATTCGTGAGGAGGTTGCGTGAATCGGGTGTCGATAACAATCGCATACGATTCAGATTCGTCGAGCGTCACATCAAACGCCAAGCCTTTCATCAAACTGACTTCAAGATTCGACATGTTATTCCACAAGAAATCACTCTGGTCAAGTGCCGTCACCTTCCATTGGAACGTAGGACGTATCCACAATTCTTCCACACAGGGAACCGTAAGTGGTGGCGTTCCACAATCACCCAATTCGATCCCAAAACCATCACCCTGATTGATGAGTCCTTCAATGGTCAAGCCCACCGACAAATCGTCGACAGAATCACCATCGATATCGATGTAGTTGTTGAACAAGACAAGATCGGTTCCAACCAACAACTCGCCAGTGAACGTTCCTTCAACCCATGCTTCATGAGATGGACCGTTATCCCTGGAAGTGAAGTTCACATACACAGCGTACGTGTTGATTCCTATGCCTAGGATATTGTCAAGACCGAGTGATTCCACTGAAAACAATGTTTCAAACAAATTGTACGGCCATCCGTCTGGCTGGGTTGAAGCATCCATAAGGAACTCATACGGTCGAGGATGGTCTGGCTCAAACGGTGATGCATCACGAAGTTCGAGACTGTCAAGGTACGAGCTGGCTTGAGAAAGGGGGTCTGTCTCATCAATAGGACGTTGAGCGAGGTCAACTGCATTGAGCGCATCTGCTGCACCACTCGCAGCGGCAACGGCTTCACCGCTTGCAGTTCTTTTCGAGAGTGTATCCTCCAACTCATCTAAAACGCCGAAGTCGTTACGAGAAACGGATAAATCTGCTCCAGCGGGTTGAGCCATTGAGATAAACATCAGAACAACCATGGCGACTGCCATTCGCCGAGGGTCAGATGCTTGGGGTAGACCGACCCGAATCAAACGCGGTTGGCCCTCTACCATGATACAAGCAGGAATCACCACTATGAGAACCCATCCCTTTGGTGACTGAAAAAGAGTGGGTTGTAAACTCCGCCCTACGGGCGGGTTCAAATCTCAACAGTAGAATCCTTGGAACACGAAGGGCAAGCAACGATAACTTTGGTTACACCTTCAGGCATTTGAATCATGAAGGCACTCGAACACGAACTGCACACAACTCGCGTTTGAGCGTTTTGAGGTTCCTTGACAGGAGTCTGGACGGGTTGCGGTGGTGCCGAAACTGGAGGCGTCAAAACGCCTTCTGGAAGCGATATACCACCGCTGTTAACAATCGTTTGAACCGGTGCTGTGGGAGTCAAATCACTCACCACTTGGGCCGGAGGTTGGACAACAGCAGGGGCTTGCGGAGTTGGTTCTTCATCGTTAAACAACGCCATTGCGTCAGCCGCCGCAGCCTGCGAACCGGGAGAAACTGCCATTGCAGCAGAGGCCGGAGGTGCAAAAGCGCCCTGTGTTGGAGGTGCGAACGCACCCTGTGAAGGAGGTGCAAAAGCACCCTGTGACGGAGGTGCAAAAGCACCCTGTGACGGAGGTGCAAACGCACCCTGTGTTGGAGGTGCAAAAGCGCTTTGTTGCGATGGAACTGGTGATGCGGGGGTTCCGTATATTGCAGCCATTTCAGCTGCTTTGGCTTCTTCCGCTTTTGATGATGCTGTCTTCACTTCACCTGCATCGAGGCCGGACAATTCTGCTGCAGATGAGAACAAGGGGAGTTTACGTGAACTCGATACACTGGCCAGGTGAGCTTTTGCTTCAGGTTCACTTAATCCACGGCCGAGAAGAAGTTGGAGTGCAATTCCCTTTTGCCAGCGTCGATGGCCAATGAGTGCGACGCCCATTGTCACAGCCCCAATGAACAAGACGACCATGAATATTCCAGCGATACTGCCCTTTTCTGGAGGGTTTTCGACTGTTATCGAGAAGGCGTGACTGTCCGAATTGTCGGACTGGTCAAAAACAGTGAGCACGACATCGAACGTTCCTGCACGGGAAAACGATATGTCCGTTGTTGAACCGTTGAAGTCAGCATCATCACGCGCATTGCCGTTGCCGTCTGCGTCTACATTGGGGTTGGTATCCCAGTGATACCGTAGTGAGGAGTCTGGGTCATAGACATCATTCGCTGCTGCGCTGCACGTGATGGTATCATCAACCAATCCGGATGATGGAAGGAGGTCAAGTGTCGCTTGAACCAAGACCGGAAGCGAAGTATCCGTCACGGTAATCATTGTGGTGATGGAATTGGTGTTTCCGGATGGGTCTACAGCGGTGAGTTCGACAGAATGCATGCCAATATCAGTCCACGAGAACGTGACGGAATTGTTTTGCCCGTACGGCGTTCCATCAAGATTCCACGAACATGATTCAACACGGTCATCATCGGTACTGCCATCGCAATTCAATACAATCGATTGCTCGGCAATCAATTTCCAGCCACCGCTGATCGGTTGACCGTTACCACCGATTCGAGCAACCGGCTCGACGACGTCTGCAACAGACACAACCGTCGTTGCTGTAGCGCTGTCGCCAATCGGCGATGAAACAGTGAGTGTAACGGTTCTATCGCCAGGTGAAGACCAAATGGCGAGTGCTTCCCACCCGGTTGCATCCGCATCGTTGGTTGAATCACCGTCTCCATTGGCATCGTTCGCTGCATCAAAATCCCATGAAGCTGACGCAACTTGATTGAGGCGGTTAGGCGTTGACATGGCGTCAAGCGTAACGGCTTTCCCAATGATTGTCGAACCGTTTGAATCATCGTTGATGGTCGGGGTGAGCGGTGGAGCAAATTCGACTCTGACCGTCATACGAACTTTGCTTGTTCCATCTGCACCACCGACGGGCGTGTCGGTGTTGTCTGCGATGAGGTAGAGAAGTTCCCCCTCCAGTTCGTTCGGAACAACCCAAGAAAACGAAGCTGCGTCTTCGACCGATTGCAGGCTGGCTCCAGTGATAAACAGAGAACCAACTCCACCGGTCGTGTACAGCGTGTTCATGGCTTGTGTCTGTAGGTAGACATCGCCGTTTCCTTCGAGTTCCCATGCAGATACGACAACCGTGGTACCAGCGTCAAGCCGCATGCTGTCGCCGGAAAGTAACGTGCTCGAAGTATCCGTTGGCAACGCAATCACGTCATGGAACGGTGTCCAATACGATTCTGTAATTTTGGAAATCGTGAGGCTTGCTCGGCTGTCAGCACCGCCTTGGTCGCCCATACCTTGGTCTCCAGAGTGTGCAGCATTGTCAAAAACGATGAACCAAGATTTTGAGGCAATCGATGGAGGGACTTTCCAGTGGAATTCAAAACTTCCCAGTGCCGATTCTGTCGACGGAACCTGCTCATACGATGAGCGGTAGGATTGACCCAAATCATACGGCTGAATCGAATTTTGATCGAATACGAGAATATCCAATGCGTCTTGACTCACAATAATCGAAAGGTCATACACATCACCGGGAGTGAGAACACCAAGATTGATTTTCATGCACGCTCCGTCGCCAATAACGGTGGCGCTCGAAAAGGCAGCAGGTGTATCGTTCAAACAATTTGGCTCAGCACGCCCCTCTGTGGCCAGAGCCGTGGCTGGAAGCAACATCGTGCAGAGAAGGAGCGCGACGAAGAGGGATGAACGCATAAATCGCTGTGCGCCCTTATCCACTTCAATGATGTGGCCGTTTGCTCAAGAAGTCCAGCGGTCATCGTGCCAAGTCAAATGGTGCACTCCACCGTATTCATCGATGCGCACTCGATCTCCGTCACATGCAGATGAAACTTTGAGTTCGGCATCAACCGCTACATCGACGGCTTCCTGAATCGGAATTGATTCATCTTTGAGACGCGCACTGAAATGTGTGAGTACGAGATGTCGTGCTGAACAGGCTAATGCAGTACGAGCAGCACCAGTACTGGTGCTGTGCAGATACGTATCTGCCCATTCCTGGGCCTCGTCCAAGAATGTCGCTTCGTGCACTAAAACATCAACCTCAGAGAGGTTTTTTATGCCGTCCGACAATTCCGCAGTATCGCCAGAAATCACCATTCTTGATGCCGGCCTCGGTTTACCTCTGAACTCAGATGCCTGTAATGTAACGCCGTTGTCAAGCGTCACATTGTGTCCCGAAGAGAGATGTGTCTTTTGAGCATCGGTTAGTTTCAATTCTGCGGCCTTGAGCCGGTTGAATTTACCGTTGCTACCTCTGGATTCAATCATCCATCCACACGATGGAACGGTATGCCGTGTGACAAGCGGTTGAATGCGACATTTCTTCCAGCCTTCAGGTTGAGGCATCTGCTCCAGTTCAAAAGGATGAGTAACTGCGTTCAATTCCAGCCACCTATCGCTCTTCACATCTCCCAACACCCAACGAACATCGTATCCAAGTTCTGCGGATGTGGCACCGAGCGATTGCCAACTACGCATTTGACGAGCCAACTCTGCGTTTGGAGCGTCTTCTGGAATCGTATTCGAATCTAGCAGCGCACTGAACACATCTGGCGAAGTTGGGCCAAGGACGAGCAGTGGAACGGCACGCTTGTCCAAAGCCATTGTGTGCATCCACGGTAAAAGGCCCCATGTGTGGTCAAGATGGCCGTGCGTCAAACAAACTACATTGACTTTCGATGCTCGAAGTGTCGTGCCTTTCTCATGTACTTTGAGGCGTCTACGTTGGAGAGCATACCGGGTCTGGAAGCCCTCACCAGCATCGATAACGGCAATGCCCTCATCGCACGAAACAACACTGCCGCTGACTTGCCTCTTGCCAGTTGGACGGGCGGATGAGGTTCCGAGAATATGTAGTTCCAAAGTCATGAAATCAGCTCAACTTTGGAGAGGAATTGGCGTTTGAGGAAACCATCGCAACAAGACAATCCGGTCAATCGCTCGAACCCATCGCCACGGGACTGCAACGTGGACCGACCCTTCGACCAGTGCTTCATCGGTATCACGAACAAAGAGATGCGTGCAATTCAATCCGTTGGCATCAACGACAGCGTCGTGTACGACGCCCAAACGACGACCGTCAGGCAAATAGACTTCAAGGCCGGTAAGACGTGAAACGGAATCTTCGCCAGCAGTCATCACCTATCCTCCAGCAATACCACGAGTCGAGGGGCGATAAAAGAAACCCTCGTTTTGTAGTTTCATCGACACAACACGCACAAAACTACCCGTATCTGTAGATGAAACTCCAGTAGGCTTCAAAGAGATGTTGAGAGGCGCTTGAAGAAAACCTACCACGAATGTATCTCGCTAAGATTCATCCCAAACATCGTATCCATCGCCGGTTGAAAACCAGTGTGCTCCATCGTTCGCACGACACCAATGGGTAGCGTCTGACAAGACCCACTACGGGCCCTTAGATTGGGTCAACACGAATCAGTAAATCTATTCATCTATCCTCTGATTGATTAGTTCAAGGTTAGAGGGAGGGCAAGTTTCCTCCAGTTCCAAGAA
>JAKMGM010000091.1 GCA_022424925.1 Candidatus Poseidoniaceae archaeon | reverse complement strand
CGAAAAAGCTGGAGGCACTTGCCTCATCCGTGGTTGCATTCCCTCCAAAGCCCTCATTCATGCAGCACACAAATTCCACAGCCTCTCGAAACATGCTTCAAACGATGGACACATGGGAATTTCTATTCCCGGACCTGCCGAATTGAACATGGCTAATCTCGTGGGATGGAAAGAAGGAATCGTTCAACGATTGAATAAAGGCGTTGAGCATCTGTTGAAGAACGCTGGTGCAGAATTGATTAACGGCTGGGCAGAATTCCAGGATGCGAAAACGGTCAAAGTTGGTGAAGGGAAAGACGCAACCATCATTCAAGCAGACCATGTAATTCTCGCCAACGGTTCGGTTCCAATCGAACTTCCATTCATGCCCTATTCCGAACATGTCATTTCATCTCGTGAAGCACTTTCGCTTGAAGAATTACCGAAACATGTAGCCATCGTTGGAGGGGGCTACATCGGCCTTGAACTCGGAATCACCTTCAGAATGTTGGGATCTGAAGTGACTGTCGTCGAAGCAATGGACAGCGTTTTGCCAATTTTTGATAAAGAACTACGCCGTCCTCTCGAAGTGGCGATTAAGAAGCAGAAAATCAAGACGCATCTCGGCGTTTTTGCCAAAGGTGCTGAAGCAACTAAGGATGGACGAACTCAATTGAACTTCATCGACAAAAACGAAAAAGACGAGAAGAACATGCAACATGTCGTTGTTGACAAAGTTCTCGTCACCGTAGGACGAAAACCGAACTCTGCATCCCTTGCACCAACCGGTGTTGCGCTTGATGAGCGTGGATTCGTCAAAGTCAACGAGCGCTGTGAAACGAACATGCGTGGTGTCTATGCGATTGGTGATGTCTGTAACTCAGGCGAAATGCTTGCTCACGTCGCCTCGTTCCAAGGAGAGATGGTCGCAGAGATTATTGCCGGACATAAGCGAGCATACGACCCAGTTGCCGTTCCTGCCATCGTGTTCACCGAACCAGAGATCGTATCGGTCGGACTTTCCCCTGAAGAGGCAAAAGCAGCCGGTCATCCGGTCATTACTGGAAAGTTCCCACTCGGTGCAAACGGGCGGGCGCTCACCCAAGAAGCGGAGAAGACCGCTGGATTCATTCGAGTGTGTGCACGAGAAGATGACCACCGAATTCTCGGCATCCAAGGTGTCGGAACACACATCAGCGAATTGGTAGGGGAATGGACACTTGCCTTGGAAATGGGTGCATTACTGGAAGACATTGCCGGTACAATCCATGCGCATCCAACCATGACAGAAATGACCCATGAAGGCGTGCTCGCAACGCTCGGTCACGCCATTCATACAGTGTGAGTGCCTACGAGCAAGGAAAACAAGCGTGAGACTGAAACACGCACTCAGGGCCTTGCCCGCAGGGCTTGAAACCCCGAGCGAATACTTATGCGCTCGAGTCAGTATAAACTAGGGCCACTCCAATCATGAACCGCACATGAGGCAGTCATCTGGGGTGTCAAGAGAGCAAGCGATAGCATCCATGCTAGCAACATCTTCTGCTCGCTCGGCAAGTCCGCTGACCGTTTGATCTTCAGCTTTCTTTGCTTCCACAGTGAATTGAATAGCGTCAGCTGCAGCCTTGGTTCGAAGGTAGTACATACCTGTCTTGAGACCCTGCTTCCATCCGTAGAAGTGCATCGATGTAACCTTGGCAGGGTTTGCATCGACCATGTGGATGTTGAGCGATTGACTCTGATCGATATATGCTCCGCGGTCAGCAGCCATATCAAGGACATGACGTTGTTTGATTTCCCAGGTGGTTTTGTAGAGTTGCTTGATGTTTTCGGGGATACCTGCAATGTTCTGAATTGAACCTTTGTGACGAAGGATTTCGTCCTTCATTTCAAGTCCCCAAAGTCCAAGTTCGATGAGGTCACGAACCAAGTGCTTGTTGAGAACGATGAATTCACCTGAAAGGGTTCTACGGACATAAAGGTTGGAGGTGAAGGCTTCGAAGCACTCGTTATTCCCGAGGATTTGGGATGTTGATGCGGTTGGCATTGGAGCAACAAGAAGTGAGTTGCGCATTCCCTTTTCCACAATTTCAGATTTGAGAGAAGTCCAATCCCATCGTCCGCTGTGGTCGTTCATACCCCACAGGTCAAACTGTAAATCTCCACGGCTTGCAGGTGAGCCTTCAAACGTTGAATAAGGACCTTCGGCAACTGCTGCGTCTTTTGATGCAGTACATGCAGCGAAGTAAATAGTCTCAAAAATTTCTTTGTTGAGTTGACGCGCTTGAGGGCTTTCGAACGGCAACTTAAGCAAAGCAAAAGTGTCTGCCAATCCTTGTACACCAAGACCAATGGGTCGGTGTCGCATGTTCGAGTTTCGTGCTTCCGGTACTGGGTAGAAATTTACATCGATCACTCGATTTAGATTTCCAGTTGCGTGGTAGGTGACATCATACAGCAATTGGTGGTTGAAAGTCTGGTTCTCAACATCGACGTACTTGTTTAGAGCAATTGAAGCGAGGTTGCACACGGCAACTTCGTCTTTTGCAGTGTATTCCATAATTTCTGTGCAGAGGTTGGATGAACGGATAGTACCCAAGTTCTTTTGATTGGATTTCTCATTCGCCGCATCCTTGTACAGCATGTACGGCGTTCCAGTTTCGATTTGCGACTCAACAAGTTTGTCCCAAACTACACGCGCTGGCAATGTTTCACGGGCCAATCCACGAGCTTCGTACGATTCGAACAATTCCTTGAACTCAGCACCATATGCGTCTTGAAGACCTGGGCATTCATTCGGACAGAAGAACGACCAGTCTGCATTTTGTTCGACGCGCTCCATGAACAAATCAGGTGTCCAAAGAGCGTAGAACAAGTCACGTGCACGGAGTTCTTCTTTGCCGTGATTCTTTCGCAAATCGAGGAAGGCCAAGATATCAGGGTGCCACGGTTCGAGGTAGATGGCAATGGAACCCTTTCGCTTGCCGCCACCTTGGTCGACATACCGTGCTGTGTCATTGAAGACACGCAGCATTGGAACGATACCGTTGCTCTGGCCGTTGGTTCCCTTGATGTACGACCCTTTCGAGCGGATGTGGTGAATGGACAGCCCTATCCCACCAGCAGATTTCGAGATAAGAGCGCATTGCTTGAGGGTATCATAAATCCCGTCGAGAGAGTCATCTTGCATGGTCAAAAGGAAACATGACGACATTTGAGGTGTTGGCGTTCCAGAATTGAAGAGCGTTGGCGTGGCGTGCGTGAAGTAGCCTTGGCTCATCAAGTCGTAGGTTTCCAAAGCCTTGCTGATGTTCTGATGATGAATGCCCACTGCGACACGAAGCAGCATGTGCTGTGGTCGCTCTGCAATTTCTCCATTGAGTCGAAGTAAATAGGAGCGTTCCAATGTCTTGAAACCGAAGTAATCGTAATTGTGGTCGCGCTTGTAATCAATATGGTTGTTGAGAACTTCAGCATTTTCCATAATGATTGCGTGGACTTCTTCAGAAATCAACGGAGCGTGCTTTCCGGATTCAGGGTCGATGTATTCGCGCAAATCCGTAATGACATCTGTGAACGTGGTCTTTGTTGAACGGTGGAGGTCATCAACACAGATACGAGCGGCAAGTCGACTGTAATCTGGATGTTGAGAAGCGAGGGAGGCAGCGGTCTCAGCAGCGAGTTGGTCGAGTTCACGGGTCGTAACGCCATCGTACAAACCTTCGATGGTCAGTTTTGTAACATGGCCGGGGTCAATCCAGTTCGGATCCAGCCCGTATGTCAATGTCTTCAGTTTGTCGTGAATGGCGTCAAACCGCACATCTTCTCGCTCTCCTTTTCTGTTTACAACTTGCATTGTCATTTTTCTTCCTCCATGTGTGTTCGTGAATACGCAGTAAGTTCATACAATTGAATACGGTTCAAAAGTCTTCGTCTACCGAGAAGCGTTGTTGGACGCTTCCAAGTGTGGAATTATCCATGACACCAGCCTTTTGATATTCGGCGACTCTCTTCTCAAAGAAATTGGTTTTTCCTTGCATAGAAATCATTTCCATCCACGGGAATGGATTGCCTACATTGTAAAGTTTGGCGGCGTTCAATGAAACGAGAAGTCGGTCAGCTACGAATTGTATGTACTGCTTCATCAAATCAGAGTTCATGCCGATGAGCGAAACCGGAAGTGCGTTGGTCACGAATTCAATTTCAATCTCGACTGCTTCTGCAATGATGCTTCGAATGACGTTCTCGCCGGCTCCCTTGAGGAGTTTATTGTGGAGTAAGCAGGCGAAATCACAGTGAAGCCCTTCATCACGAGAAATCAATTCGTTTGAGAATGTCAATCCAGGCATAAGGCCACGCTTCTTGAGCCAAAAGATGGCACAGAAGGAACCAGAGAAGAATATACCTTCAATGGCTGCGAATGCAACCAAGCGCTCTGCAAATGAGCCACGCTTTCGTGAAAGCCATCGCATAGCCCATTCCCCCTTCTTTTTCACGGAAGGAACGGTCTCAAGCGCTTTGAACAGGTGGTCTTTTTCATTCTCATCGGTAATGTATGTGTCAATAAGCAGTGAATATGTTTCAGCGTGTATGTTTTCCATCATAATTTGGAAACCGTAGAAGGCTCGGGCTTCCGGCCAGCACACTTCGTTGGAGAAGTTCATGACGAGGTTTTCGTTCACAATGCCGTCACTGGCTGCAAAGAAAGCAAGAATGTGCTTCAGGAAATGCTTCTCGTTATCGTTGAGAGCCTTCCAGTCTTTGAGATCTTCAGCAAGGTCAATTTCTTCAGCTGTCCAAAAGGATGCTTGTTCTTGCTTGTACATTTCCCATATGTCTGAATGCTGAATCGGGAACAACACGAAACGGTCCAAGTTTTCTTGGAGCATTGGTTCAATATGTTCTTGCGAAAGATCCAGTTCAAATCCGTCGTTTTGGCTTGATTTAGTATTGTGTTCGATGACCATGTCTTATCCCCCTCGTTTCTTTCACGCGCTGGAATTTATTTGCCCTCCGAGGAAGTGTATAATGTTCTCCCCCAAAACGCCATGCAAGATGTCGTTTTTTTGAGTGGCATACCGTTGCTAAAAGTCGCTCAGTTGTCCTTTAATGAGGAGTTTTTTCCATAGACTATAAAGGCCGGTTTTACGATGTAAAAAATACACTGACGTGGGGTGCATTTCCACTCCAACGAGTGTAGAAATTTAGAGGCTCTTTCAAGATCCGAACCAAATGGTTTACGAACGGTTTGAAGCCCATGATGCATAGGCATCAGAAGCCTCGCCGAAAAGGCAAACTATCTGAGGAACATCATAGGGATGATGATGCTTCAAGGCCTGGATGACCTGCTGTTTGAACCCAGAGGATAATTTCACCTCAATTTTCCATTCCTTTGATGCAGTGACACTACCGTCCCATCGAAACATCGAAGTGATGGCTGAATACTCGATGCATGCAGCACCGGCATCAAGAAGCGAACGTGAAAAAGAACCGATTTGGGATTCGTTCCATTCACTCGGCAGTGTTGTTAAGAGAACCAGCAGATCAGAGGGCATGGTTCGCTACGAGGGCATGAAGCCCTCAAAACTTGTCATCAAGCTTCGACTTTGCTGACACTAACGGCGTTCGGGCCTTTCGGTCCTTCTCCAACTTCGAATTGAACGGTGTCGCCGTCCTGAATCTCTCCTTCAACTTCGGAGATGTGAACGAAAAGGTCGTCTCCGCCCTCTCGTTCAATGAATCCGTATCCTTTTGTTTGGTTAAACCACTTTACTGTACCTTGTGCCACGAACCCCGCTTCAGCAAGGGGTATATTATGTAACGAGGTCAAGAAAGGCGTGAAATGATGTTTTGAAACCCGACATCTTCACCCCGAACCCTCCATCGATGGCTTAATGTGTCGTAAGACAGACAGTTGCTCATGGTTGCTGAATTGTTCGAAGCTGTCGCCGGTGAAGTTGGTGATTACCTGGATGAGGAAAAAAACCGTTGGTGGGTTCAACCTCTCAAATTTATGTTGTACGCCGCTGCAATCCTTATGGCACCGGTCTACCTCTACTTCTACTAGGTAAACGGTCCCAACTGCAACACACTTATGCTCTGAAAACTGCCGAGGATACCAAGAACCGTATCAACATCTTGAAATGTCCTTTTCGCCAAAAACGATGGGCAAACCTTAGATGACGACAAACGGTCGAATCCTCATGGATGATGTGATGAAGGTTGATGTCCACAGCAACCGCACAACAGCAGCAAGTATGGCAATTGTATCAGTCGTCGTGTATCTGGCATTGATTCACTTGCAATCAATTCTCATGCCTCTAGCCATTGCTGTTCTTCTCTTTTTCATCATAAAGCCCCCAGAGCAAATCATCTACAGAAAAGTGGGTAATCGATTCATATCATACGGTACTGTTCTCGTATCAGGAATTCTAACTGTATACATCGTCTCGGTTTTTTTGTACGAAAATATGTCGCAGTTTATTGATGAGGTGCCTGAAATATCAGCGGCATTTGAAGAAAAGAGGCAGAAATTAGCAGAAGCAGACCTCTATGGGCTGGAGGCGATTTTCTCAAATTCAAACATACTTTCCGAAGTTGCATCTCCAGAAAATATCGAGACCTTCGTCATCGCCATTCTAGGCTCACTCGGCGGATTTTTGGGGACAATGAGCACAGTGGTCATATTCCTACTGTTCATTGTTCTGGAAGAACACACAATCGCCAAGAGGTTCTATTCTGCCTTCCCAGAGTCGTACGGGAAAGCAAAGAAAATCGTCAATGAATCCACTGCGTCAATTACAGCATACGCAGTTTCGAAAGTAACGTGCAGCGCAGGTCAAGCCTTCGTGATGACCCTCATCATCTCTCCAATCGGTTTTGACATCCCGGGCTGGTTTTTGTTTGGAATTCTGTGCTTCTTACTCGATTTCATTCCAATTCTAGGAGCTCTCTTTGCTACCGTACCACCGGTTATCATCGGCTTTGTCATGCTCGAACCCGTTTCTGCCTTGCTCATGCTGGCTATGCTGATTGGAAATCAGCAAGTGTTTGGTTCGTTTATCGAACCAAACCTATCAGGAGCCAAGATAGGCATCTCGCCGTTTGTCCTTCTGCTTACCGTGATGGTATTTGCTCAAGTGTGGGGAATTGCAGGTGCGATTATTGGAGCACCAATCGTCATTATTGTGAGGCTCGTATTGGATGAAAACGACCGTACTCGGCCCATAGCGATGATGATGGCAAACGATGTTGAAGAAGAGTGATTCAATGGATAGCGTCTGACAAGACCCACTACGGGCCCTTAGATTGGGTCAACACGAATCAGTAAATCTATTCATCTATCCTCTGATTGATTAGTTCAAGGTTAGAGGGAGGGCAAGTTTCCTCCAGTTCCAAGAA
>JAKMGM010000064.1 GCA_022424925.1 Candidatus Poseidoniaceae archaeon | reverse complement strand
ACCAATGACGCCCCATGTCCGAGTCGGGACACCGCTGTCAACTTCTTCGCCAACGACAGTAGAACCGTCGTCGACGTTGGTGTTATCTGCATCGCGTTGATATTCAATGCTGTTCATGGAGCCAGCTGCCATTGAGTTTCCAAGTGCATCCACTGGTACCGCTGTAAAGTGGTAGGTGTATGTTCCTGCAGACCAGGTTGAAATGTCAACATCAACTGTAGTGCCAGCAGCATCGAGGCATGTTTCAGGCATGTTCGCTGCATCAAATGTACCTCGCTGGTAGCAGACCTTCCACGAAGCAACATCGTCTTGAGCGCCTTCAGCAGTCCACGAAACAGTCCAGGTGTTCTCGGCTGCTGCAATCGTTAGACCAGTTGCTGAAACGCCACCGTCAACTGCACTGTCAGCAACAACTGTTCCAGTTCCCACTGGGGTGCTGCATCCAACTTCGTTGCACACTGCTACAGTCACAGCGTAATCTACGCCATGTGTTGTCGATTGTCCAGAGTAGGGGTACGAAGTGTTTCCTGCTCCGAGAGAAATTTCGAACGGAGATGTGCAGTCAGTTACTTCACACACGGTGATATCGATGCTGTCGTCGCCGAGCATGGTACCGTCAACTCCCCAGTTAATCTGGATAGCGCCACCCTTTGCCGCTGCAGCGTTGAATGCTGTGATGCTCGCTGATGGAATCTCGGCTTGCGCCAAAGAACCACCCATGAGTACCAACTGGCCACTCGCCAAAATTGGAGAGTTCGCAGGGAACGTGTAGGTAAACTGACCTGTCGTTGCATCAACATCTGTGGAGACATCGGTGAGCATAGTCCATGTAGCGCCGTTCACATACCAAAGCGATGTAGCTTCGAGACTCTTTGCGTATTGGATGCTCATCGATTGTTGCAAGACATCGTTTGCAGAGTACGTCGTTGACGGGGTGTAGTCAATGACGCCAACTGAATCGTATCGACCAGTGAAACCTGGTAGTTCTAAATTGGTCATCGCATCGCCATCCACAGATTCTACGGTGAACGGTGTCGTTCCCCAGTACAGCAACTCGTAACTGAGTTGTAGACCGCTTTCGGTTGAACTGGCATAACTGCCATCGTTCCATACTTGAAGCATGATTTCTCCAGACACTTCTCCACCGTGTGCGTCATAGACATTAACGGCGACTGGGAAGTTCGTAACGTAGGCAGGGTCAATGACGATTGAGCAGGTCACAAGCATTGGAGCTCGTTCACAACCTGGCAGCGCCATTCCATTGTACATCCATTCAATCTCAATGCCAGAGGCACTCGGGTCATCGACATCGAAGACTTGCACAGCCATCGAGAGGAGATCTTCTTGCCCGATGTAGAGTTCTTCATCGTTCAACAATTCCAGCGAAAGAATCAATGGAGCGTTGTTTCGAACGTTAAGAGTCAGGCTCTTTTCGTTGTTCGAAGGTTTCGCATCTACCATCTTCGTATCGTTTACAAGCGTTGCAGTGAAGGTGTATTCCCCGTCCATGGAGAGGTCGACCATTGTACAAGCGTATGCGATGAGTGTTTCACCCGCTCCAGTACCAAGAGGTGCATAGACTGGGTAGGCTGGCTGAACTGCTTCACATGTCGTCGAGTTCACGACAGGCCCTGCATTTCCAGAGGAATCTGTAACTTGGAATTCAACATCCCATTCGTACGAGGAGTCTGCTTCGCTTCCTCTGTGTTGAACTTCAGCATGCAGATAGGATGCTCCAACACTGAGTTCGCCTCCACTGGCATCTGTGAAGAAGGATGTGCCTTCGCCAGTTCCGTCAGCGTTGAATCCTTGAACTACAGTGAGTTGTGAAATACGTATGTCGTTGAAAACGCTTACAAACCCGTCAAGAGTACTTGCATCTGTTGCCGGGTATGCGTCCCGGGTGAGTGTTTTCTCACAAATGTTGTCAAACGTTTCGTTGTCCGCACTGGTGTACACACACTCAGGATACTGGTCATATCCTACAAAGTCACGAAGTGTAGCTTTCATACCATAGGAAGCATCATCTTGACTCGAAACGTCGACCGTTAGGCTGCCTGTGAGCGTCCAAGATGTGAGCACGCTTCGAGTATCGGTGTCAACCGTTGAGGGTTCTGTGGAAAAGTTTTCGTAAATGTCAACAAGTGTTGATGTCCCAGCAGTGAATGTCGTAGTACCGCTGCCGTCAATGGGCGTTCCATCGGTCGACTGTGCAGCGCTTACATCTCCAAACGTTTGGAGAGTGACTTGAACATTACGAGGTTCGAAAGTGTTGGAACCAGTAGCGTTCACATTGAGAGTCCACTGCTTGGCTCCTGAGCCGCTTTCAGTTTCCATACCGCTGTCCCAAGATAGGTCAACAACAACATCGTACCAGTCTTCAACCTGAACGAAGACCTGTTGCGCATCGTTTCCGACATCGGCATCAGGGTCAGCATCAACTACGATTTCGACGACGTAGAGACCTTGAATAGGTGTCCATGTAATTGGTGTACCACCGACGGACATTGTGTGCTTACCGCCTCCGAGGACGCCTCCCGCAGCGAGCGATTGGAAATCACACTGTGAACCAGCGCACATGACATCGTTGTTCGTCCATGTGAGGTCTGCACCGTTCGCATCCTTTGCAATCATGCTCGGGTTGCCATCTGCATCAGAGAGCCAGATGTTGACGGTGTAGGACATTTCGGTAATGTCAGCGTCACCGCTGTTCTTAATGTACGTCTCAAAAGTGGTTGAATCCCCAACTTTCAATACGTTACGACATTCTGCACCTATGGGACAAACTGTTTCTTTCGGGCTTGTGATAGCAATCAAATCTGCATCTGCTCCTGAACGGGCGCCTGTATCTTCAATTACTTCGGTTTCTTCGAGCTCGGCAAAGTCAAAACTTGAGAGAGCACTCACAAGCATCAACATGACGAGAATCATAGGGGTTATTTTTCGCATATCTATACCTCCGATGGTTCGGTATTGTCTCCCACGGAAAGCGTCGTATTTATACTATAGGCGAATGTTTAATGCCTCAAAAAGCCTTAAAAGCGCTGTTTTTCACCCAAAAATGCGGCTCTGCATCTCGATTTCAGTGTTACTGACACTTTTTCCGGTAAAGAAGGTAAGACACGAAGCACTCACACGGCGCGTAATGCAGCTGATGCAGGGATGTTTGCCGCACGACGGATTGGGATATAGGTTGCAAGAAGGACAAGCAGCCAACCGCCGACAAAAACCATAGTGATCGATTGCACAGGCAGAGTAAAAGATGCGCCTTGCTCCTGCCAAAACGCCGTGTACAACGCACGGTGAAAGCCAACTGCCACAACGATTCCGTTGAGCATGCCGAGAACGCTCACCCATGAAACCTCAATGAAGAACGTGAGAAAAACCATGTTCTTACGGTAGCCAATAGCACGGAGTATGCCGATGGAGGAACTGCGCTCGGAAACCGAACGCACAGTGACGACGCCAATTCCTGCAATACCAACAATGAGACCCAAAGCCAGGTACCCTTCAAAAATACCGAGCAGAGCCAAAACCAGTGACTGGATGACCAAGACTTCGTCAGAGATGACAGAAACTTGAATCCCTTTTCCGTTCAACACCGGCGTGAGTTCTGATTCCATTTCAGCTGCTGCGAGCCGGACATCTCGACTTTTCCCAGTTGGTGAAAAGTCAGCAACACTGGAATCTGTGAAATCAGCAGATGGTGTCGCTCCTTCATCGATGCTGATGTACATGCGAGTGAGACGCCCTTCAAACTGGTCAATCACGACATCATCAGTCATCCAAACCCCTGCAGAGAACAGATAGGATGATTGCTCAAGGAAGCCAGCAACTTGCACATTTCGCCTGTTTCCAGGATTAGATATATCAATTAGGGAAATCGAATCTCCAATTGAAAAACTTAGCATCGAAATGCCACTTCCATCGGCGAGTGATTCAAGGCCAAAAGAGGCGTCAAGAAGAACCAGGTCCTCACGGCTCGAGACAACGTTCCAAATTTCTTTTTCTGTCGAACCGAGCGATGAATCCCAAATGTGAAGAGGCAATCCCCCGTGCAGAGAAAAGGCATCATCGAACCCTCGAACGACATACGGCATACGTTCACCGTTTACATCCTCAAGGAAGACTTCCCCCCGATGGATACGGGAGACTGAATCGATGTTTGCTTCAAGACCGTTCGAGAGGTTCCATTCAGATATATTCTCTGAAAGGGTAATTGGACTGGAACGTGAACCGGTGAGCAGTAGTTCGTATTCCCCCTCAGCCTCTTCAACGAAGGAACTTGTGTAGTTGTCGAATTGTTCTGCGTACCCACCAAGGACAATCACTGAAAATACAGTGATGGAAAACATGCCCATCACGACCGCTGTTCGAACAGGAGCAGCGAGAGGATAGGCCAGTGACACAGGTATGACTGGACCCCACCGCTTGGTAAGCAATTTTGATTTACCCAATCGTCGTACAACCATCGGCGCAGCACTGGTCAGCAACAACACACCGGCGAACACTTCGACCAACCCAAGAGCAATGAATGAAAATTCATCTGGCTCCATACCCTTGCGCACGGGGTCGAATGATGCAACTCCAACAGTCCATATCAAGAGTCCAAGCCCGAGCCAGGCGAGCGTGTTTCGGTTTGCATGCCTCCAAAGTTGTTGCCAAAAACGACTTTTGTGGCGAAGAAATACGGGGAGTTCCCAAGTCAGTACTGGGACGAATATCACCAATCCAAAAACACCGGATGACACCCAGAGGAAGTACGCAATTGAAGCATCAAAACCGAAGATAAGAAGGAAACCAAACGACAGTAGGCATCCACCAACTGCTACAATTTGCACCAAGACCAAGAAGATTGGGACACCTTCGGAACGGGGAGTTTTCCCGCCTTTGAGTGCTTGGAGTATATTCAGCCGTGAAGTCCAGAGTGCCGAAGACCAGAGTGTTGCGACGGCCAACAAGAACCCCCAAACTGCGCCAGCAAACAGTGAGTTCCATTCCCATGAAAAGGAAAATTGCGTTGTTCCAACCGATGAAAACATGTTTTGGAAACCAATGCTGATGAACCACGCAAGAACGATACCGACCAAACTGCCAACAACACTCGCCATAGCGGAAACCAGAATTCCTTCCTGCACGGCCAAAGCCCTTGCATCGGCTTGGGAAATGCCGAGTGCACGGACAGTACCTAACTCAGAGCGCCTGGATTCAGCGAGCATCATGACGATTGTCAAAACAAGAAGTATTCCTGCTACAATGGTGAACGTACCGAACACGAGAAACATCGAAGCAAGTACCCCTGACGATTCCTCAGCGAGTGCTGCAGCCTCAACCTTTACTGCCCGAATATCGAGATTGGCCTGTGAAGTGTTTGCCAATTCATCAAGCCACGAGGTGAGGTTCTCTGGTGAAGTACCAAGTCCGTCAGGATTTGAAAATAAGATCAGTGAACGTTCATCCGTCCCCCCTGATGCGAGCACTTCTCCATCTGGAAGAGCAACAAGACCGAGAACGACAGAATCCAATTCGGAGAGCGTCTCAAAACCTTCGAAATCAGAATATGAACCACCATAGGTGAGCCTGTGCGCTGTATCGTCACCAAAGGCGTAAGGTATCAGACCCTTCATCCAGAAATCACTCTCGTTAACACTCAAAGGTAAAGCAGAAAGACGCTGACTCAACAAAACCTGCCCTTGTTCGACGGTAAGCGGAGAATTGCTACCTCCAAAAGCCAAAAACAATTGGGGAAGAACTCCAAAACCGCCTGCAGTCGAGACGATTGGTATGCGAAGCGACAGCACTTCGTTGGTTGAAGCATCCCATTGAATGAGACCTTCGGGTACGGTGCACCAATGCTCAATTGGGGTGAAAAGACTGATCGAAGCCCCTCCATCGCACACGGAGTGCAACGCTTGTTCTGCGGCTGGTCGGTCTTCACTTGGCCACGGCGAAGAAGTTTCAAAGGCTGTAAAAGAGATGGTATCTTGCGCAGATGTGTACCGGTCTGATGAGAGTAAGCCTTCGATTTCCAGATAAATCTGGCCCTGAACGAAAAGGTCAGCCGACAGAAGCGTGGATGGTACATCGATATTGAGCAAAAAACGTTCATGTTCTGTTAAATCAAGGGAAAACGAATGGAGATGAAGGCTGTCGTTGGAATGCTCAAGAGCCAACCAACGATTGACATCTGACGCAACGGCGATGAAACCTTCAGAGAAAGAATATGAAGCCCATTCCTCTTCGTCCACCTCGTCTTCATACCCAACCACGAGACCGCCGTCTGTTGCGATGAGGCCGTATTCACCGGAAGCGTCGAGTGTAAAATCATGAACTCTGTTGTTCTCTTCCGCACGCCAAACCCACGCCCCGCCATCACCCTCAATCTGGAACCCTGCACCGCTCGGCGAAGAATGCCACAGTCCACGTTGACCCGCCCAAAGTTCAGCTACATCAGCGTCCGCCAATGTCAACAGGTTTTGGTTGTCAAACTCGATCTCCGCCATTGGAATTTGCAGTACTTCCAACATGGTTGATTCTGGTGACAGTGAAGAAAGATTGCCGCGAAGGCTTCGAACCACATCTCCGGAAATCCGACCGAGACCTTGTGAGGAAGACAATGTCATCGTCGTGGTCGAATCGTCGACATCGAGGTTGAAACCAACATCATCGGCGACGATGAAACGGTCCAGCACCGTTTCCAACTCATCAAGTACCGGTTCAATGGTCGAAGCCCTGTCGTAAGAAGCATCAACTGCGTAGTATATTGTATTGATTCGTCCTTCAAGATGTTGCATAGATTGTGCGGTTTGAAGGTCTGTAAACAGCGCGGGAGCTTGCGTACCGGCCGACGCACCTTGTCCCTCATTCGCCACGATTGCATGCACGAAGACTTGAGCGTCGATGCGGGTGCGCTGTCCGTCATCGGTGATGTACCAGCCCATGTCAAATGCATCACCTACCGACAACGACAACTCATCGGCCAAGACTTCGTTGATACCGACTTGGTATGCTTCAGAAAAAGAATTTGCATCCCGCAAAGTGGTATACCGAATCCCTGAACTTGGTGTACCGATGTTGGGCCAATGCCCGATTGAATCGATTGAACTGTTCATCGCCATCCATGTAACGCCGGTACGTGAGGCATCTGAGGACGAAACGCTCACAGAGGCGACGATGCCCTGCTGTTGTCCTTCGATAGAGCGGTTCAGCAGTATATTTGTTTGGATACCGTCCCAAACGTCGTGTGCTAATGTTTCGGATACAGTAACGCGCTCACCTCTGGAAAGATCAAAACCGGAAACGGTGATGTCCGTTTTTCCCCACGCCCCTTCGACTTCCATTCGGACGGTCGCATCGAGCGAATCACCAACCACGAGCGATGAGGTAATGATGGCAGAGGCAACGATTAACCCCGCCATAAGTAGTGCCGCTTGTCGTTTGCGACGAAGGATATTTTTTGTTGCCAGTCGCCAAACCACCAATCGTTGCGGCACGAGAAGGGGTTGCATCAAAACAAGACTCATGATACCAATGCCGAACGAGCCAGCCCACAACGTCACACCCGAAACTGAAAGCCAGTCAAGAAAGTAAAAGCCGAGCCACGCATCTGCCACTGGTGCCGTGATAAGAAGAAGAATCCGAACGAAACCTAATTGCTTCCATCGCCCAATCCCAAAGGTCGATACTGCGCTCAGCAGCGCGACCGAAACGAGGAGAGAGAGCAGGAAGAGAAACAGCGTCATTCCTCCTCGCTGTTCTTCTTGTCATCGACAATGACGCCGTCCAACATTTGCACCGTTCGTGAGCACCGTTCAGCAATCAAAGCATCGTGAGTGACGATGAGAAACGTCGTGTTGCGTTTTGAATTCAACGCATGTAGCAAATCCAATACTTCCGTTGAGGTCACCGAATCAAGGTTTCCGGTTGGCTCATCGCACAGAATAACCGAGGGGTTGTGTACAAGTGCACGAGCGATAGCAACCCGTTGTTGTTGCCCACCTGAGAGTTCTGATGGGAGATGTTCTGTTCGTTGGGAAAGACCGACCGACGAAAGCGCCTCTAATGCGCCAGTACGGGCTTCAGACGCGGATGAACCCAGGAGAAGCAGCGGGAGTTCGACATTCTCCACTGCGGACAACACGGGAAGCAGGTTGAAATCTTGGAAAATGAAACCGAGATGCTTCGAGCGCATTCGCGTCCTTTGGTTATCCGAGATGCCGAACAACGGTTGACCGTTGACGTGAACTTCACCAGAATTGGGCTCGTCGATTCCTGAAAGAATGTTGAGCAACGTTGTTTTTCCGCAGCCGGATGGACCCATGATGGCGACCATTTCACCTGCATTGATACGTACATCAACACCTCGCAATGCTTTGATGGAAGATTCACCCGACGGATAGATTTTCCAAAGTTGTGTCGCTTCCATCACCGGTGCCATGGTTATGGACTACCGAATGCGTTGATAAACTACCGCTTCAAAGCACCGATATGAACGGTGTAGATACGCTTCATGTCACCGTTCTAGCGTTCGGCCCTTTGGCTGAAGAATTAGAATGGAAACGAAAAACCTGTTCGCTAAAAATGCATTCTACCGTTCGAGAAATGGTAGATTCCCTCGGTATTCGCGAATGGTTCGACAAGGGTTTACTGTGCGCTATCAACGGTACGCAGTGCACATTTGAGACGGAACTGCAACCGAACGATGAGTTAGCCCTGCTACCGCCAGTTTCAGGCGGATAAGGTGCCGAAAGGTGAATATTCAGCCGAAGAGTTCAACACTACCGATGCCCTCCACATGTCGAGGAAGACGTATGATTGGCGGTTTGGGACCTCTTGAAGTCACAATTTTGGTTGGACTTTTCTTCGTTTTATTCGGGGCAGAGCGATTGCCAAAAATGGCAAACGCACTTGGCCGCTCCAAAGGTGAATTCCAAAAAGGACTCAGCGACACTTCACGAACCATCACTGACTTGGAAGCCGGTGGTAGAACCCCCTCGCAACTTTTGAATGAACGTGCGCGTGCGGTCGGTCTTGATCCTGCAGGAATGGAACTTGACGAACTTGAACGCAAGACAGCTGCGCTTGAAGCGCTTCAATCCAACGGTGAAGAGTGAATCAACGCTTCTTCTTGAGCACGAGTGCTGCACCGCAACGGTCGCATTCACCTACGTTACCTTTCTTTGAGCGGGCGACATCTGCAGGTACTTCTGTGGTATGTCGACATCCAGTACAGCGACGAATCCATGTCCACACCTGTTTCGTTCCCGAAGTGTCAACTGATGTCGATTGTTTGCCGGAAGACTTCATGGTGTTCTGCAAACGGTAATCATCGGTTACAAGTTCTATGTTCAGGCCGAGTGCCAACGCCAAAATGTCAAGGTCTACGTCGGAAAGTCTCGGCAGGTCGCCGCTTTGTGCAGCACAACGTTTGGCTTCAGCAAGCCACACTGAATCGGGGGCTCGCCAATCGATGTCAATCGCCTGTATGAGCATCCACCTTTGGGGGCTTACACGCTCAAGTTCTGCTTGCTGTGACTGCGAACAGATGTTTCCTGCTAACTCACTGACCGGCCAATGAAGTAAAGCCGCTGTGTCGAGTACCCGCATTAACTCGGCCTCTAAAGAATCGACTCCTTGAACTCACCGCATACCCACACCTTAATTGACAGGTGTAGAAAGCGTAAAGCATGTCGTGGAAAGAGTCGATTATCGATTTTTTCGACATCTTCGGTGCGGGGAGTTTAGCCGTACTCGCCTTCACTGAATCCATCATCCAGCCCATTCCACCAGATTTGCTTTACATACCAATGCTGGCTGATGCAATGGAAAACACTCCACTGGTTGTTTGGCTTTGGCTAACGGTGACGCTTTCTTCAGTTGCTGGCTCAGTGGTCGGATACTGGTTGGGGAAAGAATGGGGGCGTTCCTTGGTCTCAAGGTTTTCTAAACAATCACATCTCGATAAGATTGAAGCATTGACGGTCAAATACGGCACATTCGGTATTTTCATTGCTGCTTTCTCGCCCATTCCCTACAAGGTATTTGGTTGGGTTGCTGGGATGGGCGAAATGGAAAAGAAACCGTTCATTCTTGCTGGATTACTCGGTAGGGGGCTACGGTTCGGACTTGAAGCGATACTCATTGGCATCTATGGCAACGCTGCTATCGGCGCACTCGAGTGGTTTCTCGATAATGAAATCCTACTCGCCGTCGCTATGATTCTTCTCACAATGGTGGCATGGTTGGTTTGGAAATGGTGGTCGAACATCGAACTTGAAACATCAGACCAATCTGTATGAGTCGGTGAAGGACATACTTCGCCACGGTTCATGGTGCGAATCATTATCAAGGGGTGGTCGGTGGATTGGCTGTCGCTCGTGTGGTGTAGCTAGGTCCATCATAGTGGGTTTTCATCCCGCCGACCCGGGTTCGAATCCCGGCACGAGCATCTTTACTCAAATGGCACGCAGTATAGCGTTTATTTTACTCAAAAAACGGAGTAAAAGTGAGGCACCCACCCCTCAAATTAGATGATGGATTGATGCCGAACGGGTCAAAGAACACCCGGCCATATTCCCCATCGGGAAGGCCAAATATGTTCGTTGGAGTTCCGTCTACGGCAAAGCCATCATTGTTGATAGGGCTCTCTAAAGAAGGCTTAGTGAGCTTCTTTTGCTGATGTGATTGAATTCTCCGTGTTTGTATGATTTTTCATGAATGTGCTCTCCCATCCATGAATCGCAACTCACCTGCCTTGTTGCGTCATGCCAAGGTGCCGTTTTGGTAATCGAGAACGGCTTGGTGTATCTCTTCGCGAGTATTCATCACAAACGGCCCATACCTTGCGACAGGTTCGTTCAAATCCGGACCTGCAAGAATCAAAAACTCTGCATCGCCATTAACGGCTTCCAAAACGACTTCATCGCCGTCGTTCATCAAACCAAGTTGGCCGTCATGCACCGGTTTCCCACCAAGATGTACTGTCCCACCAAAAACGTAAATCATGCCGTTAAGTCCGGCATCAATATGCTGTTTGTGAACGCCACCTTTCTCGATTTTCATATGGATATAGGTGATTGGTATGACGGTGTCGATGACCGCATTCGCGCCGAGAGTCGAACCTGCAATGACATTCGCCCAAACTTTCCCATCTGCGGAAGTTACTTTTGGAATCTCGGATGAAGCAATGTCTTGATAGCGTGGTTCCATCATTTTATCCTTCGCAGGAAGATTGACCCATATTTGGAAACCGTGTGAAACACCCCCGGATTTCAAAAAGTCAGCTTGTGGTAACTCCGAATGAATAATCCCCCGACCAGCAGTCATCCATTGCACATCACCAGGGTTCAAGTCTCCTTTGTTGCCTGCACTGTCTTCATGTTGCATTGCACCTTGAATCATGTAGGTCACCGTCTCGAAACCTCGATGGGGGTGGGCTGGTGCACCGATTGCTTGACCGGGGTCCCAGTGAACCGGTCCCATCTCATCGAGAAGTAAGAAAGGGCTCATCAGTGTACCCATGGCCGATGGACGTCGTACTGGGAAACCCCCGCCTTCCAGAACGGTATGCGTCGGTGCGGTCATCTTCAAAGTCCGTTGTTGTGTCATTCAATCACCTGCGCAATCATTTCATCGATTGAAGACTGCCTCTGAGGTTTCGTTTTGTTAACGATAACTGGCCGACCAATGATGTTTGAACCAAGGTGTGAGAATTGAATACGCATGCTTGTAATGACGTTATATCCGCCGCCGCCACTCACCGTGGCCAAACCCACCTTTCGTTGATTAAACAGCAAGCGGAAGTTGTCTGACTGTACGGAGAGCCAAGCAATCATGTTGTTGAGGACTGGTGGCATAGAGCCGTTGTATTCTGGCGCACAGACAATCATTGCCTTGCACGACACAATGTCATCCATTATGCCTTCAATGACAGCGAGGTCATCCAGCTCCTCTTCAGCAGCAGGTGTGTACATGGGTACATCAAGGGTGCAAAGGTTCATAATCACTCCCTGATGGCCGTCTCGTTCCAAGGTTTGTTTGAATTTCATGGCGAGTTCGAGGTTTTTTCCCGTCGATGCAGCGATGAGAAGAATTCGCGCCATGCTACGAGCATGAGCCTCTCCTCTTTCAACCTGTGAGTTTCACCGTGAAGACTACCATTTCATGCGATAGGCAATGAAGAGAACCCCGATAACTGTAGGGACGATAGCCAGTGCGAGGATTGTCACGAGGAGTTGACGGACTTGGGTTTCAGAACGTTCATCAACAGTTGAAACCTTGTCTTCATCTTCATCGTTAACGCAATTCTCCAAGAGCGGGTTGCAAATCTGACTTTCACCTTCAGCTTCAGATTCAACCACCACTGAAGGATCATAATCGCTGTCCTCTAACTCATCGTGGCAGCCATCTGCATCCGAGTCAATGGAAGGTGAAGAAATCCAAGACCGCTCACCAGTAGGACAGTTGTCAAGAAGATCATCAACAGCATCATTGTCGTCATCAAGGTCTTCACTGGAATCATTGCAGCCATCGCCATCATAGTCGTTAACAGAATCAGAAATCCAGGCAAGTAATCCTCTGTTACAGTCATCAGTGCCGTCAGTGATGCCATCGTTGTCATCATCAAGGTCCTCTGTGGAATCATCCTCACAACCGTCACCATCATAATCTGTAACCGGGCTTGAAACCCAATCAAGTTCGCCAAGTTTGCACAGGTCGGTAGCATCCTTGACTCCATCGTTATCATCGTCGTCGTCCTCTGAAAAATCCCTGCATCCATCAGCATCATAGTCTGAAATTGACGTTGACTTCCACGACATTTCTCCGGTTGGACACTTATCTGAAGTATCAAAAATGTAATCGTTGTCATCATCCAAGTCTTCTCCACTGTCTTGGCACCCATCCGCATCAAAATCTGAAGATGTCCCTGAAGTCCATGATGTTGCACCATTGGGACACAAGTCGTCACCATCAAGAACACCGTCGCCGTCAGCGTCGTTGTCCTCTATTGTACCGTCTTGACAACCATTCTCATCAAGATCTGACCTCGGGTCGTTTGAATCCCAGTTTGTGAGGCCCACCGGGCAGTCGTCTTCTGTATCAGCACGATTGTCATTATCATCATCATCGTCTTCGAGTGAATCGTTGCATCCATCCGAATCGTGGTCAGTCCCGTCAAATGAAAACCAGTTCAGTTCACCCAGTGGACAAAGGTCGATGAGGTCTTCCACACCGTCGTTATCGTCATCAAGATCTTCGATGGAATCCAAGCAGCCGTCTGAATCATAATCGAGTGTCGTATCAGAAATCCAGTTCAAAGTACCCCGCGGACAACGGTCGTCAGCATCCAGTATCCCATCGTTATCATCGTCGGTGTCTTCAAGGTCAGGGTCATAGCACCCATCAGCGTCATAATCCACGTTTGGAGAAGGTCCCCTCCAGCCTGTTACACCCTTCGAACAATTGTCATTTTCATCCAAAACCGCATCGTTGTCATCATCGAGGTCTTCTGTGGAATCTCTGCAACCATCTGCATCATAATCTTCGACAGCAGCAGAAGTCCAGCCAAGTTCACCCTTCGGACAAAAGTCATTCGTATCGGTAACACCGTCATTATCATCGTCATCATCTTCGATAATGTCGAGACAACCATCGCTGTCGTAATCGGTTGTTTCAGATTGCGCCCAACCAGTTTCACCACTCGGACACGCATCATCCAAGTCCTGAATACCGTCATTGTCATCATCCGTGTCCTCATTGTAATCTCTGCAGCCGTCACCATCGTTATCGTTGAGGGGACTTGAAATCCATCCAAGATCTCCTTTTTGGCAAGCATCATCAACGTCTAAGACCCCGTCATTGTCATCGTCTAAATCCTCTTCAAGGCTGAAAAAGCCATTGTCATAAAAATCGTCCATGCAGCCATCGCCGTCATGGTCACTGAAGTCTGCGGAAGACCAATTCCAATGGTTTCGGTATTTCGGGCAAGAATCCGAGCCATCAAGAACACCGTCGTTATCATCGTCGGGGTCCTCGCCAACATCGCGACAACCGTCACCGTCCCAGTCAGTAATGAGATCTTCATTATTGGATGTAAATGTTGAAATCCAGCCTAAATCGCCGGTAGGGCATGCATCAATACTATCCGGTACGCCGTCATTATCATCGTCATTGTCTTCTGAAAAGTCGTTGCATCCGTCGGAATCCCAATCGGTTGTGGAGTTCGATATCCAGCCGAGGTTTGCAGGCCAACAATCATCAAAATCATCCAAAATGAGGTCGTTATCATCGTCGTTGTCTTCCGTAAGGTCTCGACAGCCATCTGAATCATAATCTGTCGTAGCGTTGGAAATCCAGCCAAGTTCACCAAGGCGGCAATCGTCATTGACATCTGCCATCGAGTCATTATCGTCATCAAGATCTTCCGAAGCATCTCTGCAGCCATCGGAATCATGGTCAGTAGCTGGCCCAGAAATCCATCCAAGGTCGCCTTTTTGACACACAACATCGATGGTGTCGACGATGCCATCATTGTCATCGTCGAAGTCTTCTGTAAGGTCTCTGCATCCATCAGAGTCGTAGTCAGTACCAAGTGTCGGAGTCCAACCCATTTCGCCGGTTTGACAGCGGTCATTGACATCGGGAACACCATCATTATCGTCGTCCAAATCTTCGCCGAGGTCTTGACAACCATCGCCATCGTAATCTGTGGTGGCGTTTGAAGTCCATCCGACAATCCCGAGTTGACAGTCATCCGAAAGGTCAGGTACGGAATCATTGTCATCGTCAGTGTCCTCCGACGAGGCGTCTTGACATCCATCGCCATCATGGTCTGTAAACGTCGTCGAAGTCCAACCTAACTTGCCCACAGGGCAATCGTCGACCACATCATTGACGCCGTCGTTATCATCGTCATCATCACAGACATCACCTTGCAAATCACTATCGTAATTCGCTTGGTTTGGATTCCAAGTGAACTGACAGTTGTCAGGGAAGTTATCGGCAATACCGTCGTTATCATCATCGGGGTCATTCACGCCATCTTCACAACCGTCACCGTCGTTATCGTTGGTCGAGTTCGAAATCCAACCGACCGTGCTCGTTGGGCAACCATCAAAGGCATCAAAAACGCCATCTCCGTCATCGTCATTGTCTTCTGTTGAGTCTCGGCAGCCATCACCGTCATAATCCGTAGCCGGTGTGGAAGTCCAGCCTACGTTGCCTGTTTGACACAAATCTGGTGCTGTATCTACGACTCCGTCGTTATCGTCGTCGAGATCTTCTCCGATGGTGGGTCCTGAAACTGAGTCTTGGCAACCGTCGCCATCGTGGTCTGTAGCCGGAGAAGAAATCCAGCCTGTCTGCCCAGGTGTACAATCATCAGATGTGTCTGAGATGGTATCTCCATCATCGTCGGCATCCTCATCTGAATCACGGCAACCGTCACCATCGTGGTCATTTGCGGTGGTTGAGGTCCAGCCTCGAACACCAAGAGCGCAATTATCAGGTGCATCGTCATCGATTCCGTCGTTGTCGTCATCATCATCGCATGCGTCGCCTTCCGAATCAAAATCGTGGTTGTCCTGCCCTGCATTGACCGTAAATTGGCAGTTATCACTGGTGTCAGTGATTCCATCGTTGTCGTCATCGATATCCTCGGTACTGTCCCTGCAACCGTCGCCGTCGACATCGGTTGTCGCATCGGAAATCCATCCAAGGTTCCCGGTGTCGCACGTGTCGTCTGTGTCTTCAACGCCGTCGTTGTCATCATCGATGTCTTCATCAGCATCTCGGCAGCCATCTGAATCGTAGTCATTTGACGATGAGGGAATCCAACCAATCACACCTGTGGGGCATTGGTCGGGGGCAGCGTCGAGCATTCCATCATTGTCGTCGTCCAAATCCTCAGTTGAATCGTCTTTACATCCATCGGAATCATGGTCTGTTGTCGATGAAGAAATCCAGTTCAGTTCTTGGAAGTTACAATCGTCATCGACATCGTTCACGCCGTCGTTGTCCGTATCTGAATCCTCAGTAGCATCACGGCAACCGTCTGAGTCATAGTCGTTTGCTGCTGTCGAAATCCAATTCAGTTCACCCGTCTGGCAAACATCCGGCGAATCATCGTTCACGCCGTCGTTATCATCGTCCAGGTCTTCAGCGGAATCTTGGCATCCATCGGAATCGTAATCGGTTAACGAAGAAGGGGACCATCCAACATCACCAGCTCGGCAATCATCTTGGCCGTCAAGAATGCCATCGTTATCATCATCGTCATCTTCGATTGATGAGTCTTGGCATCCGTCGCCATCGTTGTCAGTGACTCCATTGGAAATCCAGTTCAAGTCGCCTTTTGCACAGTTGTCTGGGGCTAAATCTTCCACACCGTCGTTGTCGTCATCGAGATCTTCAGTAGCATCTCGGCAGCCATCCGAGTCGTAATCGGTGCTCGGAGATGGATTCCACCCACTTTCGCCAAATTGGCAGTCATCGTTTACATCCGAGATGTTGTCGTTATCATCATCTACGTCCTCAGCTGAATCATCCTCACAACCATCACCGTCAAAATCGGTTGCAGGCGTTGAGGTCCATCCAGTGTTTCCAAATTGACAGTTGTCTGGGTGCAGGTCCAATACAGCATCATTATCATCATCTGTATCTTCAGCAGCGTCTTGACATCCGTCGGTATCGTGGTCAGTTGTGGGATTCGAGGTCCAGTTTAAGTCCCCTTTCGAACAATCATCGAGGCCGTCTTGAACTCCGTCGTTATCGTCATCGGTATCAAACAAAGTATCGTCCTTACAGCCGTCGGAATCGTAATCATTGGTTGCATCGGGAGTCCACGCAATCGTCCCAGTTGGGCACAAATCATTACCGTCGGAAATTCCGTCATTATCATCATCGGTATCTTCCTGGGAAGTATCTTTACATCCATCACTGTCGTAATCTGTCGAGGAAGATGAAGTCCAACCGGTTATACCTTGAGGACATGCGTCGAATGTATCTTCGATACCGTCGTTGTCAGAATCAAAGTCTTCGGTACTGTCTCTGCATCCGTCTTGGTCGTTATCGTTCGCAAGGGTGGAGGTCCAGTTCAGATCACCCTTCTCACAAGCGTCATTTGAATCGATGATGCCGTCATTGTCGTCGTCGTTATCCTCTGAAGTGTCGTCTTTACAACCGTCAGAATCGTAATCAGTGAGCGAAGTAGAAATCCAACTGAGTACCCCTTGTTGACAGATGTCGTCGAGGTCAGGGACCGAATCATTATCGTCATCTAAGTCTTCTTGCGACGCATCTCGACAACCATCAGAATCGTAATCAGTTGAAGTGGATGAAGTCCAACCAAGGTCGCCATTCGGACAAGCATCTACCCCGTCGTGAACATCATCATTGTCGTCATCAGTGTCTTCATCAGCATCGCGACAACCGTCAGCATCACGGTCCGTTGCTGAGGAGGAAATCCAACCAAGCAAACCGGTCTGGCAATCGTCGTTCGAATCTACAACGCCATCATTGTCATCGTCGTTATCCTCTGTAGAAGCGTCTTGACATCCGTCAGAATCATGGTCCGTGGTCGGCGATGAAATCCAACCTAAGTCTCCGGCTGGACAAACATCATCGCTGTCATCAACGTCGTCGTTATCACGGTCGTCGTCTTCAGTCGAATCTCGGCAACCGTCAGCGTCATGGTCGTTTGTCGAACTTGAAATCCAATTCAGGTCACCTTTCTCGCACAAATCCGAAGAATCGCTTATGCCATCGTTGTCATCATCGAGGTCTTCATCTATGTCACGGCAGCCGTCAGAATCATAGTCATTGCTAAGCGTAGGTGACCAACCAATAATGCCCGTCTGACATGTATCGAGGGCGTCGGTAATGCCATCGTTATCGTCGTCATCGTCTTCGGTTGATGCATCTCGACAACCATCGGAATCATGGTCAGTTGCTCCGTTTGAAAGCCAGTTGGTATCTCCGTTGGCACAGTCGTCGTCGACATCATCGATGCCGTCGTTATCCGTATCATCGTCTTCAGTTGCATCACGGCAGCCGTCCCCGTCGAAATCTGTACCCGATGTTGACGTCCAACCGAGGTCACCGGTAGGGCACAAGTCCGGAGCATTGTCTGCAACGCCGTCGTTATCGTCGTCAGTGTCTTCACCAGCGTCACGGCAACCGTCAGTGTCGTAGTCTGTTGCACCGGATGAAATCCAGCCTAAGTTCCCGAATTGACAATCATCAGCACTGTCATCAATGCCATCGTTGTCATCGTCATCGTCTTCCGTAGAGGCATCTCGGCAACCGTCGGAATCGTGGTCTGTGGTCGAAGAAGAGGACCAGCCAGTATCTCCTAAAGCACAATCGTCAACACCATCATCAACGCCATCGTTATCGTCATCGGTGTCTTCAGTTGCATCTTGACAGCCGTCAGAGTCGTGATCACTGGATGAATCCGGCGTCCAACCGAGCGTACCATCGCTGCATGAGTCCAACGCGTCCGAGATTCCGTCGTTATCATCATCATCATCCTCCGTAGAGGCATCTCGACAACCGTCGGAATCGTGGTCTGTAGTCAATGAAGACGACCAGCCAGTATCACCTAATGCACAGGCATCGTCAACATCATCAACGCCGTCATTATCGTCATCGGCGTCTTCAGTTGTGTCTTGACAGCCATCAGAATCATGGTCAGTAGAAGATGTGGATGTCCAACTTAAAGCTCCAAACTGGCACGAGTCCGGAGCATTGTCAGCCACACCGTCATTATCGTCATCGAGATCTTCAGAAATATCTTGGCAACCATCCGAGTCGTAATCGTTGGTGCTTGATGAAGTCCAACCCTTATCTCCGAATTGACAGCCATCGAGCGCGTCGGTAACGCCGTCGTTATCGTCATCGGCGTCTTCGGTTGCGTCTTGGCAACCATCAGCGTCGTAGTCGCTGGAAAGTGATGACGTCCATCCGACTGCACCAGTTGAGCAGTCATCGAAAGCATCCGACACCAAGTCATTGTCATCGTCAGGGTCTTCGCCGTCATCTTCACAGCCGTCTGTGTCGTGGTCCGTGGTGGAGTTGGAAGTCCAGCCCGTATTACCGTTCGGGCACGCATCATCAGTATCGAGGATGCCGTCGGCATCTGAATCAGTCATTCGCGAGGATGAAAAGAATGCCGTAGAATCCAATTCACTATCGAGTCCAAGGAACACAAGTTGCGAGGTGGATAGTGAAGCGAAAAGGAACATGAGTAGCGCCGTAAAGGCACCAATCCTGCGCATACGCTCCGCTAGCATGACACTATCACGACCGCCGGTCTTTTTATCCTTGTGTTTGAAACGGTCGTAAACGAACACCATGCGACATTTTTACCCCCGTTATGTGATAAGACTATTCATACAAAGTCAGAAGTCTAAGGGGGAAAGCACATCATCCACCAAGCATTGGGCCAAACATGCCGAAATTCCTTTACTTCGGCCCGGATAGAGGCGTTTCAAAACACCTCCAATCTCTTGGTTGGACTGAGGCCAGGCATGCGGAAGAAACCGATGCTTTTTTGGTTGAAACATACGATAACGGCGATGTTGAGCACCTCAAACGGCTCGAAGG
>JAKMGM010000046.1 GCA_022424925.1 Candidatus Poseidoniaceae archaeon | reverse complement strand
AGGCCAGTAAAATTACTGCTGATGCACGTCGGGAAGCAGCATCACTTGTCACGGGTGCTACCGAAGAATCTGTGAGCGAGACACAAGCAACCCTCGACGCTGCACGCTCCAAAGCCGGCAAAGAGGCCGATAAAGTTCACAAAGAAGGCGCCAGTACTGTTTCAGATATCGAAACCTCGGCATCCAGCCGCAAAGAAAAAGCAGTCAAGAGTCTTCTTGATGCCGTTAGATCACAGTGAGGTGCTCAAATGTTTGCTACTTCCGATATGTCCCGTCTCACCGTAGCGGCACCTGTTGAGAAGTTGGAAGAAATTCTTCGACTTTGTACTGAACTATCATGCGTTCACATCGAAGAATATGGACGCTTTGAGGACGGAATTGGCGTCGGCAGTTCAGTCGACTCAGAGAAAGCCAATTCGACAAGTAACTTGCTCACCAAAGTTCAGGCTGTATCGTCTGCAGTTCAGGCCGTCAATGCTGATGGCCCAATGTCTCATAAAGAGGCTACGAAGATGATTGCTGGCTTTGAAGATAAAATTGATGCCGCTCTTGAATACATCAACACTATTCGCGATGCTGAAGCTGAAATATCAACTTCAGAAGAACAATTCCATGTCTTGAATCGACTTGCCCCCCTCGACATTCCTCTCGAACTGATGGCTGGGTTTGACGGCGTGGAAATTTTCGTCGGTGAATCTCGCCGAGCCTCAAAGGCTTCCGAAATTTTCAGCGACCTCCTCGACGATATCGAACTTCATGCTGCGGCTGGAGTTATTGCCGTGGCATGCCGTTCTTCTCAATCTGCTGAAGTACAAATCTGCATGGCAGAACTCGGCTCAAAACCCGTTCAAATCCCTGCCGGCGAGGGATCGCCTGGTGAAAAATCGAAGAAATTGCGCACTGAGATAACCCGTCTTGAGTCGAAAATCACCGACGCACAATCAGCTCTGGATGCATGGGCACAACGCAACGGTCGAAATCTTGTCGCTGCTAAGGAATATCTCCAAAGAGAGGCTGCGATATACACCGCTCCAACATTGGTGGCTGTGAGTAATCAGGCTTTTGCGCTCGATGCTTGGGTTCCCAGCGAACATGCGTCGATGGTTGAAGGTAAACTTTCCAAAGTTGCTTCTCACGTCACCGTTGAAGCCTATGAAGGCGGCCACCACCACGGCCATGGTGAAGGCGAAGACCATGGCCATTCTGCACCAGCAGAACTCGTTATGCTGTCGGACTATCTCGGAAGCTCTGGCCAAACAATTTTCCAGTTCTTCAATGCCATTGACCTTGATGACTCCGGTTTAGTCGACTGTTATGAGTTCCAAACCGCTCTCAAGAACGCCAATGTGGCTAACTTGCCACCATGGGAAATGGGTAAACTCGTTTCAGCGGTCGACCTTGATGGCGATGGAAAAATCAATCTTCCTGAATTGGACATTGCGCTCACTCGCATTCGTAATGCTCCTGCGCACGATGACAGTCACGAAGTTGAACCACCTATACAATACACCAACGGTTCAACTTCTGAACCGTTCGAACTCATGGTTGATTTAGTTGGCAGGCCGAAATACGGTACGTTTGATCCTACAACGCTCATTATGATGAGTTTCCCGTTCATTTACGGCATGATATTGGGAGACTGGGGCTATGGAATTGTCCTTCTTCTTCTCGCAGGTTGGCTCGGTAGCAAATCATTTGCAGTCGACCCTATGGCCCAAAAAGGCCTTACCATTTTGCGATGGATGGGCGTTTGGTGCATCATATGGGGCATTATATTCGCCGAAGGCTTTGGTTTCGTTTGGGACGAAACAGGTCAAATGGGCGCTGATTCTCCGTTCCATTTCTTGTATGCCTGGACCTACGAGAATGTTCAAGTCCCGAAGACCCTCGCTGATATGCTTGGATTATCCGGTCTTCACATGCCTTTCCATCGAGCATCAGCTGGACACGGACTTCAAGAATACGTCATCCTGTCAGTTTACCTCGGAGCGATTCACATTTTTGTTGGTTACATCCTTGGTCTCATCAATGTCTTCAAGGCTCATGGTGCTGCGGCCGCATACTTTGAAAAAGGCTCTTGGATTTTGATCTTAGTCGGCGGATTCATGCAGTGCCGAAACATGGTCTCAGGCTACAATGAACTGTTTGAGTTCCAGATTTGGACTGTGTTGCTCATCGTTGGAATTATTAGCCTCATCATCGGACTGGCCATCTTCGAAAAATTCGGCTGGGCTGGCGGACTCATCATGGGCCCAATCGAAACTTTTGGTCTGCTTGCGAACACCCTCTCATACCTGCGAATCATGGCTGTTGGCGTTGCAGGCGTCAAAATTGCTGAAGTCTCCATTACAATGGGCTTCGAACCGATGGTGGACGCCTTCACCAGCGGTGGCGCTGTAGGCGTACTTGTTGGTGCATTCTGTCTCATTCTTTTCGTCTTTGTACAGATTTTTGCTATTGCGTTGGGGATACTGTCTCCGACGATTCACGCTGGCCGCCTCCACTTTGTGGAATGGATGGGCAAGTTCTACGACGGTTCCGGCCGCGCCTTTGCGCCGCTCGGTGGCCGCACCCTCCACGTTGAGGGTCAATCATAGTCCACGGACACTAAACAAATACGGAGGTAGCAAATATGAACGCAAACACCCTAAAAACGAGCCTAAGAACATTGATCCTACTGGCAGCCATCACCCTGGTTGCTCAAGGAGCAGCAGCAGTAGACCCAGTCGCAGCCAGCGACGGCGACGGATACACAGCAATCGGTCACGGTATTGCCCTCGGGCTTGCCGCAATCGGTGCTGGATGGTCCCAATCCGCAATTGGTAGCGCAGCAGTCGGTATGCTCGCAGAAGACGGAAGCAAATTCGGTCCAGCATTGATTTTCACTGCTTTGCCAGAATCTATCGTTATTCTCGGTGCACTACCGCTCTTCCTATGAAGAGGGTTGGTGATGGAAAGGCCGGTCTACCGGCCAATTGAAATCAAACTTATGGAGAAATCACTATGACGCTTGAAACACTTGCAAAAGACATCTCAAAATCAGCTAAGGCCGAAGCCGATGCTATGATTGCTGAGGCCCAAAAAGAGGCTGATGCGATTGTGGCAGAAGCCAAGAAAAAGGCTACAACTATCCGCTCTGAAGCGGCGAGCCATACGGAACGTGAAGCGGCACAAATCGCTCGCGAGGTCGTAGCCAGCGCTCGCCAAGCCAACCAAAAAGAAATCCTGGTCGCTCGACGTAAGGTTCTTGATGATACGTTGGCGGCAACTCGAGCCGAACTCAGCAGCCCGAAGATGAGCGGTCGAGCAAGTTTGCTCAAGGCACTCATGGCGAAAGCCGATAAGATTGGAAAGGATTACCATATTCGACCTGTTGAAGTCGATCGCAAAGCTCTTTCTGAACTCGCTGGAAAGCGAACGATGGGAGACGCTATCGACGGTATCGGGGGCTTCGTTCTCGAAGCTACCGACGGCTCGGTATCCTATGACATGCGATTCGACACACTTCTTGAATCGTCTTGGAAGGAACAACTAAGCGAAACGACAAAAATTCTTTTTGAGTGAGGGATACTAATGGCTATGACAGGAAACACACCTTATGTTGCTGCACGTGCGAAATCTCGCCGGCAGAAACTTGCGGATCGTGCACGTCTGCGTCAACTCATTAGCCAATCTCCCGACCAACTTACCGTCGCCATTGGCGATATTGGCTATCGTTCAGAAATCGACCTGTATGTTGGTCGCTTAACTGGTGGTGACCTTGTTGAGGCTGCTTTGGCGCATAACTTAGAGCATGAACTCGATGCAATGGTCAACTTGTGCAACGGTAAAATCCGCGCAATCGTCGAGGTGTACACGACACGATACGAGTATCACAACACTAAGGTCGTTCTTCGTTCAGTATCCAACGATGTGGACATGGACAAAGTGAAGCGTTCGATTCTTCCTGAGTTGAACGACATCAACACTCCATGGCTCAAAATCATTGAGAACTCAGACGACCTCCGTTCCGCAGTCGTTCAAATGCGAAGGAAATCATTCGGGCCTGCTCTTATGGCAGTACCTGAAGACGGTACTCTTTCGAATTACGAAGATGCTTTGGATCGCCACTATTTCTCGAATGCCTTCGATGCGCTCCGAGGCAATCGTGCAGATGTAAAATTCTTGCGAGAGTTGCTCAGCGCAGAAATCGACCACCGTAACATTCTCAACGTTCTAGAGGCTGGTGCTGTCGGTCTTTCGAATGAAGCGATTTCCGAGATGTTGGTTCAAGGTGGACGTGTTCTACCTAAGCGCGCTTTCTCCACCATTGCTACCGGTGGAAGGGATGCAATGCTAACCATGCTACGGTCTGCCTCACGATTCGACGCACCTGCTTTTGAAGCAGCACTCAGCACATCCGATGAAGAACGAAGTCTTGATGCGGTTGTTACCATGCTCAAAGAACGAGAATTGAACCTCATGTCGCGTATGAGTTACTTACACCCCGTTTCTGCTCTACCAGTGATACACTACATTGCATCGAAGGTGCAAGAAGTGAATGATTTGCGACTCATTGTTCGAGGTCGCTTAGCTGGCTTGCCAACTGAAGTGCTTGAGGCACACATACTAAATTGAGGTGAATGTCATGGATATCGCAGTAGTAGGTACGCCAGAATTCACCCTCGGATTCCAACTGGCAGGTGTCGATCATCTGCTCAACCCTGAAAGCGAAGAAGCCATGGTTTCTACTTTCAAATCACTACTCAACAACAAAAGCGTCGGTATTGTCGTGGTTGACTCCGCAATCCTCGCTGATTTGCCAGAGCGTCTTCGTGACCAACTCTCGGCATCTGTCTCTCCGACCGTTCTTGGTATCGGTACGGAAGAAGACACAACCTTGCGTGACACAATTCGCAAGGCAATAGGGGTCGACCTTTGGAAGTAATGTTCCAACCAATGGAGGAAATAAAAATGAGCAATGAAGGAGTAATTTACCGGATATCAGGTCCTGTTGTGACCGCTACCGGCATGAGCGCAGCTATGTATGACGTCGTTCGTGTTGGACACGAAGGTCTAATGGGCGAAGTGATCGAACTGCACGGCGAGAAAGCCGTTATTCAAGTGTATGAAGACACATCCGGTATTCGTCCGGGTGAACCGGTATTGAATACGCAAGAAACCCTTTCCGTTTCGCTCGGCCCGGGGCTCCTTACGCAAATCTATGACGGTATTCAACGTCCACTTCCAACGCTCGAGAAGGAAATGGGTGTGTTCATCACTCGTGGTGTTGATGCAGACGCTTTCGACCTCGAAAAGATTTGGACGTTTGAACCACAAGTCGCCGTCGGTGACGAAGTTGTCGGCGGCCAAGTTATTGGACACGTTCAAGAAACCGAGACAATCATTCACAAGATTATGGTTCCTCCAACCGCCAGCGGTACTGTGAAATCGATTGAATCTGGAGATTTCAACGTCACACAAACTGTGTGTGTTCTTGAAGATGGCACTGAAATGCAAATGATGCAAAAGTGGCCTGTTCGAACTCCCCGACCGTTCCAGCAAAAATATGCTCCTGATACTCCGCTTGTAACAGGAATGCGTATCTTGGATTTCTTGTTCCCCCTCGCCAAGGGTGGCGCAGCAGGTATTCCTGGTCCTTTCGGCTCCGGAAAGACCGTTACACAACAATCACTTGCAAAGTACTCTGACGCTCAACTCGTTGTTTACATCGGATGCGGTGAGCGTGGCAACGAGATGACAGAAGTTCTCGACGAATTCCCTCACTTGATTGACCCAAACACCGGTAAGCCTCTGATGGAACGAACCGTAATGATTGCAAACACCTCAAACATGCCCGTGGCTGCTCGTGAAGCTTCTGTATACACTGGAATCACCATTGCAGAGTATTTCCGTGACATGGGTTACGACGTTGCGTTGATGGCAGACTCGACTTCACGATGGGCTGAAGCAATGCGTGAAATTTCCTCTCGACTTGAAGAAATGCCTGGTGAAGAAGGGTATCCTGCATACCTCTCATCGAGAATTGCAGAGTTCTACGAACGGGCTGGCCGAGTCGAAACCCTGAGCGGTGATGACGGCTCCGTTACCGTCATTGGTGCTGTGTCGCCGCCTGGTGGTGACATCTCAGAACCTGTGTCCCAAGGTACATTGCGAATTGTGAAAGTGTTTTGGGGTCTTGATGCTGGACTTGCACGTCAGCGGCATTTCCCAGCAATCAACTGGCTCAACTCATACTCGTTGTATCCGCAAAGCCTCGACCAGTGGTTCCGCGACAACATTTCACAAGACTTCCCCGAAGTCCGTACGCAAATCAGTGGTTTGCTCCAGATTGAGTCGGAATTGCAAGAAATCGTCCAATTGGTCGGTTCCGACGCTCTGCCTACCGACCAGCAACTCACGCTTGAAGTTGCACGTATGATTCGTGAGTTCTTCCTGCAACAGAATGGTTTCCACGATGTCGATGCATATTGTGACATTCACCTGCAATACAGAATGGCGAAGGCAATCTTGTCGTTCCAAGACGCTGCAAAGTCAGCCATGGCTAACGGTGCCCAACTCAACGATGTGGTTAACGTTCCATCTCGTTCGGACCTCATGCGTGCTCGTCTCGAGAAAGGATACATTGACGTCATCGATTCAATGGTGGAAACCATGACTGCTGAAATCGCCGATACGGTGGAGGAGAACTGAGGAGAGGATTATCATGACTGGAAAAGAATACCGAACCATTACCGACGTGAAAGGGCCTCTGGTCTTTTTGAACAAGACTGAACCTGTTGCCTTTGGTGAAATCGTAACCCTGCGACTTTCCAATGGAACCATCAAGAACGGACAAGTTCTCGACACCTCTGATGACTTGGTCATCGTTCAAGTGTTTGAGGGAACCTCGAAAATTGACCGAGAAGCTGGTGTTACCTTCATGGGCGATGTTTTCAAACTCCCAGTAAGTACAGACTTGGTTGGACGAATTCTCGACGGCGCAGGACGCCCTCGAGACGGTGGACCAGAAATTGTGGCTGATGAGAAAGCGGACATTATTGGTGCTGCGATTAACCCGTACAGCCGTCAAAGTCCGAATGATTTCATTCAGACTGGAGTTTCTGCTATCGACTTGTGTACCAGTTTGGTGCGTGGACAAAAATTGCCAATTTTCTCAGCATCAGGTCTACCTCACAACGACATTGCGCTGCAAATCGCACGTCAAGCAAAACTCAAGGATTCTGATGAAGAATTCATTGTTGTGTTCTGTGCCATGGGTATCACTGCTGAAGAATACAATTTCTTCCGCTCCGACTTGGAGCGAACCGGTGCATTGGAAAACGCAGTTTTGTTCGTTAACCTTGCTGATGACCCTGCTGTTGAGCGAATCATTACGCCTCGTCTTGCCTTGACTGCTGCTGAATACCTTGCATTTGAGAAAGACTACCACGTTCTTGTTATCTACACAGACATGACCAACTATTGTGACGCTCTTCGTCAAATTGGTGCTGCTCGTGAAGAAGTGCCGGGACGACGTGGTTACCCAGGTTACATGTACACAGACTTAGCCATGCTCTACGAGCGTGCAGGCATTGTCAAAGGAAAGAAGGGTTCAATCACTCAATTCCCAATTTTGACTATGCCCGGTGACGATATCACGCACCCAATTCCAGATTTGTCCGGATACATTACTGAAGGTCAAATCGTTATTTCACGTGAATTGCACCAACAAGGTATCTATCCGCCAATCAATGTTCTCCCATCTCTCTCTCGCTTGATGGGCTCGTGTATTGGTGAGAAAACCACTCGTGAGGACCACAAATCCGTTTCGGATCAAATGTACGCTGCGTACGCCCAAGGCCGTGAACTCCGTGGACTTGTAGCGATTGTCGGTGAAGATGCATTGAACGAGCGTGATAAGCAACTTTTGGACTTCTCCGGCGTATTTGAGGACAAGTTCCTGCGACAAACCCGCGACGAAGATCGCTCGATTGAAGAAACGCTCGATCTGTGCTGGACATTGATGTCCTCGATTGACACCAAGTATCTGGTTCGTCTCGAGCAAACTTGGATTGACAAGTACCACCCCGACAACAAGGCTTGAAACAATTGAACCATTTTGGAGGCAAAAAACATGGCACTTGATATCAAGCCAACCCGGAGCGAGTTGATCAAACTCAAGGGGCGTATTAAGCAAACCAAAAACGGGTACAAGTTGCTAAAAATGAAGCGGGACGGCTTGTTCCACGAATTCCGTCAACTGCTCGCTGAGATGATCGAAGCCAAGCGGGACTTGACAGCGACCTACAAGTTAGCGAAACAACGCATTGACTTAGCGAATGCAATCGAAGGTGGCCTTGCGGTTCGTGCAGCAGCAATTGCAAACACTGCCCATCCCGAAGTCGAAGTCGAGCGTCGTAACATCATGGGTGTCGTGGTTCCTAGCGTTAGCGGAACCAACCTCAAATCAACATTCAAAGAACGTGGTGTTGGATATATCGGTTCTTCAACCTACATTGATGAGGCTGGCGAGTCGTTTGGAAACTTGATTGAGAAAATAGTCAAGGCATCTGAAATGGAGGCTACGCTCAAGCGTTTGCTCCAAGAAATTGAAGCAACCAAGCGCCGTGTCAATGCTTTGGAATTCAAGGTTATTCCTGAACTTGAAGAAGCCCGTGTCTTTATTCAGCTTCGACTTGAAGAGATGGAACGTGAAGAAACATTTCGTCTCAAGCGGTTCAAGAACAAGTGATTTCTTCTCTTGCTTTTGTTTGGTAGAGGGATTCCTTCAAAGGGGAAGCAGGATTACAGAGTTTTGAGGAGCAGGCATGACTGAGGTTTCAATTGACTTGGACGCTGACGATTCATCATTGGAATCGTTACCAAGCCATCGAACGGAATGGAAACAGCACGATCTTTTGGCAACAATATTGCGCAGATATTTCTATGTTGCTTCACACATGTCGGGTGGCTTTTTACCCACTTGGGTCGTTTCTCCCAAAGAAGGCAAAGACATAGATGAGAGCCTTAAACAGGCCAATACCTACCTCCACAAATTGGGATGGGCTGCCAAACTTTCTCGAACTGAGGAATGGATTGTTCAGTTGATTCCACTTCCTGAACGCCAATTCCCTTCACGAAATCTCACACTCATTATGTGGATGGTTTCAGCCCTGACCCTCACCCTTGCAGGAGCATACTGGATGGAAGGCTCTCGTCCCACCGGCGGATGGTTCGCCGAATCTACATTTGTCGATGCTGTGTTTGGATACACTTTCCCGGTATTGCTGTGCATATTCATCGCTTCAATGATCCAGAAACGTACTGCTGCACACTTTAATCATCGTGTTGGCCACATCACTCCTATTCCAGAACCGGCGATATCTCTTTGGAGTTTGGGCCTGTTTTCTCAATCAGCCCTCATCTGGCCGTTTGGATTGTTTCTCATTCCAACTCTTCCCCGAATGGATGCACGGCTATGGGAAGACCGCAAGGTCTTGGGATGGGTGGCTATGTCGGTTCCGGCTACGTTGATCTCACTCGGTCTCGCACTGTGGGGTCTCGGCTTATGGCTCACGCCCGAGTATGTGGTCGTGACCCAAGCACAAAACATGGCACAAGGCCCTTTCCTTGTGGAGGTTCTGGGTCAGTGGTTGGTTGACGACTACGTTAATCGTTTGATTTGGTCGCATCCGTTTGTAAAGGCTGGAGCTCTCTTGACCTTCTTTGGTTGGGTCTCCTTGCTCCCCATACCAACTTTCCCTGGTGGAAGGATAATGGTGGCACGTGCAGGTCATATGGAGGCACGCAGTGGTTCGAATCAAATGTTCTTGTTCCTTATCATTCTCGCTTTCGCTTGGATGTTTAATGCCTTCAACGGTTTCACAATTTGGATGTTGGTTCTCACACTTATTCTTCCACTCTTGTTGATTATGGGTGCCGACAGAACTTCCCCGGTTCTTCTTAACGAACCCAAAGGACTCGATCTGCAGTCGATGAAAAATATTGGGATTGTCATGCTGGTTGCTGTTTTGTTCGCGCTTCCAAGTCAAGTTCCATTTGAGAGGGACGATGACTGGAACGCTGATGTTGATTTTGGTATTCAATCCGTTTTCAGTGCTGAGCGCCTTGATGACCGTTGGAATGCCAAAATTTCAATTCACATCGTCAACCCATCATCGGTTAATCGAGACTGGGCTATCGACTATGATCAGTTCGCAGACGGTCTCGAAAACTGGGCGAAAGTGTGGGAATGCGACGGTGAAGACGCGTTATCGATAAACGGTTTTGGGTGTGGAAGTGTGTTAGCACCACGAACGCATGCTACTGTTGTTCTCAATTTGACATGGACCGACCTTGCGCATTCACCTCGTCTAACGAATTTTTCTCTGCTCACGCTTGCTGATGGGGACTATGACAGTCACACTGTATCGGTTCACCCCGACCTGTTGGTGTACCCGCAATCTCAGTGGGAAATGCTGGTTTTTGAGGGAGAACTCATGCGATGCATGACGCTTTTATCGTTTTCAGATGAACAACTGAACATCACTTTCCCCAATGCCGACCAGTCTTTGGACATACAATCGCGACTGCAGTGGATTCAGGGTGAAAGTGGATTGGAAGCACAGTATGACTCCGCACCAGGGCAAGTATGCTTGCGCGGATTGGATCCAGTGGTTCTTCGGACTTCAGAACTCAACACGATTCAACTGAATGACAACATGTTTGATGGTGGATTACCTGACTTGCCGATGATTGCAGTCGTTCCTGCTTCTGGCTGGAACATCAACAGTACCGATTCACTCGGATGGGGCTTTGAGCTCGATAGCAGTGGAATTCTCAGTTCGGTTGATGCACCATGCCCGCTTAATCCATCGCTTTCGATTCCACCGTCACCCGCTGAAGGTGAATGGATTTGGGATTTAGACGTCCGCACAATTTCGAACATTCCTTCCGTGAATAACGTCAATCAATCACTAACGGTGCAAATGACTGATGGAGCGAGCATGCATGTGTGTTCTCCCTCACTTACTGTTGAACCCAAATTCAATTTTACCGTAGAAGAAGGTCCTGAGTTGGTATTCCAAAGATACAACACCTCGCATCGTATGTGGTCAAACATGTGGATGGCGGCTTACAATGGCACACTCTTGCAGCCAGATGGCTCCAGTTTCTCGTTCTATAGTTCAGCAAATGCAAGTATCCCGGTTCAAATTAACTACCAAGGTAATGGTGAACAATGGAGTACTTCTCAATCTGTAAACTCGGTTTCAAAGGGATGGAATACCTTTGAGTTTACACCGTCAGATTCGACGCTGTCAACACTTTGGTTTGAACATCAAGACGGTTCCATTGTGATTCATCTAGCAAGCTATGTGTGAGGTGCTTCGATGCGGGTCGCCATTCTTGGTTCTGGTTCTCTTGGCTCATTGTATGCCGCATTGCTATCACGCGTTTCGAATGTGGATTTGTTCGTACATGGGCGTGGCTTGCACGGAGCCCATATGGCTGCAGAGGGGCTTCATATTGAGGGCGAGATCGATGCTTTCGTATCGAATTCAGAAGCCTTTTTTTCTTTGGATGAAGTTGGTTTGCCCCCGGTGGCCGTTGGTTCAATGGATTATGTATTGCTCACTGGAAAAGCAGGACAGACCCTCGAATTAGCGAAGTTGTCAAGTCAGCTTTTATCACCGACAGGGTTTGCATTGAGCCTTAGTAATGGTTTGGGGCATGCCGAAACATGTCGACATGTGTTGGGTCCACACAGGGTTTTTGCAGCAACTTCCACGCACGGAGCTTGGCGACCTTCTGCGGGCGTTGTTCATTGGGCAGGCCGAGGCGAAACTGTACTTGGTGCACTCCCAGGAGGTCCTGGGCAGGACGATGCTCAACCTTTACTCGATGCTTTGGAATCCGCTGGACTCTCGCCCACATGGTCTTCAGACGGCACTGGGACGGTTTGGAGAAAAGTCCTCCTCAATATCGCTATAAATCCAATTGCGGCCTTGGCAGGAGTGGAAAACGGTGAACTGCTCAAACCGGATTTGTTTTCTGCCGCTTTTTCTACAATGCTTGAAGGGGCATCTGTTGCCCGCCAAGAACGAGTAAACCTCCCCTCAGATGAACATTTAGAACACCAACTTCGTCAGGTGTTAACGGCCACTTCGAGCAACCTGTGCAGTATGTTACAGGATTTAAGAAACGGTCGAATGACCGAAATATCTGTCCTCAACCAAGCCATCGTTGAGCGCGGTGAGCGAGCAGGAATTGCAACGCCGTTGAACCAAATGCTTTCGGCGATGGTTACGGCTCTTCATCAACAGCAAGGTCCGAATTGAAGTGAAGTCCTTTGTTCTCGTTGCGTGAAAGAGCATCCTTGGTGACCAGTTCGCCGACCAGAATGAGGTTACGTAGTTCTACAATTTCGCGGGACGGTAAGGCACTTCTCCAGATGAAATCTACTTCTTGAGACAGCAGGTTCAAGCGGCGTTTTGCTCGGTGGAGCCGGTTGAATCGACGTACAATCCCTACCTCTCTGGACATGGTTTTGGTCAGAGCCTCACGGTCGTTGGCAACGGATACGTGTTCGGTGAGGTGTTCAAGGCCGTCAGCACGCCATTCCGATAAGGCCGTTTCATTCGTGGACAAAGGTGTTGCCAAAATATGATCAGCCGCTCGAGCAGCGTAAACAACCGCTTCCAAAAGACTGTTCGAGGCGAGTCTGTTTGCTCCATGCATACCCGTGCATGCTACTTCACCAATGGCGTACAAGGCGGGTATTGGTTCGCCAGATGTTCGACTTCGTGGCCGTCCAAATTCGTCGACAGCCAATCCGCCAACGATGTAATGTGCTGCTGGCGAAACGGGCAAGGCGTCCCTTCCCAGAACCAATCCGTGCCGATCGAGTCGTTTTTGAATCGTTGGAAAATGGTTTTTGAGGTGTTCTTGGTCTAAATGCGACGTAACAAGATAGACGTGATTTTTGCCGGTTTGTTTCAATCGCTGGTCGATGGCGCGTGCGACAATATCCCGTGTTGCCATTGAACCGAGAGGTGAGTGCTTGAGCGTAAATGAATAAGGGCCAGGCGAAATGGTCTTCCCGACACCAGCAGTTTCACAATCTGCATGCCATGTTTCCAATCCATCATCGTCTAAAATAACCCCTCCTTCACCTCGTACTGCTTCAGTGATGAGAAATGGCCGATCTGAATGGAGTGCTAACGCAGTTGGATGGAATTGTATGAAGGCCATATCTTGCACATCGGCACCCGCACGGTAGGCCATTGCTAACCCGTCGCCTGTCGCTACGGGTGGATTCGTTGTTTGTGACCACAGTTGCCCAACACCTCCAGTTGCCAGCATCAATATATCCGCTGGTTCGGTAAAGACAACATTTTTTTCTTGGTCGAGGCACCAAACTCCGGCAACTCCTGCTTCGGGATTTCCGTGCTCACGTTGTATAAGGTCCATTGCCAGTGTATTCGGTTTGAGTGTGATTTGGGGATGGGCGCTTGCTGCATCGTTCAAGGCGCGTTCAATTTCTTTTCCTGTTGCATCCTTTGCGTGAAGAATACGCCTATGAGAGTGCCCCCCTTCCTTGGCCAGGTGGAATCTTCCTGTTGCATCTGTTTCAAAATTGACGCCGATGTTGAGTAAATCACGAATCCGTTCACCTGCCTCTTCAATCACCCGCCTCACTACGTCAACATTACACAAACCATCGCCGCTTGCCAGCGTGTCCTCGATGTGAGATTCAATGCCTTTGCCGTCGGTTTTGTCCAAAATTGCGGCAATTCCTCCTTGCGCCCAGTTGGTTGAAGAATCGATAGGGCGTTGTTTGGTTACAACGGTGACTGAATGATCTGCGTCCGCCAACCGCAATGCCGCAAACAAGCCAGCAATACCGCTTCCGATGATGACTATCTTCGCCATTTCCGCCCTTCCTTGTTGAACGGTACATGCTGCCACATTTCACCCCATCGGCAGCGAAACGGCTATGTTCATCCCTGCATTACATCAATTATGGCGAGTGCTCGGGACGTGGTGGGCATCCTGTTTGGGCTCTCACTTGCTGGATTCTCGATTGCTAATGCCGGCCTTGGGATGTTGGCTCCTCGTCTTATTCAAGGCGCTTCAGCATCAAAACTCATTTTCACTCGAATGTTCGAACCGCATTGCTCCATACCTACAATCGAGGCTGACATTGCCAGTGGGGACCAATCGTACTGCCTCGAAGCCGTTGGGGTTTGGGATGGGATTGACATTCTGTTTCTTGTTCTTGGTTTGTTTGTGCTGCTCTATGGTAGGATAGGATTCACCAAGGTTGGTCGTCGAAGCGATCGCCGTTATCACGTGTTTTTCGCAGCGGGGGCGGTTCTCTTCAGTCTCGCTATTCTTGACCGTCTTGAATTTTTACCAGTGGCTGCAAGTTCGGAAGGATTGTCTGAACTAAGTCCCATTGCGGTTTCCCCATTTCTTATCCAATGCATCATTGCTACCGTCGGTGCACTCATGATGGGTGGTCCAAAATATTGGGAGTCAGAGGGTGTAGAACAGGCCCGAAATCGCTTGGACAAAAGAAGAAACCTGGCAGATACGTTTCGCGGGACTTTTGGTTCAGTAAAAATGTCACTGGGTTCGCGTAGCGGTGCATCACAACGAATATCCCGTTCGCGTTTACTCAATAGAGATGCACAGTTGCACATGCGAAGAACCACATCAAGCTCGATTAAAGTGCTCGCAACTTGCCCGTATTGCAAGGGTGGCGGTTGCACAGAATGTGGCAATACTGGGACATTGTGAATGTGTCATTTTTTGTTCCAATTCAGAACCTTGTGGCTTTTTGTTAACTGTTTCGAAAACCGCGTGACTGCCCCACTTTCTTCGGACAGTTTAAGACCTGTGGGGAATGGGTATCGCGGATAAGGTCGGAGCGAAGAACTTCGATTAGAGGGATAGGGATGTATCTTCAAGCACTGGAAATTTCAAACTTCAAATCGTTCAAGGGTGAAATTACCGTTCCTCTCGACCGAGGTTTCACAGCCATTACCGGCCCGAACGGCTCGGGAAAATCAAACTGCGGTGACGCTATCCAATTCGTACTTGGGCCTCGCAGCAATAAGGTCATTCGAGCTCAAAATGCGAAAGACTTGATTTTCAACGGAGGTAAAAATTCCAAACCCGCTCGTTCATGTGAAGTTACGCTCGTTTTTGCGAATCCTCTTTTGTCAAACGGTCGTCGCCGCCTCCCTCTTGAACAGGATGAAGTTCGAATGACGCGTGCCGTGCGACTGACCAAGGCAAACAACATTGTAACAACGTATCTGTTGGATGGCGAGGAAAGCAGTCAGAAGACATTTCACCGTTTGCTCGGTGCAGCAAATGCCAGACCTGACGGTTACAATATCGTCCTGCAAGGCGACGTTACGAAGCTGGCCAAGATGACGGCCAAAGAGCGACGGAAAGTGTTGGATGGTGTAGCAGGCGTTACTTCGTATGACGATGAAATTCGCAAGGCTGACCGTCAAAAAGAAATGGTAGAGGGCTATATTGAGCGCATTGGTTTGCTTGAAGAGGAACAAAAGGCCCGACTGAAAGATCTCACGAAAGAAAAGAATCTCGCTCTTAAGGTTCAAGACCTCGTTAAAGAGCTCCAAACGGCTCGCATTGTTTCCGCACAATCAAAATTGGCGAGTCAACTTTCAGAGCGAGCGTACATGGTTGACGAACGCAGCCGTATTGAGGGTGAAGCGAACGATTTGGAAGTTGAAGTCAAAGAAGGAGCAAAAATACTTCTCGGCCTTGAAGACAAAATCGGCGCTCTGCAAAAACAAATTGAAGATTTGATGGGTGGTGATTCAAACGGCCTTCTTGGTGCGATTAACCAACTCCAGATTCAGATTGCAACAAGCACCGATAGAATTGATGAAGCCGAAGAAAAAGACCTCGAAGAAAAGGCCGAGTTGGCCGAGTTGGGCTCAACACTGATAGAGGCTCAAGAAGCATTCGATGCGTTCAAACAAAGTCTTGTTGATGCACGCATCGACTTGGAGAACTCTCAAAAAGCACTCTCTGAAGCCAAAAATGAAGAATCTGAAGTGCAAGCCTTACTCGAATCATCTGGAACTGCGAATGCTGAACTCTCACGTGCCCTTTCTAAGGCCGTGGCAGATGTCGAAGCTGCAACAGCGACCCTCAATACAGCGCAGGAAGAAGTCAATCGTGTGGCTACACAAGCGGAGATGTTGGATGAACAAATATCCAATGCCCAGGAGGCTGCGGAAACAGCACGACTTGCACTTGGAGAATCACAACTAGTTGGGGAAGAACTTGGAGCGAATGCGCCTGACCAAAACCGCGAACAACTCGCAGGGGAATTGTTGATTGCACAACGTTCAGAAGGGCAGTTACTTGAAGAATCTCAAGCCATTGAAGCCCGTTTGCGAGAAACAGAACGTAAACTCAATACTGCTCGTAACGAATTAGAGAACAGGAGTGGCTCCAAAGGAATGGCTGGCGGAGCTGCAGCAATAATCGCAGCTCGAGACCGTGGCGAGTTGCATGGTATCATCGGAACCGTGGCTGAATTGTGTCAACCTCGGGATTTAGCTCATACAGATGCTTTGGCAACTGCGGTAGGCGGAGGTATGACTTCAGTGGTCGTGGGCAGTGACGAAGATGCTGCCAAAGCCATTCAATGGTTGGCACAAAACAAGGCGGGAAGAGCGACCTTTTTGCCCTTGAACAAACTCACTCAATCTCGCGCTGCGGGCAAGGCTCTGATGGTTTCACGTAAGCCCGGAGTTATTGGATTTGCAAGTGAACTTCTCGACTATGACCCCCGTATCGATGTTGCCGTTCGCTTTGTTCTTCGTAACACTTTGATTGTCGACAGCATGTCCACTGCCCGGGCAAACATGGGTGGCGTTCGTCTTGTTACTTTGCGAGGTGACGTCACTGAGGCTGGAGGCGCAATGGTTGGAGGTTCAAAGCGCAGATCGAAAGTTGATTTTGGAGGCAACATACAAGGCGCCAGCGAAGTAGAGTCTCTTTCCGCAGATGTTGAACGCTTCCGTCTAATGTCCGAAACAGTAAACGGAGCACTCGCAGATGCACGCAGAAAACAAGTCGAAATTCGCTCGAAGATTAATTCGTTGACGGATGGAGAACACGCTGTTCGATTTCAAGAATGGCGGGCCGAACACAAGCAGGTTAAGGCGAATCACACCAATGCGCTTGGTGAAGTTGCGACAATCGAAAAACGTCTCGCAGATTTACGGCTTGAAGGTTCGGCGAAACTCCGAGCGCTCGATGCAGCTCAACTCCAACTTTCTGGATTTGAGGAAGCACGCACTTTAGCCCAAGATTTACTCGAAGAGGCAAGCCCAGTTCATCTCAAAGACAGGTTGCATGCCGCTAAGGTCAAACGCATAGAAGCAGAAAGTACCAAGGCACAGGCAGAAATTTCGCTCAACGGGGATGCAAGTCATCAGACATTGCTTGAAAACCGCGTTCAGGAAGTCAACAGACGGATAGAGTTACTCTCAAACAACGCTATCGATCGAAGTGAACGAATCGACACCCTTCAAGCGAATGTAGCCAGCGATTCTATAGAACTCAAAGCGAAGGAAGCCGAACGTGCTCTATACCTTGAGGAGAATCAAGGGCTCGAGGATGAAC
>JAKMGM010000030.1 GCA_022424925.1 Candidatus Poseidoniaceae archaeon | reverse complement strand
GGAGCATCCATGCTAGGAGGTGCAGGAGGCATAGGTGGCATAGGTGGTAATCCGGGTGGCATAGGTGGTTTTTCTTCGCTCATAATCAATTCCTCCGTGTCTGTCGCTCAAGCAACATCACTCCCATACTCATTGAGCACATAACCGTTCTCCCCACCAGTTTTCAAAAAAAGTGCGGTTTGTCATGTAAAGTACGGTTCGTGCCACCATGTTGATGTAGGGTGGTTCGGAGGAATACACATGGTCGGAATGGATAGTGGCACACCCCCAGTGCTTTTTGTTGTAGGAACTGCAGGTGCAGGTAAGTCTTCTTTGGTAACTTCGTTCCAACGCTGGTCTCGGTTTTTGGAGACCGATGCAATCGCTGTTAATCTCGACCCGGGTGCTGAACGCGTGCATTACGATGCAGAGTTTGACGTCCGTGACCTCATTTCCTTGACTGAAGTCATGGCTGAATACGATCTCGGGCCCAACGGTGCTCAGATTTTGGCAGCAGACTTACTCGCTGCACAAGCCGGCGATGTTGCCGCACAACTCCATTCGCTGACGGGCGAGGTCATGATTGTTGACACGCCGGGACAAGTCGAATTGTTTGCATTCCGTGAGGCAAGCAACCACCTGATAGAAGTGCTCGGGCGAGAACAATCAGCCATTATTTACTTGTTTGACCCAATGCTTTCTCGCTCACCGTCTGGTTTCGTTTCCCAAATGTTGCTCTCAAGCATTGTCGAGTTCCGACTTGGCCTTCCAACCAAAAACTTCCTTTCCAAGTCCGACCTGCTGGAGCCTGAAGAACTCGAAAAGATTCTCGAGTGGTCTGAACGACTCGAGATTTTAGAAATGGCCCTTTATGACGAAGCTGGCGGCCAGCGAACCGAATTTGCAATCAACCAGCTGCGTATGATGCAAGAATTTGCCCAAGCCCCGGGTCTAACCCCGCTTTCAAGTGAACTCGAGGAAGGTCTTGCCGACATCCTCACCTTTGCGCAAGCCCTGTTCGGTGGAATGAGTGATGCCCGTGATGGATTCGCCAGCGACATTGAACACGAAAAGAATTGATTGTCAACACTCTCCTCATAACACTTAGAAGCCTCCTTTCCGTGGATGGAGCATGGCACAACACCTGCTAGCGATAGACGATGTGGAAGAAGACTTCGAGAAGATTTTGAAATGGGCGATAGAATTCAAGCGCCTCTGGAAGCAGGGTGATGAAGTGGCTCAAAACTTCATGCCGCTGGACACATTAGCGATTGGTTCGATTTATGAAAAGCCCTCAACCCGAACACGAGTTTCGTTTGAAGTCGGCATCAATCGACTCGGCGGATATCCGTTGACGCTTCTCAAAAATGATATCCAACTTGGTAAATCTGAAACGGTTGGCGATACATCTCAAGTCCTCTCGCGTTTCCTTGGTGGTATGACCTACCGCTGTTTTTCACACGATGATGTAGTGGAATTGGCACACCATGCCGATGTTCCCGTTATCAACGCGCTTTCGGACAAGCATCATCCGTGCCAAGCTGCTGCTGACCTCATGACTGTTCTCGAGAATTTCGATGACCTTGAACACCTCAAAGTGGCATGGGTTGGTGACGGCAACAACGTTCTCCACGACCTTATGCTGGCATGCGCTATGCTCGGCATTGATATCCATTATGCTGTGCCAGAAGGCTACGAGCCAGACGAAGAAGTGGTCAAGCGAACCCAAGCCTTGGCTGAAAAGAACGGCAGTTCAGTCGTCGAAACAAACGACCCGGTTGAAGCGGTTAGCGATGCACATGTCGTCTACACCGATGTCTTCATCTCGATGGGTGAAGAGCACATGAAAGACAAAATCAAATCGTTCGAAGGCTTCCAAGTCAACGAAGCATTGGTTTCACACATGGATGAGTCATGGAAATTTATGCATTGTCTTCCCGCTCATCGCGGCGATGAAGTCACTGATTGGGTCATGGACCACAAGCATTCGATTGCATTTGACCAAGCGGAAAATCGCATGTGGGCTCAAATGTCACTTCTTGCTTACTTCATCAACGACGGTGCATGGGACGCCATGGGCGAGTTCATGAATTTGAGCTGATTACACATACATCGTTACGATGAACCCTAGAAGGCCGAGCAACATGGCGATTCGGATTCGAGTCGATACCAGCACATCTTCACCCCTGAACAGCGGCCCGTTCAGCATAATCAAGACAAGAATCGCTGGCGTTTGAAGAATCAGTTGGCCAAAATCGAACGGCCCTTTCCAGTACGGTATGTACAAGCATACCAGACTCGCCATGATCAGTACATACGCAAACATTCGAGCACGCTCCAGTCCAATCTTCATCGGGAGTGTGAAGCGTTCTCCTTCATCAGCAAGAATATCTTGGCAATCCTTGACAATCTCCCGTGCTAAATTGGTGAAGAAAACAACGCCTGCCACCAAAAACGAGAGCCGTGTAATCGAATCTACGGATGCTGCTCCGTACAGGATGACTGCTGCAACCATAAGCGAAATTGAAACGTTTCCGACGAGGCCTTTGGTTTTGGTCTGCGGTCCTAAGTCGTACGTGAGCATCAATGCAACTGCAACGAGGTATATGCTCGCTAACGGCCACCATGAAGCGTCGTCTTGCATCAAGAGGTATATCCCAGAAACCATGGATGCAAAACTCACTATCCAGAGAACTGCGACAAACCGCTTTGCCGCGTTCACCGTTACACGATTCGACGGCAGAGGCCGGTTCGGGTGCGCTTGCGCATCGATAGCAGCATCTTTGATATCGTTCATCGCGTTTCCAGCACCCATGAACGTTAGTACGGCCAAAACCTGAACCGATACGGCGAGGGATTGTTCTGCAGTGAACGATTCGTTCAGTCCAAACAGCGCACCAAGTGGAACGGTAATGGCCGCAAGAATCATGTTTTTCGGGCGCATCAATTCAATGAACGCACGAACATCTGCCGCCATATCAATGCCTGGTGAGCACTGGTCTTGATTCCTTTGCCTAAGCATTGGCTATGGACCAAACACAGACGCGCATCCTGAAGCCTCCGACATCGGTTCCTTCATCAAATCCGACTTTGACAAACCGACGGTCACGTGCGAGCACATTGCCGAGTTGGTTCATCGTTGCACCCCATCGAAATCGCCTGTTCACATGATCGAGAATGTCTGTTGTGTTCGCTTCACCGACACTGGTGAGATAGGTTGAGATTTCCTGCCGAAGACGTTGTGTTCGACCCATCAAGCCTCACCTCGAATGGCGTTTTGGCTGCGTCGGGTCAGTCCTGCGACGGTCGAGGTCACGAGTGAGGTTCCCGAGCCACCGGGGCGGTGCCAAGGTTGCCACCCGACAGCGGCAAACCGAGATGGGAGCTTACCTCTGGGGTGGGCATAGAGTGTCGTTGATTTGGCCGACCAGAGTGGTCGAGATGCTGTTTCGTTCGTCGGCCTCATTTCACCGAGTCGTATGTTTTCAAGTGCGTCTACATTGTTGTGCATGAACCAAACTCACCGGCACCAGTATATCAACCGAGGAAACACCCCTCACTTGAAAGTCATTCAACCAATCCGTCTCCGTGACCCTTTTTTCACTTTAATCTGAAACTGAAAGTGAAATGAAATCGTGTTCGTAGAACGTGCTGCACATCGTTCAAGGGCGTGATGGCTAAATACGGGGTGACGGTGGCACAAACATCCACGCTCGTATAGTGTAGTGGCCCATCATGAAGGACTCTCATTCCTTCGACCCGGGTTCAAATCCCGGTACGAGCACTTTTCTATAGATTTTATTATTTCTTGGAATCTTGTATGTTTTCATCACAAGTGCTATGTGTCGACAGTCCTCACCTTAGCATATGAACAAAGCACACGCCTTGCTTTTTGCCCTAATGATGATGACCGTTTCCTTTGCTGGTTGTACAAGCTCTGAATCGGGATCCTCTGGCGAAAGCGGTGATATGGATTCTGGCGTTGAAAATTTCTATATCGAGTCAACATTGTACAACTTTACATCAAATGGGAACGAACCCATGATTTTCGTGACCATGAATAACGGGAGTGATATGAATTGGGAATTCGTTGTATTACATTTATCTGTTAACCAAGAAAACTTTACTTTCTGTACGAATCCGTTGGATGAATCAGGTTCACAATGTCACGCTACGGATGATGGCGATGGTTATTGGAGCCAGGGAGAAACCATCACAATACGAGAAGGCAACGAAAACTTATGCGATGGTAGTCATAATTGTAACGTAAAAATTAAAATTTCTGAGTCTTATATCAACGTTTCACCTATTCCTAACATGATTTTTGAATCTCTTAATCGGAGTGGCGTCGAATCGGTAGTGGCGAACGAGACTGGCTGGATCAACCTCAACGACCATCGCGGCGATATTCTTATTCTTGATTTCATGGCCC
>JAKMGM010000029.1 GCA_022424925.1 Candidatus Poseidoniaceae archaeon | reverse complement strand
GGTCCGTGCAGTAGCACACCTTTCGGGGGGTCTATTCCGAGTCTTCGGAACAACTCTGGATGCTTGAGTGGGAGTTCGATCATTTCTCGAACTTTCTGCAGTTGCTGTCCAATGCCACCGACGTCTTCGTACGTGATGCCTTCTGATTGACCAACATCGACGTCGTCAACCGCTTCGTCTCGAATCACGATATCCGTGTCATTGGTGACTTTTACGATGCCCTTTGGTGTGGTTTGAAGTACGGCGAACGGCAATGCTTCGGCGAACAAGGTCATGCCGGGAATGAAGATTCTGTCGCCTTGAACGACCGGTCGCTTCGACAAACCTCTTCGAGCAAAACCTTCGATGCCGGGGCCGAATTTTACTTTCTGTTTGTTCGCCATGACGGGTGAGAGAACCAATTTCGTACATTCCTTTGCAACGACTTTGCTCACTGTAACACGGTCACCGAGACTCACGCCTGCGTTTTTACGAATGATACCGTCAACCCGCACAATTTCCATTTTCGCATCTTCGGGTCGGCTTCGCCAATAGATGGCAGCAGTGGAGCGCTTTTCGCCTTTGATTTCGACGATGTCTCCCGGTTTGAGGCCGAGGTCATTTTCGCCAGATATGCGGGCACGGCCGTGGCCGACATCGGAAGGAATAGCTTTTGAAACTCGCAACGACATTGTTTTCTCATCTTTTACCATTGTATCACTTCTCAAAGAGGAGTCGAGCCTATTTAACAATCGGCCGAGCGCCTCACTCCTGCTGTTCTCGACGCTCCCCTTTTAACCTTAAGTCGAGTTTTTTTGGTCTCTTCTGAATCTTTTTCCGTTGCTTTTACTCCATCAATTTCAAGAGGGGCATTGCGTTGGGCGTGCTATGGTTCACGTACTTGAAACGGGTCTCGAATTCCTGTCAACAGAAAACCCAAACGGAAAACCCTCTGTCAAAGGCTTCAACATCATCAACGGCCAGTTGACGCTTGCCAGTGATGGAGCGACCTTTGCCTCCATCAATCCAGCCATTCTTGCAGATACACTCGGTGAATTCCCCTTGTCGACCAAAGCCGACGTCAATGCTGCGCTCGACGCTGCACACGATGCTTTCCCGGGTTGGGCTGCTACTCCGGCTCCAACACGTGGACAAATCATCGGCAACATGGGTCGCCTACTCATGGAACACAAAGACGCCATTGTCGCACTTGAAACACGTGAAATCGGTAAAACACTCAAAGAAGCGGCAGGTTCGGTTCAAGAAGCCATCGACACCTGCTTATTTTTCCAATCTGAAGGGCGTCGTCTCTACGGTCAGACCGTCAATTCTGAATTGCCTGACAAAGAACTGTTCACGTACCGCCGCCCGCTGGGTGTATGTGGAATCATCAACGCATGCAACTTCCCGGCTGCCGTTCCGTTCTGGAAGATGATTCCAGCTATCATGTGCGGCAACACCTGTGTATGGAAGAGTCCACAAGATGCACCGCTTCTTTCCTTCGCACTGGCTCGAATCATGCACGAAGCAGGGTTGCCAAACGGCGTTATCAACTTGGTTCATGGCAAGGGCAGTGGTGCTGGACAACACTTGGTCGATGCAGTCGATGAAGGCCGAGTCAACAAAATCTCGTTCACCGGTTCGACAGAAGTCGGAAAAATGATCGGTGAAGTCTGTGGTCGCAACCTTGTCTCGTGTTCACTCGAACTCGGTGGCAAAAATCCGCTGGTCGTTATGCCAAGCGCAAACATCGAAAACGCTGTTGCTGGCGCCTACTGGGGTGCCTTTGGAACCGCTGGTCAACGCTGCACTTCACTCGGTAATCTGATTCTTCACAAAGACATTTATGACGAATTCATGACCAAGTTCATGGCGAAAGTCGAAGCCACACGAATTGGTGATTCACTGGTTCATGACGGTGTTTTGTATGGCCCTATGCTGTCAGAAAAGTACGCCAAAGATTTCCTCAAGGGCGTCGAGATGTGCAATGCGTCGGGCGCAAAGCAAATCTTCGGCCAGGGTCGAATAAGCAGCGACAACAAGCCCACCAATTTCCTTAGCCGTGCTGAAGACGGCGTCTACATGTGGCCTCACGTCTTTACCGATGTCACTGAAGACATGGAATGCTTCCATGAAGAGGTCTTTGGACCAGCGGTCACCGTTTGCAAAGCGGAAGATTTCGACCATGCGCTCCACCTTGCGAACGCAAGTCCATACGGCCTTTCTTCCGCGATTTACACCAACGACCGCTTGGAAGCATACCGCTACAAGACCGGAATCAAGGCTGGGATGACCGGAATAAACAACTCGACCACTGGTGCTGAGGCACATCTACCGTTTGGTGGTGTCAAAGGTTCAGGAAACGGAACCCGAGAATCAGGGATTTGGGTTATTGAAGCATACTCGTACTGGCACGCTGTGAATGACGAGCTTTCCGGCAAACTGCAACTCGCACAAATGGATGTCGACGAAATCGAAATGGTCGAAGCCGATGTGGATTGGACCCAGTTGGCTTGATTTCATCACGCTTTTACCGTGATGTAAACCACACTTCATATATGGACAGGAATGGAACATGAATGTTGGAGTGAATATATTGCCTTCGAGTTTTCTACTGAGCGACGACGAAGATGTTGGTAGAGCAGAGCGTATACATTCATCGTACCTTGAATGCGAAGGAATTGCACGAGCCGCCTCTTCCTCGTTCTTCCGCTCGTTCCGACATCTTCCTGAACAGAAGCGCAAAGCAGTCAATGCACTCTACGCTTTCTGCCGCCGAGTCGACGACATCGTCGACGGCGACTGGTTACCCGAAGGTGACTTGTCGCACCTCGATGCAATCACCCAAGAGA
>JAKMGM010000143.1 GCA_022424925.1 Candidatus Poseidoniaceae archaeon | reverse complement strand
ACAACCCTTACCGCTCCTAAACGGTCATTGGAGCCGCCTTCGTTGACGAGCTCGTTCGAGCCACCGTTGGTGATTTCAAGGCTTCCAACACCGCCAAAATCAGCGGATATTTTACAAATTTCATCTTCAGTCTCAATTTGGTCCATTACCAATTCCACAAAGCCTTCAGTGGCAATGAAGGTCGCTAGGCCATTCTGGTCACCTGAGATTTGATACTGCATCCGGTCACCGTACCGTAATTGGTCGGCGGTGAATGAATCGAGTTGATTATCGAGATAGTAATATCCACCCGCACTCAAAATGACAACTGTAAGGATGACGGCTGCAACTTGGGGCTTGCGAACCATCTCAAGTAGCGTAGTCGGATTCTCTCGAACTGGTTTTTCTTTGCGTGTTTTTTGTACCGAAACGGTCGCGGGTGGAACTTCTTCGATGACCTCAGCTTCCAATATTTCAGCATCCAGAATCTGTGGAGTGGTAATCACTGGATTGCTGGCCTCCTCCTCAACCGGTGGTGTGAGCGTGTCTTCATCTTCGAGAGAGAGAACGATTTCTTCCTCTGCCGGTTCTTTCTTGGATGATTTGACTGGTTCAGTCCGTTCTTCGTCTGTGTCTTGGGATGGAAGACCGACGTCTTTTTTGCTAAGACCGGCCTCAAGGAGGCGTTCGACCAACGCCGATTTTTTACCTGACGTGGGCATGTCGTTGAGAATGCAAAGTGCTTTCAGTTTAGCAACGGTCAAAGTGGAAGTTTCCTCACCCGACATTGTAAACCCTCACACCTTGCCTGTGCTCATTCCCTTTCAAGTATGACCCCAATTGTATCCCCGGAAACCATGATTTCGCAAGGGCCAAGGGTGGCGGTTAGCCTTGATATGGAGCGTAACTTCCATCCGCATTTTGCACATAGACCGTTTGCTCGTATGAACCATCTGGGAGTTTCTTGAAGAAATATCCGTTCTCAGCCGGTTCAAACGAACCTTCAGAGGACGCAGGTGGCGATGGCGTTGCCTCAACGGATGTTGGAGGGGAAACAACAGTCTGCGTAGAGGATGAGCCTTCGGCCGGTGGCTGACTTGGTGGAGGTCCTGAAGGTCCTGCTGATGGTGGTGCACCGGTTGGGCCTGCTGCGATTCGCGCACCTGATACGGATGCGAGTACCTTTTCTTCGGTTGTTTCATTTCCGTTCTCGAGAATCTTTTTGACGTGGGATCCATGCTTTTGTGCGCCAATAAACGCAAAAGCGGAGAGAGAGAGACAGATGATGCCAAAGAAGCCGCCTATTGTTTGACTCGACCACACTCTGCCTTTGACCGAGAGAGAATTACTAGGGTCCTTACTGATTTCACCGTCTGCGTCTACATACTGGACGATGACGCAGTACTGCCCCATATCCAGTGAGAAATCGAAGGTGTACTCTTGGCCGGTAATCGGCGTCGTGTCAGAAATCTGGTACTGATACGAATGACTTGAACCGTTTTTGGCAAGAACTGTGTATTCACCGAGATTTTGCTGGCAATTATCGACTTGTATCGCATAAGCTTCAATCAATGTACCGGATTCGGCAGGAGGACTGGTTGCTTTCACTTCCAACTGCATCGATGCATCAAAAACATCGTCGCCAGAAAAAGAAGGGCCCCATACAAAGCCGATGTCCTTCTCTGCAGAGTTCGTGAAGTTGTCGTATTCCGCATTGAACGGCATAGGGAAGAGCGCGAATGAGAACATGAGAACCGCTATACCAAGCCAAAGAAATACGTTCCAGCGAGATTTTTTCAATGCCTCCTTACGCTGGTCGAGGGTAAGGACTTGTTCGGCTTCTTCTCGGTCTGCATCTACGGGCGTTTCTTCACCAGCGGCCACAGCCTCCTCTTCGGACATGTTTACCCCCATTTCAAGCGAGCACTTGAAAGGCGCGGAGGAACAGCGAGCGGTATGGAGGAAGATGTCGATGTTCGTGAAAATCGTACATCTATGAGCAGCAATCTGCGTCTTGCCATCCTCTCAAGAGGGCCTCGACTTTACAGCACGCGTCGCCTGGCTGAAGAAGCTCGCAAACGGGGTCTTGAACCTTATATTGCTGATCCAATGAAGTTCTCATTGTTTGTCGCTGACGGTCGAATTGACATCTTGCATAACGGTGAACCGTTCAATTATGACGCCATCATCCCGCGGATTGGGCATTCGATAACAAAACATGGCGTCGCAGTTTTGCGTCACCTCGAACAGCTTGGAATCTGGACGGCAAATACCGGAGCGGGCATCCTTCAAAGTCGAGATAAATTGCATGCCTCACAAATCCTAGCTCGTAATCGAATTCCTGTACCACGAACGACCTATGTCCGCGATATCATTGATGTCGAAACAGCCGTTGATTTCGTCGGTGGGCTACCCGTTGTCATCAAAGTCACGCAGGGCACTCAGGGGCAAGGCGTCTTCTTACGCCATACGATTCGTGAATCACGTAATCTGGTTCAAGGTTTGTTGCTCACTGGACGCGCTGTTCTCATTCAAGAATACATTGCTGAATCGCACGGAAAGGATATCCGTGCACTCGTGGTAGGTGACAGAGTGGTAGCCAGTATGCGGCGCAAGGCACGAGGGCGAGAATTCCGGAGCAATTACCACCTCAATGGAACCGTCGAAAAAGTCGATTTGCCTCCTGAATTTGAAGAAGCGGCCTGTAGAGCCGCACGCGTTCTCGGCCTGCATATAGCGGGCGTGGATTTACTCGAAGCCAAGGATGGACCTCTCGTTTTGGAAGTCAATTCCTCGCCTGGTCTTGAAGGAATCGAAAAAGCGAGCGGGGTGAATGTGGCCGGTGAAATTATCGATTATGTAACCAGTGAGACTGCATTCGCTGAGGTGGACCTTGACCAATTGCTACGAACCGTACCTGGTTCAGGCGTGCTTTCCTTGCAGATTCGAAACCATCCTCAATTGGTTGGACAACCGCTCGCAAGCCTGTTCAACACCGGTTCAGGGATTCCCGTATTCGCTTTGTCTCGGGATAACAGTCTCTTATGGAACCCGAGCGATGATATTCAATTGCGATATGAAGATGTTTTGATTTGCTACGGGGAGCTCACAGAGCTAAGGAGTTCGCTGCGAAAGGCTATGCTCGATGTTCCTCAAAACGCCTTCAACGTCACAGATTCAAGCGAAAGTCAAGCATGATTCGGCGCGTAACAGACTCGCCACTTCCAACGATTGAATGCGTTGAATCACGCGGTGGTTTGATATGGGAGTCCACATTACTTCCCTCCGCTCTACGGAGCACGGGATGCACACTCGCTTCGGCGAGAGGCGGGGACGCCAATGAATACGAGAAGAGGAACGGAGCGAAAGCGAAAGGCGTTGAGGCCGAGCCAAATGCGGCTTAACGATGCCCCAGTGTCGCTTCCACCCCGCCTCATGCACATGCAAGACTTACCTTGGCTCTCGTGCTATATGCAGACTCTCAAAGCCGAGAACAAGTCAGAAAATACTCAAAAATCGTACGCAAGTGGTTTACGGGCACTCATCGAGACAACCTTACCCGATGAACAGGTTCTCGGCGTGAACGAGTACGATAACCTGAGTGTTGCGGAACTGGCAGAGCGAATGGAACCTCTCAACGGTAGAATAGACCGATGGACGCACGGACTCTCGGATTTGAGACCGACGACCTACAATGCTCGCCTTGCTGCCGCACGGCATTTGCTCAAATGGCTTGGCCATCGATGGCCGGACCACTTGGTTCGTGCTCGTGCAGGAAAACGCCTCCCGCGAACGCTGAACCGCCGAGAAATGACTATGGTTCTTGAAGCGGCTTCTGTGAGTGAAAATCCAGTTGCATCAATCTTGGTCACGATGATGCTCGATACTGGATTGCGCGTGAGCGAAGTTTGCAATCTTGACCGCAACGACATCGATCTCGAGGACGGTTCAGCGCGAGTCTATGGAGGGAAAGGGGACAAAGACCGAATCGTGTTGTTCACCCGAAGAACGCTCGAACGCATTCATGCATGGATTCCGATTCGGGAAGCACGAGTTCGAGATGATGACTTTGCTTTCTTACTCAATTCCGCTGGACGAAGACTCCAGCCAAGAGGCGTCCAACGGTTGATGGATAAGCTCGCCATTGAAGCACACATTCCAAAGGGCAAATTGACACCTCACGTCTTGAGGCACAATTTCGCTACCGGATTGCTGGAACGAGGAGCCGACCTCGTTACCATTCAGCGGCTTTTAGGGCATTCCAGTATTGCTACAACACGCGTATACCTTGAGATATCTGACCAAACGCTGCGCGAGGTATACCATCGGGCACAGGCTACCCGTCAGACCCTCGAGGCTGCTGCAGCGGCAACTGAGGAGAACGATGAACAGCTCGTTGACAGTACGCCCTCAACAAGTTCCATCGGTATCGAATAGTCAATTCCTCTTTTGCTTGCGTTTCTTGACGCTTGAAGGACCTGCCCATTCGCGATGCGGTTTGATCTCTTGCCCGCTATGACCCACAATCGGGCAGTATTTTCCGGAACGGCAGCGTGAACAGTTTTCCTTGGACGGCATCTCAACGGTCTTTCGTAGACGACCGTATTTGCGTCGAGGCATGGAGCGGACTGGTTCGTGACGGTTTTCAATCCTAACCCATCATGCAGTGCATTTCACTTCTTTTTGAACCAAGGCATGTCTTGGACACTGCGTGGAATTCGAAGAGTACCGCCCTTTCGGCCGTCAGAAGATTTCGATGTCTTCACGCCTTGCGTTCCGGTTGACTTGGTGGTGACCTTGTCGGCCACTCCCTTGGCCACAGTTTTGGTTTTTGAGGCGGCCGATTTCGCTGCTGTTTTCGATTTTTTGGCAGTCGATTTGGCCGCAGTCTTGGCTTTGGAGGTGGCTTTTTTAGCCGCAGAAGTGGATTTCTTCGCAGCTGTTTTGGCTGTGGATTTCGCTGTCGAAGTCGCCTTCTTCGCTGCGCTGGACGCTTTATCTGCGGCCTTTGCAGCGGCACTCACCTTCTTTGCTACCGCAGCACTAAGCCCCGCTTCTTGGAGTTTTTTCGTTCCAGCAGAAGCGACTTTCGAAACCGAATCGATCTTCGCCGATACCAACTTCTTTGCCGTTGCTGCGCCAACTCCTGGCAAAGCAGTCAATTTTTCAATCTTGGAATTCCCCTTTGCAGCCATGGTCTCACTCAACCACCCATGAGAGGGGCGATTCATCAATACTTCTCCTACCGAATCTGCAACGAAGCGTTGGATTGATGGAGTGTTAACCGATGGACGGGTCATGGGCAATTCGATGACCGACGGGGATTCGTTTGTTGTATACGCCCAAGTCGGTAAAGCAAAAGCAAACCACTGCGTCGAACTCGACACTGGATTTCTGCGCCCGAAGTCGTTTCGTCTTCCAAACAAAGTGGTCTATTTAGGCGATGTTGCAACACATGCACTGTCTCACCTTCAGCATCCCGAGACGCCGCACTTTTCTGAACAGCCTGCATTTAACGAACAACGGTGGAGTTTTACAACTCAAAGTGGTGCACTTCGAATGGAGGTTACTTCACGCTCATATTGGGGATTCGGCTTGTTCAATTCCGGATACCTCAATCGCCTCACGATTGATGCATCGCCCGCTTCATTTGCACGATTGTTGTTCGATTTGTCGGCATCCCTCTCGCATCGGCCATGGGAGTTTGCGCATGCTGCGGCTGCAACACGTTTTCTTTCGAAAATGAAGGGTGGAATCACTGTACAGTCTAATGAGGACGCGTGGAAACACGGTTTGGAGATGGCACGCGCTGTTTTCGAAGAGCAACTGTATGCTGTCGAAGAGCAGGGGCAACGCGTGGAAAAAAGAGTTCGTCTAGCGCAAGATAATCAACACTGGTCAGCACAAAAAGCCAATGTGGCCATTGATGCAGCAATGTACGACTTGGATATTGCTCGTGGAGCACTCGCTGACAGCAATGCGCCAGCATTTGAGCGAGCCATCGCAAGAGCGGAGGCCTCGTTTATTGAGGCCGACCCAGATACGCGTTCAGGCCTTTCAAACGGCTACAGTGATGAAACGCCACAAGGCCATATTCTCCCCATTGATGCCGCCGAGGATGAGATTGCTTTCGTTGACTTAACGAAAACGAACGAAGAAGAATGACTTTTCGAAGCCGCGTCGCGTTGATAAAGGGGTGACAACTCGGATTGGATGGTTCACATGGCTTCAAAGAAGAAATCTGACGGCAGCGGTATTCAACAGGCTGCAGGTCTTATCCGCTATTTCGACGAAGAATCTGAAGATGCATGGAAGATTACACCCTTCCAAGTCTATGCCGCATGTATTGGCGTTGGCACATTCTTTTACCTTGTTAATCAAGGTGTTATCGATTGGATCATGAACTTGTTCTGATTCATACAGGCTGAATCATAACGATTCGATTTTCCTTTTGTGCCATGCACTGTGCAACTTTCATTGCAGTTCGCATATCTGTTGTACCACCGATGACTTTCTCTTTATCGCCTTCATGAAGAATAAGCTTGTGCGTAATGTTGTACAAAACACCATCTTCAATTCGCTCAAAAACCCAATGTTCGTTTTCAATACGAACCATTGCTGGAACCTCGTCAAGCGGCCCCATCTGAGAGCCAACCACTTGCGTACGTGACTTGAGACCTTGTAAATCACGAATCGGACTCCAATTTCTACGTCGAACAGGTGCATGTACTCGTTTGTTTTTGGCTACGCCTTCTCTAAATGCTCTGCTCATTCGGGTCCCATCCCTCGAAGTCAATCGACTTCATACCGAAGCGAGTTTGTTGGACTAATAAGAACCGCGATGTTTTCATGAGCGAATCAAAGGTTTTCTTGATGGAATGTAGACATTCAAGAGCGAATCGAGGACGAGAAGCATCACATCCTATCGGTGAGTTCATCAAATGCCGATGCTTGGAGATGAACGGAGACGACGGTATGAGCGAAATTCCCGAAGGACAATATTACACAAAAGAACACGAATGGATTCGAGTTGAAGGTGATGAAGTGATAATCGGCATCACCGATCACGCTCAAGATGCTCTCACGGACATCGTTTACATTGAACTTCCCAGTGAAGGCGAAACGCTCGGTGATATGGATGAATTTGCCATCGTCGAATCTGTCAAATCCGCTTCCCCAATCTTTGCCCCACTCGGCGGTGAAATCACAGCGGTGAATGAAGCCCTTGAGGACACACCTGAACTGATGAACACTGACCCTTACGGAGAAGGATGGATTGTCAAAATGAAATTGGATGACCCTAATGCGGTTTCATCCTTGATGAGTGCTGCGGACTACAAGGCTGAACTTGGCGAGTGAAACGAGTGACCGACGAGCGATGGAGCCTCTATGTCGACGGTTCCTGCTTAGGAAACCAAAACGTCGATGCTTCAACGCCTGCTGCATGGGCTGTTGTTATCGTTATCGGGGATACCGGTTTAGGTAGAGGCACGGGTGAATTGCACGAGGAATTCGCAGATGTCGTCATCACAGACCCAACGGCGGACGGATTTATTGGCGCCGAAGTTGGTTCAAACAATACAGCAGAACTCTCTGGATTTGCAGCAGCTCTGCGATGGCTTCTCATTGAAGGCAGCGAAACACCAGCCGTAATACGCGCCGACTCTCAATACGCAGGTAACCTGGCATGTGGAGCATGGAAAGCAAAGGCAAACCGTGAACTCGTTGCCCATGTACAATCGCTATGGGATGCTGTGGCTGAAGTCCGCACGCTGTCATGGGAGCATGTCAAAGCACACCGCGGCCACCGTTGGAACGAGCGAGCAGACCATCTTGCACTAAGGAAGGCTCAGGGGGATCTACCCGTTCCTTTGACGTTTTGGAAGCCGGGGCAACGTTAGTCGTCAGCTAACCTGTTTTCAAGCCAAGAGCGAAACCCTTCGCGCAAATCTTCACGCCGAAGAGCGTGGTCGACTTGTGCTTGAAGCCAAGGGAGTGGTTTGCCTGAGTCGTACCACTGATAACCTGAAAGTTCGACACCGTGGAGGCCATCGTTGTTCATCCAGTGTTGCTGAAGCGCAATCGATTGCAACTCTCCGTATGTTTCAACATCGTAGGTTAGCAAAAGGGATTTGGCATCGGATGTAAACACATAACGACCGCACATGACGAGATTCGAAGGTGCGTCTTGAACAGCGGGCTTTTCACAGATTTCAAGAATACGATGACCTTCAATACGAACCACACCGTAACTGGAAACATCACTCGGATTGACTTGCAGTAGACCAGCGCATGGCAAGCCGTGTTCGTTGAAATGCTCGACCAACTGCCTGCTGGCGTTTGAAGGCGTAAACGAGGTTGGTGCGGTGTGCTCGTTCAACAGAATATTGTCTCCAAGTAACACCAAAAAAGGGCCACTGATTGGTTCAAGGGCGCATTGGATAGCGTTGCCTAAACCCAAAGGTTCGTGCTGTATGTGGACATGGACTTCCACATCTTCGAACGGTGAGAGCATCTGCGGGTCGAGTTCAGGGCGGCGTTCAAGCAGCCATGCGTGGTCTCCGAGTAACGCACTCAAATCTTTACGCGGGGAAGAAATGATGTGAAGACGTTTGGCGCCTGCAGCAACGGCTTCGCGAGCAAGATGAAGCAGGGCGGGAATGTCGACCAAAGGTAACGCTTCCTTAGGAACTGAAGCACTGGTTGGTAGCATTCGAGTCCCCAACCCACCAGCGACAAGAAGTGCATCCTGAACTGCCGTCATGTTAGTGGGTAAATGGCGTAGGCTTTCAAGCGTGACCCTCCTCCCCTTAACTATGGGCAGAACTGTTGAGTGGCGATGGTTTGCCGCCTCGGGGGTAGTTTTGGTCGCTCAAGCCTTTGTTGATTTCACTCCAGAAGGCCCGTGGAACTCACGCTCATTCTCGCGAGGTATTGTTGGGTTGGTCGGGCTATCATTGCTCTATCTGAGCTGGTTTCGCTGGGCATTCGACCGCAAAGGGGTTGCTCCGACAATCAATCTGTGGAAAACCCCGCAAGACACTTGGCAAAATGTACTCATCGCTGGATTATCGATGCTGGTAGCAGTCAAATTCCTTGTATGGACAGGTATGGACGCACACGCTCCAGAACCAACCGGTATGATTCTTACATTGGTTGGTAGCATGGTCGTTCTCAATGCCGTCTATGTTGGACTTCTCACTGTCGGCCCGCTTGCAAAGCCGGATGAAGAGGAATGAAACTTAGTCGTCTATGAAACCAAGTTCTTGGTCGAGAAGTTCGTATGCATCATCGACTGATGGCAATTCTCCTGAAGCATCCATGTCGCTGTGCGGAGGAGGAGATGCTGGGGGTGAAGTTGGTTGTTCGCCTTCTCCAGCAAACCAAGCCTGCCACATACTGCTGCGTTCCGGTCGTCGATGGCTTAACGATGCCCACAGACCTTCAATCTCACAGCCTTGCTTTCGAAAGTCTTCAAGACGTGCTGCAAAATGGTTTGGCGATACTTCTTCCATTCGCATCAACAATTCACGCATACGGGAGCGAACAACTTCATCGCCGTCCTGCCATAGAATTGGTAAAAGTCGTCGTTCGTCTTCTGGATATTGCTCGATATAATCTCGCAAAAATGGAACAAGATTTCTACGAACGATTGGAAGTGAGTGTTCGGCAAGTTTCGCCATAGTATCTGCCCAAAGTTCCGAGTCAAGGAAACGTAGATCTCCAACGGTTGCACTTGCAGCAGCAAGTACGCCTTCATCATCGTCGCTCAACATGTCATTGAGGAAGGGTACAGCGTCCCATTCAAGGCGTCGGAACATACGGGTAAGGACATCAGCCATTCCCCTTCGAAGAAGCACTTCCTTGCGCTGATGTAGCCGTTGAGCAAGTTCAAGACCCGTGTCACGGCTAAACTCGATGGTCTTGGCCAAGCACAAGGTAACGCGAGCTGCAACCTCAGGTTCTGCGTCTGAGGCTCGACGAAGGAGCAATGCCTCCAGGCCGAGAGGTTCGACAAGATTCGGACGTTGAAGAAGAAGCCGAACCCATTCCATAACTAAGAGCCGTCGTTCTTGGCTTCCGTTCTCCAGTTTTTCGATAAGCCATCGAGCGGCTTCAACGCCAGCGTCATGTGCAACAACACCCGTGTTACGCGGTATCACCGCATGTGGATTCCATTCGAGTTGATGTGGACCCACATCTGGCTGCGTGTGCCAAGTCCCAGGGCGTTCAGCAAGCGCAATCGATTCAATCAAGTGGTAACCTTGGTGAACCGGCTGACCGTGAGGCACAGTACTCAAGCCGTTAATCAGTGCGATGGCTAGCCACCAGCGGTCAGTGTTTGGAGCGGTATGGTCAAAGGCTTGGGAAAGCCAATCGGTTGCCACGGTAAACAAGAGGCGTTCTGCGACTTTGTCAACACGGCGATGAAGCCATTTTTGGTGAACCTCAAACGGGTCATCGCTCAAGTTCATTCGATGAGGGACGATGAGGTCAACAACGGTGTTCAGGTTGGATTCAAACATGGCCCTGTCCATTTGAAGAATACCGAGCGCCTGCTCAATGACGTTCGATGGAGCAATGGGCTGAATCGGTGGGAAGTCAGGGTCGGTGATTGGAGGTTGTGGCAAAGGCCAAGCAATCGTACCTCGCTCCATCGCTTCAACCAAACCGGTTGCGACCGCCTCAAAGACGCGGTCTGACAACTTCATACGTTCTTTACCCATGGTGAAACCCCAAAAACCGAGGGACACATCAAATATCGAGTTCGATGTTCAAATTTTGAATCAGTTCTTTGTATCGATTACGAATGGTGACTTCTGTCACGCCAGCAACTTCAGCAACTTCACGTTGGGTTCTGCGCTTACCGCACAATACCGAAGCAATGTAGATGATTGAGGCAGCGATTCCGGTTGGTCCACGGCCACTGGTGAGTTCCTTTTCTTGTGCTGCTTTGATGAGTTCGTACGCCTTTGCTTCGACTTCTGCATCCAATCCTAGACCGGAACAGAAACGGGAAATGTAGTCTTCAGGCCCTGTAGGCATGATTTTCATTTTCAGTTCACGAACCATGAAACGATATGTGCGCCCGATCTCTTTGCGACCAGTCCTTGAAGCCTGTCCAATTTCATCAAGCGTCCGGGGTACACCGCACTGACGGCAAGCTGCATACAATGACGCTGCAGCAACACCTTCGATAGAGCGGCCACGAATCAAACGCTTGTCAACGGCTTTCTTGTAATTCACTGCTGCTGCTTCCCGAACGGATTTAGGCAATTCTAGACGGCTCGCCATGCGGTCGAGTTCAGCCAGAGCCATGGCCAAGTTGCGCTCAGTAGCGTTCGAAACACGGCTTCTCTTCTGCCACTTGCGCATTCGATAAAATTGTGAACGGTATCGAGAATTGATGGTCTTTCCAGAGTAATCTTTGTTTTGCCAATCGATATCAGTGGACAAACCCTTATCGTGGAGCATAACGGTCATTGGGGCACCTGTACGGGCTCTTTGGTCACCTTGTTCAGGCGAGAATACACGCCACTCGGCACCTTGGTCAATGACGTTGTCTTCTAAAACCAAACCGCAATCGTCACAAATGACTTCACCGCGAGTCTCATCACGGGTCAAGTTTCGACTTGCGCAGTCGCTGCATTTTACGATATCTTCTACTTGTTGCTCATCCATATGTATTCCTCATTTTTCCCCGTGTTGAGCCTCGCTGCTCAACTCTTGAGGGAACCTTATTATACTCCGATAAGTGACTATATATAAATGAATGGGGTTTCAAGTATAAAGTTAAGTGACCTCAAGAAGGCAAAATACGTTGAAAAACGACAAACCACCTCAACAAATATTCCCGAACCGGTTATGAATGCTGAGCGCTTGAAAGGGTTTGAGGGCGAACAATGAGAGACCAGTGGCCACCACAAAAAATCGCTCTAAGCCCCGGAAAAAGAGTACTTTTCCTCACCAAAGACCTCAGCCTCATCAAACAACAACTGTACGAGGGGTTAGACCTTCAAATGAAAGACTTGAACGTTGAAGATCTGCTCGATGATATCAACACCGATGTCATGACGCCTGCATGGGTTTGCTTCGACCATGAGCCAGCTGAAATTGCGAAGAATGCGTATGCCGGCTTGATGCACAATGGTTTGAGAGTGTTCAATGAAAATGCGCTCAAAAACGGCAACTTTGAGGTCATCGTCTCTGGGCAACGAAAAGGGACGGGCTCATCTCGTGAAACCGCAGCACAATGCGAACGATGGGCAGGTATTAACATCGTCATCGCTGCCTCGTTTGCACCTATTCACGAACGCAATAACATCAACCTCGGTCAAATTATGGGCGACCATGCAATGCTAGAACGCTTGCAAGAAGGCGAAGCAATCGAATTGTCCGAATTCACTTCACAATACGACGAAGTGACACAAATCATTCTGGAGAAAGGCGGATTGTTTCCATTCGCTAAATCACTCAAATCAGGCACGATTGAACTGCCGGCCATTGAAACGCCTCCTCGTCCGATGACGATGGCGGAGAAAATCATTGCACGCAATCTCGTCGGACAAAACGAAGGGCAGTGTGTAAAGCCAGACGACCCGGTTATCGCGCAGGTCCAGGGAGGTTACTCTCACGAGTTTACTACGGCTCAAGTTCATACGTTCCTCGAAGAAGAGTACGGGGCGGATTACGCGCTCCCAAATCCAAGTAAGTTCGCAGTGTTCGAGGACCATCTGCTCTATGCACACCACAATCCAAAGTTCGTTCCGTTCATGGACAAAGTACAGACGCTTCGAGACCTACAAGTAGCGTTCCAACAGCACACCGAGGTTCGAGATTATTCTGCGAAAGACGGTGTGTCTCCCGGTATTTGTCATCAAGTCGCTCGTGAAGAATTTATCGAAGTCGGGGATTTCATCCAAGCCACAGACTCACACACGTGCATGGGAGGTGCATCAAACGCACTTACGTGGGGTGTTGGTGCAACTGAATACGCCAACCTCATCAGCGCAGGATTTACCTTCGTCAAAGTTCCGGAATCCATTCGATTCGAATTACACGGTACGCTCGCTCAAGGCTGTACTGCCAAGGACGTCATTCTCTACATTCTTGCGGATCACGCTCGCGAGGAACTCACGCTCAACAGAAGTATGGAATTCGGTGGACCGGGTCTGGCTGAGTTGTCGGTTGATGAACGCGCCACGCTGTGTAACATGGCGACAGAATGTTCCGGTCGTACAGGAATATGCGAGGCGGATGAACGGTTGTATGAATGGATGATAGCCGCACAACCTCATCTTGAGCTCGAATCGCAAAAGGGACGTGCAGTTCACCCTGACCAAGGCGCACACTACGATGGTGGAGTTCACACCATTGACATGTCGAAAATACAACCTATGGTCGCCCATCCTGGCGACCCGAACAAAGGGATTCCAAGTGACCCAACCAATGGAGCAGATGTTGCTGAAATTGGGTCGGTCACGATCAACATCGCCTATGGCGGCTCATGTACTGCCGGCAAAGCAGACGATGTGGCGTATTATGCTCAGGTCTGCAAGGCTGCAGAAGAGGCAGGACTTGTCGTCAAGGAAGGCGTAGATTTCTACATCCAGTACGGCTCAGGACTGGTCAAAGATTTGGCCGTTCGCCAAGGCTGGCACGACCTGTTTGAAAGGGTCGGCGTCAAGCTGATTGACCCGGGGTGCGGTGCATGTATCGGTGCGGGACCTGGTGTTTCAATAACTCCGGAACAAGTCACTGTTTCTGCAATCAACCGTAATTTCCAAGGACGCTCAGGCCCCGGAAAATTGTATCTAGCCAGCCCACTTACCGTTGCTGCGTCTGCATTCACAGGGACAATCACGGCATGGCATCAAGACGTTTTCGCATGAGTGAACTCAGTTTCAAACCGAGAAAATCTCGACCTCGGGTCGTTCTTCATCTTAGACATTAAGAACCGTCGGTCTGCAAGACTGCCTACCACATAGGCCCGACGTCATTCGGACGAAGGAGGACCTACTTGGAGGAAGACCCATGTCTGGCATAGCACAAAAACTCGCGTCAAACCAAAAGCAAGTTGCCATATCTGAGTTTTTTGAGAAAAATAAACACTTTCTCGGCTTTGATTCCCTGGCACGTTCACTCATCACTGCAGTTAAAGAAGCAGTGGATAACGCACTTGACGCTTGTGAAGAAGCACGAATTCTACCGACCATTAAAATTCAAATCACCAAACTCGACCCGAAAAAAGACATTATCAAATTGGTTGTAGAGGACAACGGTCCCGGAATACCTCAAAAGAGTATTGAGAAGGTCTTCGGTCAGTTGTTGTTTGGTTCTCGATTCCACGCCATTCGCCAATCGCGAGGACAGCAAGGTATCGGAATAACTGGAGTGGTCATGTATTGCCAACTGACCACGGGACGAACGACGCATGTGCGTTCTAAAATCGCCACGGAACCAACTGCTGCGTTCGTCGACATCGGGCTGGATACCAGAAAAAACAAAGCAACAAAGGCCAATGCTGGTCGTGAAATCTGGTACAATGAAGACGGTAGTTCCAAAGAACACGGTACAGAAGTCACCGCTCAAATGAAAGCAAAATATCAGAAAGGACGGCAAAGCGTTTGGCAGTATCTTCGAATGACCAGTATTGTCAATCCTCACGCTGAAATTATTTTTGTTGACCCGGAGGGTGAAAAGCACCATTGGTCGCGAGTAACTGAGCGATTGCCGACCAAAGTCGAAAGCATCAAACCGCACCCGCACGGAATCGAACTGGGTCAATTGCAGCGAATGATTGCTGAATCAAACGACCTCAACCTCAACCATTTTCTTCTCAATAATTTTTCAGGTGTTACCAATCGTGCTCGCAAAGAATTGTGCCAAGCGGCTGAATTGGAGGGAACTCGCAAGATGAAGACGATCAAAGGCGACGATATTCGAAACCTCTTGGAGGCGTTCCAAGGCGAACGATTGTTCAAAGGACAGCCAGCAAAATTGCTCAAACCTCCCACAAATTGCCTCTCACCAATCGAAGAAATACTCATCAAGAAAGGACTGTCCAAAACCATTGATTCGCGATTTGTAACAACCCTTACCCGAGTGCCGAACGTCACGCAAGGTAATCCATTCCAAGTCGAAGTAGGATTGATTTTCGGCGGTACTATGGCCGGTGATAAGCCGGTTGAAATTTTGAGGTTCGCAAACCGTGTACCTCTCATGTACCAGCAAGGTGGCTGCCTGCTCACCAAAGCCATTGAAAGCGTCGATTGGCGACAATATGGTCTTGAACAGGCCGGTGGAAAAGGTGTACCAAAAGGTCCAGCGGCCATTCTTGTCCACCTTGCAAGTACAAACGTCCAATTTACATCAGAAGCAAAAGAAGCACTTGCCGACAACGGCGAAGTGATGGAAGAGGCAAGAAAAGCCATGCTCGAGATGGGCAGGGGTCTTCGAAAGCACCTTGAAAAGAAAAAGAAGATGGCGAAAACAAAAGAGAAGTTCGAACTCATCAACGATATCTTGCCTGCCATTGCAGAAAAATCAGCCCAGCTATTGGACCGCCCTGTTCCTGAACTTGCTGGCTCCATCACCAAAATCATGTCTGCCGTTATCAGTGAATCAACCACGGTGTGGAATAAAGAGACGAAAATGGTCGATGTGGACATTGTCCTGTTCAACTATACAAGTCGAGCACGAGCCTACACCATCCTTGCAACATGGCCCGAAAAATCCGGTGCTACAATGGAAAGCAACGAAACAGGGGGTCGAAAGGAAGCGCTCGGCGTATGGGCTTGGAAACTGGAAGCCTTACAACCCGGTGAGCGTAAAAACATCACGTACAGTCTACGGGGATTGGAACGCGGTGACTGGACCGACACTGAGGTGCTGTTCCGCGGTTCTCAAGACGTCATCGGCGCCACGAAGATGGATGAAAAGTTCCTGCAAGAGATACGACGTCAAGAGCAGTTAGAACTCGATAACGTTGCAGATGAAGCCGAGGCAAACAACGATGTTGAACAGCTCGAGGCAACGCCGCTCGAACCGGTTTCTGAGCAACATATTCCCGAGCCTGTCGTTACGCCTCCAGAAGGTCAGCGCACATTATTTGGAGGTGAAAATTGATGTCACGAATGCATACGCCTGAAGAGACAAAAGCTGCAATGCACGAAGTGGTTGCTGAAATGTACGACCGAATTGTTAAGGGTGAACCTCCGACGATGACGTTACCTGTTCGAACCAAAAACAACATTGGGTTTGACAAGAAACTCGGCGTCTACAAATACGGTAAAAAGCAGTCTATACGCGACGCAACAAGCCTGGGTTCAGCGAAACAATTGCTACGTGCACTTCACGTGGTAGAGTTCATTGAAGAAATGTTGGATGCAGGTAAATCATCCACACTGAGAGAAATGTACTACATTTCTGAGGCTTGGGGCCTGGGCAAGTTTGGAAGCCAAAACGAATCAAACAACCTCGCTGAAGATTTAGAAATTGTTACCAAGTGTCTTCGAGAAGATTTCAAATTACGGCCTGAAGAAGACGGCGCTCGTATGATCGGGAATCTTACTCTGCGAGAAAGAAACCGTCGTGGGGAATGGATGAGAATCAATGCGCGAGACGATGTTGGAGATTCGGGTTATGGCGTACCGTACAATGTTGAACTGGAGAAAATAGAACTTCTCGAACACGATATTGATTTTATCATGGCGATAGAAACAGGTGGTATGTTTGACCGACTCATCGAAAACGGATTTGATGAGGACTACCGGTGCGGACTGCTGCATTTGAAAGGGCAACCGGCACGTTCAACCCGACGCATCATGAAACGGATGAGTGAGGAGTGGGATTTACCGGTCGTTGTCTTCCTTGACGGCGACCCGTGGTCGTTCCGAATTTTTGCTTCAATCGCCTACGGTGCAATCAAAACCGCTCACATTTCTGAATACTTAGCTACACCATCTGCCACATATCTTGGCATCACTGCTGACGATATACTCGCCTATGATTTACCAAGCGACGACCTGTCCAAGAAGGATGTTGAAGCACTGAATGCTGAACTTTCTGACCCACGGTTCGCTGACAGTTGGTGGCAAGAACAAATCAACATGATGTTGGAACTCGGCAAAAAGGCTGAACAGCAATCGCTTGCGAAGTACGGTCTTGACTTCGTTACAGAGACGTATTTGCCTGAAAAATTAGCCGAACTTGGCTTGGCTTGATTCGCGCAAGGATTCATTGAGGATGAAGACGAGGCATCACCATGGCAGGTTCTACCTCGCAGCGTTCACCATGGGCGTTTCGACTGGGTATTGTTGGCGCCTTGCTGCTTATTGGTGCAGGCATAGCTCTTTCCTCTCAATCAGATGCTATCGATGCAATTTACGACCCGCGTCAAAGGGCAACTGTAGAACTTGACATGGGCGGATCAGAAAATGTCGAGGTAGTCAGTGGCGAGTGTTACATGGCCGTTGTACTGTCAGGAGCAGCGGACAGTGAAGTCGAAGCCAAGAAAGTGCTTGGATCAGCTGCTGCAAACGAGGTTCTCAAAACCAGTAACTGCTTTACTGACTGGACGCCCATGGCCTCGGACGGTGCAAGTTTCACAGTACTCGAAGAATGGGCAATCAACGAAACCGGTGAATTGAGGTTTTCAGCAACCTGTACTTCTGAAGACTGCGAAGATGCTGTTGTTTGGATTGTGAACGTCGATGATTGGCAAATGGAAATCTTTGAGTATTCTGGCCTCATGCTCGGATTCGGTTTATGTTGTATAGGACTGATTCTGGTTCCTGTGGCTGCTATCATTGCCTATTCTAATCGTAGCAAAGCCGTTCGAAGCACGTTAAGTGTCATAGGTCGAGACGATGATTTCTTGCGCTCTTTGCAAGAACAAGACCAAGCAATGGTTGCTCAACATCCTATGCTGCAACGGCTTCAAAACGAACTTGAACAACAGAACGCTACGCGTGAAGAATCACCCGCCGAAGAGGAGGGTTTTGTTGATGGTTCAAAAGCCGTCATGCAGGGCCAACTCTTGACTACTGAACAAGTGTATGCCTTCATGCGAGGCGATGTCGAAGAAATGTCGCGCCCTGTTGAAGACCCATTTGCCGATGCTGTGACGCCCAAAAAACAGCCTCGAACCGAGGTGAAGAAAGCGAACACAGAACAAATCTCAGTTTGGGACATGGGAGGCGATGCAGGTACTGCGACAAAGGCTACAACTCCAGCTCGGAAACAATCGCCCCAACCTGAAACGAAAACCGATTCAAAGGACTGGGCTGAATGGGACGAAATGTGAGGCTTGGACATGAGAGAATCACTGTTCCGGTGGGTTGCGGGAATCGCATCCGTCTTACTTCTTGCTGCTCCAGCGCTCTTACCCCCGCCCACCGTTGAAGACGGTGCAACAGAAGAAGCCATGCTGCCACCTTGCGATGTAGAAGAAGGCATACCCTTTGTACAAGAAGACCAAGTCACATGTTACTGGGGAATGTCGCAAGACATACTTTCGTTGCCTAAAGCCATTGATGCCCTAAATGTAGAAGTCGCAGTAGCATGGCAAAAGCAAGGCGCATGGATTGGAATAGCGGAAGCGTCGGAAGCTGAGAAATGTGAGCTGAAAGAAACGTACTACGAATGCGGTAAGCAGAGTATCAATCTCGTTGCCGGTGGAGAAGTTTCCGGAAATGAATTCGTATGGAAAGCAACGAGCGGGGAATACCGATTTGTTGCCGGAGGCGATGATTCACAAACACTACAACAGTTTGAAGTTGAATGGTCGTATCA